>CANKOI010000027.1 GCA_947484175.1 Deltaproteobacteria bacterium
ACATGCGCTCTTCGGCATCCCAACGGATCGTGCCGCCGCAGCGGGCATAGACCTCGAGAGCTTCGTCGGGGTCTTCCCACGTGGCGCAATAAAAGTCCTCGCCCGCCACCAGGTCGGAGATGCCCTGGATTACCTCACAGCCATCGTGGCGCGCGCGGGTGCCGAGTCCTCGCCGCGGGAGAACCCACCAGACACAACCGGGACACTCGCCCATCAGCCGCAGCGCCGCCTTCTCGTGCCGAATGCGCATGGTCTCTACCCGCATGCGCCGCTTGGCGTCTTCGAGGCCCACGGCGAGCAGGACCGCCAGGCCCACCGGGAGCAGGTACATCAGGCGACGTTGTCGGGCCACTAGCGGTGCGAGGGCCGCGCCCAGCACGGCCGACACCGCCACGGGGATCACGACCATCCGTGAGGTAGACACCTCCAAGGCCGCCAACCAGACCAACGTGACGGCCACCTGAGAGACCGCGATGGCGGCGATGAGGCGGGTGAGCGGCGAGCGGCGGTCGAGCCAGCTGTAGAGAGCCGCAGCGAGGATCCACACGAGGCCCCCGCTGTTGGCCAGGCGGAACACGAGCATGTCGAGGTCGCGGAACCAGTCGGCGAAGGTGAACCGCTCGCCGAGGCCCTCCCAATCCGCGAAATTCACCGGACTGCTGTGGTAGCCCTCCGGGCCGAAGCTGCGAATCCCCACCCAGAGCGCCATCCCCCACAGGGCCAAAAGCGCGGCCGGCCGCCGCCGCCACACCAAGTACATGAGCACGATCGGCCAGCCCTCGTACCGTACCAGCCCGAGGAGTCCGATCACCAGATCGGCGAGCACCGGACGGCGTGCCAGCGCGAGACCGAGGCCGCCGAACAGCACCAACAAGAAGGTGGACTCCTGGTAGAACACCGTGCCCCAGCTGCACCATGGGCCGAACGCCGCCGCCACCACGAAGGCCCACCCCGCCCAGACACTCTCCGCTGCCCCGACCCGCTCGGCCGCCAGCGACTGCGCGAGCCACGCACCCGCACCCGCCGCGAGCGCGGCAACCCCCGCCATCACCAGCCTCCCGGCGTAGATGTCGCCGTGGAGCTGCGCGGTGATCCAGATGATGACCTGCGTGGCGGGGAGCCAGTCCTGAACGAGGATGTGGTCGCGCGCCGCCCAGCGCTGGTAGCCATCGTAGGAGTAGGCCACCGGCGCGAACTCGACGAGCACCACCCGCCACACGAACGCCACGACCGTTGCCGTCGCCGCGGGCAACCACCAGGTCGGGGCACCCCCCGCCCTCACCCGAGCAGGCCGGCGAGCAGCGTGGTGTCGTAGTTTCCGGAGCGGAACCCCTCGCTGCGGAGCACCCGTTCCTGGATCGCCTTCGAGGTGGGCACGCCCTCCACGACGAGCTCGGCCAAGGCGGCCTGCATCCGGGAAATGGCGGTGGCGCGATCGGGGCCGTGAGCGATCACCTTGGCCACCATCGAGTCGTACTGCGGGGGAATCCGGTCGCCTTCGCGCAGCCACGTGTCCACCCGGATGCCTTCGCCCGTAGGGAGCCGCAACCTGTGTACCACACCCGGGACGGGGCGGAAGTCGTCGTCCTCTGCGTTGATCCGGCACTCGATCGCGTGACCCTCCGACCGCCACTGGGGCCGGACGACCTCGTTCGCGGCGCCGCGGAGCATCAACTCCACGAGGTCGAGACCCGTGACCATCTCGGTGACGGGGTGCTCCACCTGGAGGCGGGTGTTCATCTCCATGAAGTAGAGGTTGCCCTGCTCATCGCGGAGCATCTCCACCGTGCCCGCGCCGTAGTACCCAGCGCGGCGGCAGGCTTCCACCACGCGCTCTCCCATCACGGCCCGGTCCGTAGACGTGAGCACCGGCGAAGGGCTCTCCTCCAGCAACTTCTGGTGGCGGCGCTGAACGCTGCACTCCCGCTCGCCCAAGTGAACGACGTTCCCGTGGCGGTCGCCCAGAACCTGGAACTCGATGTGGCGGCCCTTCTCGATGAGCTTCTCGAGGTAGAGAGCGCCGTCGCCGAACGCGCTCGCCGCCTCGGCGGTGGCCTCGCCAAACGCCGCGGCCATCTCGGCAGGGGCGGCCACTCGCCGCATCCCCCGGCCGCCACCGCCGGACCGGGCCTTCAAAAGTACCGGGTAGCCCACCTCGTCGGCCACCCGAAGCGCCGCCTCGGGGTTCTCCACGGGGCCGTCCGACCCGGGAATGAGCGGCAGCCCGAGGGCCTTCATGGTGGCCTTGGCGACCGCCTTGTCGCCCATGCGCCGGATGGCGTCGGGCGAGGGGCCGACGAAACGCACCCGCTCCTGCTCCAGCCGAGCGGCGAACAAGGCGTTCTCGGAGAGAAAGCCCCAACCGGGGTGGAGTGCGCTGCACCGAGTGCTTCGCGCGGCCGCGATGATGGCGTCGGCATCGAGGTACGCACGCGGACCGCCGATCCGCGCCACCTCCACATGGGCAAGCCAGGCGGCGCCGACATCCGGGTCGGTCACGGCGACTACCGGCGTGATGCCCATGCGGCGACACGTGCGCGACACGCGCTCCGCAACCTCGCCGCGGTTGGCGATGAAAACACGGCGAAACACCTTACCCGCCGAGCTCGCTCGTGAGCAGCCGGCGGGCCAGACCGCCATCGACGTCGGCCTTGTGGGCTTTCATCAAGGCGCCCATGGCCTTTCCCATCTCGCGGGCGTTCTGAGCGCCCGACTCGGTGATGGCCTCCCGAACCCACACGAGCGTGGTGGCTTCGTCGGCGAGCTGGGGCAGCAGCGCGTCGATGATGACCATCTCGGCCCGCTCTACATCGGCGAGGTCGGCGCGACCGGCCTGCTCGTAGGACTGCACCGAGTCTTCGCGTTGCTTCCGCAGCCTGCGAAGGGTCTCCACACAGCGTTCGTCGGTCACCTCCCCCTTGCCATCCTTGGCCAGCTCGATGAAGGCCGCACGAATCATGCGGAGCGCACCCGTGCGCGGCGCATCCTTGGCGAGCATCGAAGTCTTGAGTTGGCTGGAGACGGTATCGACGAGCGTGGCCACGGGCACCTCCGGGGGCTCCCCACGGCTATCACGAAACGGGGGCCGCCGGCTTTCCAAGCAGGAGACGCGCCAACATCAGGAGCAGGCCCGCCGCGAGGGAGCCCACCACGAAGAGCACGACGGTGCGCTGCCCAGCAGGGAGCACGGCGCCCGCGATCGATACGGCGGGGCCCAACGAGGCGACGGCCAGACGGCGCTGCGTGAGGCCCTCCGAGAGCAGGTTCAGGTCGTACGACGGCCTCTGCTCCCTCGGCGATCCGTACACCACCCGGCTGCCCTCCGGCACGTTCGCTCGCAGCTCCCACTCGGGGAACGTGAGGGACACGTCGGCAATCTCCAGCGGCGCGTTGTCGCCGTTGTCGATCCGAACGAGCAGCTCGGCGCCCACGACCTGGTTCAGCGCGATCGCCAACTCCACGCCCTGATCCGTGCCGGCCCAGGTCACCGATCGTAGCGGCTCGGTCATCGTTCCCCGATCCCGGAGGATGGTCACGGTCCGCGAAAAGACCTCGCGGGAGGTGCGGAGCCGCACCGTCCCGACTGCGGCATCATCCACGCCCACCGGCACGCGGATCAGCGAGTCGCGGCCTTGCTCCTCGCGGGTGAAGGTCACGTTCGGCCAGAGGGCCTCGCGCCCGGTGTTCCGCAGCACAAACGGGACTTGCTGGTCCAGAGCGTCAACGATGCGCACATCGGCGAGGTCGGAGCGGGAATGCGCAAGCACGTCGCGGTCGAGCGGAATGCGCACCCAGCCGCTCCCCTCCACCGGCCGCGACCACCGCCACTTCACGAGCGGGAGCACCGACCCCGGCGCATCGACCCCCTCCCGCGTTTCGCGGGGCACAAAGGCCGGGTTGTCCACCAGCGAAAGGCCGTTCACCGTGGTCGTGGCCATCCCCACGAGGTCGCCGCCGCCGAACGCGAGGTCGGTGGAGCTGCCCACGCTCTGCCCGCCGATGTAGAGCACGAACGGGCCGGGGCCGGGGTCGCGCAGGACGAGCTCCGCGCCGACGGAGCACACCTCCACGGCCGTGAGCGGGAGGATGCGGCCGGCGTCGGCTTTCACGTCGAGGATCAGCACGTCGCCGGCGAAGTCGACGTCGACGAGGCGGGTGCTGTCGTAGCTGGCACCACCCACGCGGAGGCGGGAAATCCGGCCGACCGCCGCGCTCGCCGCCCATTCACCCCCCTCCGCCGGGGGGCTCAGGGCCACCTCTCGGGAGAAGAGGTCGGCGTCGGTGGAGATCGTCACGCTGCGCACGCGCCGGGGCCCGCCCAGATCGAGGCTGTACCGAGCGAAGCCCAGCTCGGTGAGCGCCGGGGAGCCCGGCGCGAGGCTCACACAGTCGGGCGCCACGAACGCGTCGGGAAGGGACTTCCCCACGGCGGACTGCAGGTGGCTGCCGCCGCGAACGATCCACGGCCCCCGCCCGGCGGGCACCGGAACGGAGTCGAAGCGCGCCTCCTGGCCGTCGATCGTGCCCACGGGAAACACGTACGCTCCCACGCCCTCCACGGTGAGTTCGCCGGGGTGCCACCCGCCGATCATGTCGGGAAATTCGAGCTCCCGCACCTCCCGCACGCTGGGCCCCACGCGCCACACATGCGTGTCGATCTGCAGGATGTCCAGGTCCTCCGCATTCCACGGCAGCGACGCGGTCGTGAGCACGGCGAAGGGTACGGCCACGCCGGCCGCATCGTGAAGGAGGAGCTGCGCGCCGAGCCGATCCGGCGTTGCTCCGGTGGCGTCGGCCGGAAGTCGAACGCGGGCGACTCCCGCTGCGGGCGCCTCGAACGAAACGAGCCCCGGTGCGTCGGCGGGAGCCGCTGCGAGGGCGATGGAAACGAGGAGAGTCATGCCTTCGGCTCCGTTGAGGATTTTTCAGCCGCGTCGTCGCTGCGGGCCAGCCACGCAAAGGCCACAGCAGCGGCCAACAGCGTGATGGCCAGCCCGCCGAACGCTCCCACCCGTGCAAAGCCCGCGAGGCTCCACATGTCCACCACGAACACCTTGCCCGCCGCCGCCACCGCGAAGGCGAGCCCCCCGATGCGCACGGCCCGGCTGCGACGCCGAATGCCGACGAGGATGAGCAGGAGCCCGTAGAGTCCCCAGGAGATCGACCGCACCATCTCCTGACCCAGCTCTTCGCTGCGGAAGGAGAGTTGGTCGTCGAGGGCGAAGGCGTGGGCGACTTCGAGGTTCACGAGCGCGAAGCCCGTGAGCACCGCTGCGGTGCGCAGGCCCACTTTGAGCCAACCCACTTCGAACCACCGGGCGGCCACCAGCAGACAAACCGTGGGGATGCCCCAGGTATAAAGCGTCCAGTTGAAGAGGATGAGCCCGCCGGCACGGCCGTAGTCCAGCGCGTAGGGGTTGACGAGGAGGCGCGCCGCCACGGCGAGCGCGAGCACGGTGGCGAACACCACGAACAGCGGGTGCTTCAGCTTGCGGTGCGCCCACGCGAGCAGCGCCACAAGGAGGGCCCACCCCACGGTGAGCCAGGCGCGGTCGAGCTGGAGCGGCACCGCGATGGCCACCCCGGCCAGGGTGACGGCGACGAGCAGGGCCACTTCACGCTCCACCCGCGCTGTCTCGGACGTGCGCGCGAGGACGAGCGCCCCCACCAGCGCGTTCGCGCCGAGGAGAACGGGCAATACCCCATCGACCTCGCGGCCCATCGCCTCGCGCCACAGCAGAAAGAGCGGGAACGCCAGCGTGAACGGGGCCAGCGCGCTGGAGGCGGCCCCCGCGAGGTCGTTGCGGCGGGGAACCAGCAGCGGCAGGACGGCGCAGGCGAAATAGGCGACCACGACGGAGAGGGCCAACGGACCCGCCTCGCCGTCGTCGATGCGCGCCAGCAGCCCGCCAAAGATCGGCACCACCCCGACGATGGCGAGCGCCACCAGAGGAAGTCGACTCCCCTCACGCCAGGCGCCAAGAAGCGCACCGGCGGTGAGTCCGACGCTCAGCGGCGCCAGCCACGCCGCGGGTACCGGCTCCATCAGCGCCGCGAGGCCGGTGGAACCGGCCACCGCGAGGTACAGCAAGCCCCCTCCCCGCCCGCCCCCGCTCAGCCAACCGACCGAGGCGACCGCGACCGACACGGCGGTCACGACCTCCCAGCGAGGCTCGCCGGCCAGCACCCAGCTCAGCACGAAGGCGAACATCCCCACCCCGACGGCTCCTGCGCCGACGATGCGAGCGGGCGCCCAGGCCCGAAGGAGGAAGGGTACGAGCGCCGCACCCAGAACCATCCACGCCGCCGCGATCCAGGCGGTGTTGCCGAGGTCCCAGGCCAGAACGGTCGAAGAGACGGGGTCGTAGCGCAGCGGATCCGTGGGCGTTGCGAAGGCCAGCGTTGCGGCAAGCCACAGCGCCAGCGCGGTGGCCACCGCGGCGAGCGACTGCGCCTTCTCCTTCCACGTTTCGCCCCCCCTAGCCGATGCGAGGTACATGCCGGCCAGCACCAGCGCGGCCGTGAAGCCCACCGCCACCTGATCCGGCGCCCGGAAGCTGAACGTCCACCCGAGGTAGAGAACGACGGTGGCCAGCCCGGAGGCTGCCACGAACTCCGGCCAGTTCCGGCGACGAGCCACCACGAGCAGCCCGGCGTCCAGCAGGGCGATGTACGCGAAGAAGGCCACGGCGCGGTTCTCGCCGGTGCTCAGGAGCAGCGGCGTGGCGTAGCCGCCCAGCATCGCGAGCAGGGCCACGAAGCGGCTGTCGCGCCGCTCCGCGAGCAACATCGCGACCGTGCTGACGCCCGCCATGCTCACGAAGGTGACGGTCTGCCCCACCAACCCCCATCGCGAGTGCGCAGCGAACAGCGCCGCGTAGAGAATGGCCGCGCCGGCGCCCGACAAGGCCGCCGCCGGCGTGGGGTAATTGCGCCATCGCAGAAGCTCGCCCACGAGCCAGGCCATGAGCCCCACGAAAACGGCCCCCGCGAAGCGAGCGACAGGCCCGAACCAGCCCGCCGCGATGGCCTCGCGCAGGCCGAAGAGCACGGCGATCACGAGCAAGAGCCCGCCGAGACCCGCGAACGCCCACACGGCGCCGCGTTCGATGAAGCGGCCGAGGTCGAAAGGAGGCGCGGGCGGGGAAGCGGGGGCGGGGCGGGGCGGGGGGGCGGCGGGAGCCGCGGCGGCGGCGGCGGCGGGAGGCGGAGCCGCGGCAGCGGCGGCGGCGGCGGGAGGCGGAGCCGCGGAGCCGCTCAGCACCTGACCCTGCAGCTCCGCCAGCCCCCGCTGCACCCGCTCGAGCGCACTGCGTGTCCGCATCGCGGACACCAACGCCGCGATGGCGAGGCCGATCGTAGGCAGACATACGAACAGGCCGCCGCACGCCAAACCGGACACAAACTCGTCCATCCCGCGCTCTATACTCCACACCCACCGCAGGGGGGTGGTCAGATTCTGTCCCCCGCGTCACACTCCGAACACGAAGCAAGGAGTGAGCATGGCCAAGGCAGGAGCGTTCGTTTGGTTCGAGTTTCTCAACCTCAACAACGAAGCCGCCTTGGCCTTTTACCCAGCGGTACTCGGTTGGTCGGTACACGAATGGGGTGGCGACTTCGTGTACGCCGGAGCCAGCGTGTCCGAGGGGTGGATGGCCTACGTGGGGTGCGCCGACGCCGACGCCACCGCGCAACGGGTCAAAGAGCACGGCGGCACCGTGCTCGCCGGCCCGATCGACATCCCGGGAGCCGGGCGCATGTACGCCGTGGCCGACCCCCAGGGCGCGGTCTTCTCGCTGCACCAGAGCGCCACCCCCGAGGCGGAAGGGGGCGCTCCCCCCGCGCCGAGCGCGATCAGCTGGGTGGAGTTGGTCACCGACGATCACGAAGCAAGCTGGCCCTTCTACGAGTCCTGCTTCGGCTGGACCACCCAGCAGGTGTTGGACCTGGGCCCCATGGGCACCTACCGCAGCTTCGGCCTCGGCCGCACGCCCAAGGGCGGCACCATGAACCGCAGCAGGTCAGGCCCGCACGCGCGCCCGCCGCGCTGGCGCCTCTACGGCCGCGTCGTCGACCTCAACCACGCCCTGAGCCGCGCCCGGGACTTGGGCGCTACGATCGTGAGCGGGCCCAACGCGGTGCTCGGAGGCGACCTCGTGGCGGTGCTGGTTGACCCGCAGGGGCTGGAATTCGCGCTTCATCAGGTCGTGCCGGCGGCGGGCTGACAAGATGCGCTCGTGCACGAACTCGCCGCGGCCGGCGCCGCGTCCTGCGCGGCGACCCGCATCGCCTCAGGCCAGCCCGCCATCCACGATGAAGGTCTGCCCCGTGATGTAGCTGGCCCCGCTCCCGAGCAGGAACCGCACCAGCGGCGCCACCTCGTCGGGGCGGCCGAGCCGGCGAAGGGCGGTCATCTTGGTCACCCCTTCGATGAGCTCGGTGGGGAGCCGCCTGGTCATCTCGGTGTCGATGAAGCCGGGGGCGACCGCGTTCACCCGAATGTTGCGACGCCCCACCTCCCGCGCCAAGGAGCGGGTCATCGCGATTACGCCTGCCTTGGCGGCGGCGTAGTTGGCCTGCCCGGCATTCCCCATGATCGCGGACACGCTCGTGAGGTTCACGATCGCGCCCGCGCGGCGGCTCATCATCCCGATGGCAGCGGCCCGGCACATGCGGAAGGTGCTCGACAGGTTGGTGGCCAGCACGTCGTCCCAGTCCTCGTCGCTCATGCGGAGCAGGAGGCCATCGCGGGTGATTCCGGCGTTGTTGACGAGCAGGTCGGCACCGCCGGCCGCTTCCGCCGCGGCCATCACCGCTTCGACGCCGGCGAGGGTGCTCACATCCCCCTGTACGGCGATGGCGTTGCCGATTTCGGCGACCGTCGCTGCCGCGGCCGCTGCATCGCTCCGGTAGTTCACCACCACGCGCGCGCCCGCCCGCCCCAACTCGATCGCGATGGCCCGCCCGATTCCGCGGCCGGCCCCCGTCACCACCGCCAGCTTGCCGTGCAGTTCCACGCGCCCCCCGTCGGCCCTACTGGCTCCGTTCGTCCATCACGCCGTCGCCGTCGCTGTCCTTGCCGGTCTTGATCACCGCCCCGGAATCGTCGAGGTACTCCCAGAAGTCAACCTTGCCATCGAAGTTGCTGTCGCGCTCCTTGCGGCGCACCTTGCCGTTTTCGTAGTAGCTGAAGAGGTCGAAGGTGCCGTTGAAGTCGGTATCCTTCTCCGTCATCGATCGTTTGCCGGAGATGTAGTGGTCCACGAGGTCTACCCGACCGTCGAAGTCGCCGTCCATCTCCTCCACCACGCGCAGGCCCGCTTCGTCGAAGGACGAACGAACGTCCATGCGGCCATCCCGGTTCAGATCGAGGTCCTTCTTGAGGAGCAGGCGACCTTCGCCGCTGGCACGATAATAGTTGACGATCTCCACCTTGCCGTCGCCATCGAGGTCGACCTCTTCTTGGGTGAGCCCGTCGGCCGTTACCCGCGAGGAGAGGACCCCCGCCGTGCCCTGAGGCGACCCGACCGAGGTGGGGGCAGCGACGACCGCGCCGTTCGAGGCGGCGTTTGTGGTGGCGCAAGCGAGCAGGGAAAGGGCGACCAGCATTCGCGGAACTCCGGCAACACGAGAACGGTCGGCTGCATAACCCGTGCCGGGATACTGGGGAGGAATGCACGCCGCGGAACGGAAACACCTGTTGGTGGTGGACGACGAGCCCGTAATCCTGCAAATCCTGAAGGCGGTATTCGAAGAGGAGCCTTGGCGAATCACCCTTGTGGGCACGGGGGCTGAAGCCCAACGAGTGCTGGAGTCCGAACGGGTCGACCTGCTACTCACCGACAAGAACCTGCCCGACGTGAACGGGTTGGAGTTGCTGCGGATCGCCAAGGCGCGTGAGCCCCTGAGCGAGGTGATCATCCTGACCGGCTATGGCTCGCTCGAAACGGCGCTCACGGCCATGGAGCTCGACGCCTTCGACTACGTGCTCAAGCCGCTGAACAACGTGTTCGACATCCGCAAGAAGGTTCGTCAGGCCTTCGCGAAGCAGGATGTGGCCTTGGAAAATCGGCGGCTGATCATCGAGCTGCGCGAAAAGAACACCGCGCTCGAAGAAGCCCTCGAAGAGTCGCAATCGCTCCAGGCCGAACTCATCCAGTCAGAGAAGCTCGCGGGCATCGGCACCCTAGCCGCCGGCATCGCCCACGAGATCAGCTCGCCGCTCTTCGGCATCATGGGGCTGGCCGAAGCGATCGGCGACGAGCAGGACCTTGCGCTCTCCCAATCCTACGCGCGCGACATCGTGGAGTACTGCCGCAGCGTGCGTGACATCGTGGTGGAGCTCTCGAGCTATTCTCGCTCTGCGAACAACGAGTACCTCACCACGGTCGAGCTCTCGCGGGTGGTGCAGGATGCGATGCGGCTCGTGGAGCGTAGCAGCGATGTCCGCTCGGTCCGCTTCGAACAAGACATCGAGCCCAACCTGCTCCTCAACGCCCGCACCAACGAAGTGCAGCAGGTGTTCGTCAACCTCGTGCGGAACGCCGCCGAGGCCGCAGGGGAACGTGGCGAAGGCGGCGTGGTTCGGGTGGCCGCGGGGCGCGCCGGCACTCAAGTGTGGGCCACCGTGTCCGACAACGGCGTGGGCATCGAGGCCGCCAAGCAGAAGCTCATCTTCGACCCGTTCTACACCACGAAACCCCCGGGGAAAGGCACCGGTCTTGGGCTGAACATCGTGTACCGGATCGTGACGAAATACCGCGGAACGATCACGGTCGACTCCGAGCCGGGCCGAGGTGCGACCTTCGAGCTGCGGTTCCCCATCGAGACCTGAGCGGCCGTCGTGAAGCTCGGGGCCCAGATCCGGCTGTTCGTGCTGCTCACCAGCGTGGTTCCGCTTCTGGTGCTCGCGTTCACCGCCTCGGGCGTAGCGCGCGAAGAGCTCGCCGCCGTGCTCTCCCGGGAGCAAGTGGGCACCGCCGCGCAGCTCGCGTCTGCCCTCGGCGCCGCCCTCGACGAACAGGAGCGAGTACTCGCCGTGCAGTTGGGCAGCTTCCGACTCGATGTGGCCCCTGACGAGGCACGCGCCGGCTTCCTCGTGAGCACCTGGCGCCTCCTGCCCGCCGTGAGCATCGCCATCCTCAAGAACGCCGCAGGAGAGGACGCCACACCGCCGATGTTCGCCAGCTCCGAAGCAGAGGCGCAGGGGCACGAGGTGGTAACCGTGCAGCGGCTGGCACAGCTCCGCGAAGAGCTGCCCGAGCCCACCTCGGCGATCGTCCGCGGGGAGGCCTACCTGCCGCAGGGCAGCCCCGATGCCGCCGTTCCGGTGGTTTTCGCGTCACCGTGGGGCGATGGTCTCTCGCTCGGGGTGGAGCTCTCCCTCGCGCCGCTTCGACCCGCGTTGGAGCGCGCAGCGGGCGACGACCGCGCGGTGGTCCTCGTGGACCTTGCGGGGGTCGTGCTCCTGTCGGCTGGAAAGGCCCCCCTCGTCGATCCCTCCCGACTCGCGCCCCTGCTGCGCTCCCCCGAGGCCGATGCCCGTGTGGACGACGAGGTGATCGTCGCTACGGCGCGCCTCCCGGGCCGAGAGCTGGTCGCGGTCGTGGCGGCGCCGGCGTCAGGCGCCGACGCCGTCCTCCTGCGCACGCTCCAGCCCACTTGGTACATAGGCATCATCTCGCTCCTTGCGGCGGGAGCAGCCGGCACGCTTCTCGGCCGGAGCATCACTCAGCCCGTGTCTCGCCTCCGCGACGCGGCGCAGAACGTTGGCGAAGGCCGTCTGGAGGGGCGTGTCGCAATCGAGGGCAGCAACGAGCTCGCGGAGCTGGGCGCGTCGTTCAACCAGATGACCGAGCGGCTGGAGCTGAACCGCTACGAAATCGCCGCAAAAAACGTGGAAATCGAAGCCTTCAACCGCGAGCTCCAACAACGGGTCGACGCGCGCACACGAGAACTGCGTGAGGCTCAGGCCCGGCTCGTGGCTTCTTCGCAGCTCGCTGCGGTCGCCGAGATGAGCGGGGGCCTCGCCCACGAGCTCAACAATCCCCTCGCAGGGCTGCTGGGGATCGTGCAGTTGGTGAAGATGAAGCGCAGCGGGGAGCCAGAAGCCGCCCTGCTCGAGGCGGCCGAGGCGGAGGCGCTGCGCTGCAAGGAGATCGTCGCCTCGCTGCTGCGGTTCACGGGCCCGGTCTCGGGCGCTGGGGAACGTAGCGCGGTCCCCCTCGCCGCCCTGCTCCTCGATGTGGTGGGGCTGGCGTCGAGCAGCTTCAAGAGGCGCGAGGTGGGTCTGGTGCTCGCCGGCACCGAACTGCGGCTTGCCGTCCGCGCCCATCCCGAAGAACTGGGCCGCGCGCTCTCGCAGGTACTGAGCGCGTTGCGAACGGCCGCGGCCCCCGGGGCGACCTTGTCGCTCACCATCCAAGGGCGGCGCGAATCCGGTACCGCGGAGCTCCTTCTCGCCCTCGATCGGGCCCATGACAACCAAGACGACTGGCGGGCCGCTGCGCTGGGCTTGTGGGCCGCGCGGCGGGCGCTCAACGACGACGGGTGCGGCCTCGAGGACGTTCCCACCGAGGCCGGCCGCTCCTGGATCCTCCGCATGCCTCTCGCGGAGACCGCCTCGTGAGCCGTGAGATGCGGGCCCTCCTCGCCGTCGCCCTGATCTTCGCCGGGGGGTTCATCGGCTACCGGTTCCTCTTCGCCGACGGGTTCGCGGACCGCTTTCGCATCGTCACCGTCGCGGGCGACGTGCAACACCTTCGAGCCGGAGGAGGCACGGAGCGCGCGCAAGAGGGCTCGGTGCTCCGCGTAGGCGACCGCATCGTTTCAGGCGACGGCGCGAGCGCGGTGCTCGGCCTCGGCGACGACACCCGGATCAGCGTGGATGCGACGACCGCCGTGGAGATCGTGGGCGTAACGAGCGAGGGTGTGGAGCTGGAACTGGAAGGAGGGAGAGTGCGGGCCACCGTGCGCCCAGGCGGCGGGAGGGTGGGCGTGCTTGGCGGCGGCAGGAGGGTAGACGCCGAAGACGCCGACTTCACCGTAGCCCGCGACGCCGCCGGCAACTTCGCGGCCACCAGCTCGCGGGGCGAGGTGACGGTGGACGGTGTCGAAGGGGTCACCGAGCTCCGCGAGGGCGAAGAGCTGGTGGTGCCGAGCGGCGGGATGCCGGTGCGCGCCCCCGCCTCCGACGCGCTGCTGCTGCACGTGGCGTGGCCCGCGGCGCCCCGCACGCGCGAAGCGCATGCCGACGTCGCGGGCACCACTCAGCCCGGTGCCACCGTGACCGTGTCCGGAGGCGCACGAGCGGTGAGCGGCAGCGCGGACCGCGAGGGGAAGTTCACCCTGCGGGTACCCCTCGCGGAGGGGCGCAACCGCCTCGCCGTGAGCGCGCGAAGCGTGCTCGGCCGCGAGGCGTCGATCGCTACAGCCGAGGTCGAGCGCGACACCACGGCGCCGTCTGTGGGCGTGAGCCTCGAGTTCTGAAGCTCAGCCTCAACCCTTGAGGTTCTTCGCGGCCCACTCGTTGGTGTAGTAGCCCTCGCCTTCGCGCGGGCGAAGGGGCGAGTCGGCCCTCACAAAAACCTCGTCGCGCAGAAAACTGGCGAGGAGCTGGCGGCCGGGCTGGCCCTGGTTGAGCCAGCGCTGCCGCAGGGCCCGGAACACCGTCTCTTCCGATGCGCCCGCGGGCACGGCCGCGATCCGCCGGAGTGACTGATCGAGCCACGGTGCGCTCGCAGGCGTGTACGGAACCTGGGCCTCGTCGAACAGCTCCGTGAGCCAATCCAGGTAGCGCGCTGCCATCGTGACTTCCCTCGGGCCGCCACATACCCCCTCCCGCCGCGCGCGGCGAGCCGGCCGCCTCTCAGTTGAGTCCGGCTACCGCCGCCGCGGTGGGCGCGATCCAATCGAACCGGTCGAGGGCATAGAGACTCCTCAGCGTGTCGAGCTTCTTGGCGTACCGCGGATCACTCGCGTACTTCCCTTGGAGGGCGCGCCCATAAGCCGCCGGGTCGTCGGCAACCGACCGCGCCGCCTCGTAGCGCGAACCGCTGGAGAGCACTCGGGCATGGTCGACGAGCGAGCCTTCAACGTCGTGGTAGGCCCGAAACCGCGAACGCCGCACCAGTCGTTTTCCGTTCCGGTATTCCACAACCTTTCGCACGGTCGAGCCCGCCGGCCCCTCCCCTTTCATGCCGAAAAGGTTGTTCCCCGGAGCACTCCGGCCCCAACCGCTTTCGAGGATGGCCTGCGCAATGCTCACCGACGCGGGCACGCCCAGCAGCACATCGGCCTCCATCGCGCCAAGCGCAACGAGGCCGATGAACTCTCCGCGGAAGCCCTCCGGCAGCGGTGATTGCTCGGTGAGCGCAGCGAACCGCAGCCTCAGGGCTGCGCGCACCTGTGCTTCGGTGGCCGCCCCCGCGAGAATGCTCTCCCCCCACCCCAGCGCGGCCTCGTTCCCCGCCGCGGTGCCGAGACCGGCGCTGTGTTGGGCAAGCGCTTCCGCGAAGGCGGCATCAGGATCGTAGGGGTTCACCTCGAAGTCGGCGGCGCCGAGGCGGGGCCCTGCCATCGCCGCGAAGACGAAGAATGCACTCGCTACGAGCAGGCGAACCGACAGAACCAACCCCTGAAGCCAACCTGCCGAGTAACGAACGTCGCGAATTCGGCAAATGTTGACGCGTCAAGGCTCAGTTTCCGACTCCTCCGCGCGCGAACCACCCGGGCGCCCGTCGCAATCGACTGAGCTCCCGCTCGATACCCAACCAGCCCAGATCGTCGTCGTAGTGGAGGCCGATCAGTCCCGCCTTCGAGGCACCGGCCACGTCCTTGTCGGGGTCGTCGCCGATGTGTACCGCCTCGTGGGGGGCCACCCCGGCCACTCGGCAGGCGGCCCGGAACAAGAGCGGGTCGGGCTTTTCGAGCTCATGCTCCGCCGAGCAGATCAGGTAGGGGAACAGCCGATCGAGCGCGAAGCGATGGTAGAGGTCGCGGAGGCGGGTGTCCCAATTCGAGAGAATCCCGAGGCGCACGCCCTGTCGGCTGAGGTCACCCAACACGCGCAGGCCTTCCCTGTCCACCCACCACGCGCGGGGGCTGGCGTAGATGCGGTAGAGGTCTTCGAACACCCGCTCGTCGTTCAACTCCAGCGATTCGGCCACCAAGGGCTCCCAGAACGCGCGTCCGTCGCCGGCCTGAGGTTGGGCCGAACGACCTTGCCAGGCCCGCCGAAACGCCGCCTCCACCACCACAGGGTCCCGGTCGTGGCCATGCTCTCGCGCCACACGCGCGTAGGTCACCCCCACCGGCTGGCGAGGCCGGAGGAGCGTGCCCGCCGCGTCCACGAAAATCGCCCTCACTGCCACTTGAGCGCCCGCTCCAACGCCGCCCGTACAGCCCAGCCGATAGCGAGGCCCAGCGCCCACCCCGCCGCCACGTCGCTGGGCCAATGTTGCCCCCCCACGACCCGCGCCACGCCGACCACTAACGACACCCCGACGAGCGCCGGCGAGGCCAAGACGGTGCCGAGCGCCATCGAGTTCGCTGCGTGGGCCGATGGCATCGAGCTGCCCACTCCGCAATGAGGCTCGTCGTTCACCAGAGGAGCGTACACCTCCCCCGCGACCGCACAGGGGCGTTCGCGACCCACCGCCGGCTTGATCACGTGGGAGGTCACCACATCGCTCACCATCACGGCCACGAGCGCGGGAATCGCCCATCGCCAGCTGCCGCCGCTCCAGAGCACCAACAGCGCCACGGCCACCAGCAGCAGGGCGGCGGCAGGGTCGTTCAACAGCGTCCACAGCGGAACGGCCGAGGGGAAAAGGCTGTTGGCGGCTCGGAAGAGGCTGGCGTCCAGCGTCATGGATTCGGGCGGTCCGCGTGATGCTCGCGCGCGTCGACAACCCGGCCGTAGCGGTCGTAAATCGTGGCGCGGTCTTCGCCGTTGTTCCAGATGGGGTCGGGGCTGCCGAGGAAGAGCTCGATCTGCGCGGCGCTGTCGACCTGTTGGGCCCCCGAGCCGCTGTGCAGTTTCACCGTATGGCCGACCGGCAGGAGGGCCGCGGGGATCTCCCAGTTGCGGCCCGAAATGTCGGCGATCCGGTAGCCGGCAAGGTCGATCGGCTGAGGTGAGATGTTGCAGACCCGCAGGTACTCGCCGTTCACGTTCTCGCGATCGTCGCCGTCTGCATTGGCGTGAAAGCTGGTGATGTGCAGCCCGCCGGCGTAGCGCACGGTGCTCCAGACCCCCCGACGAGCGGCCCGGGCCCGCTCCTGTGCCGAAACTAGGGCGGTGAGGTCGGTGCTGTCCGGCGGGATGATGAAGAGGTGGGCGAGCCCGGCCTCAAGCAGCGCAACGGACAGGTTCTTGCCATCCACCACCACGCCCGAAAGCAGGCGTCCGTACCCGTCGCGTCCTCCCGACGTCAAGAGGCTGACGCGCTTCTGCAACACCAGACTCGCAGCGAGATCCCGAGCTTCGGGCCCGTAGCCCTCTGGCGGGCGCAGCTCCGGGGTGTTCACCCACCGCAACCGCACCTTGTCTCCGCTCGAGAGGGTGAGCGTGTCGCCGTCGTACACGCTGGAGACCGACCCTTCCGTGGGGACAGGCTTGTCGCCAGACACGAGCATCACATCGGGGTCGATGCTGGGCTCCTCGGCTAGCGCCGACCCTGCGCCCGAGGCGATGGCCACCAGAAAGGCGATGCGCCAGCTCACGTGCCCGCTCCCGCGAGGCGCGCGTAACGCCGCGACTGCCAGATCAGGTAGGGATCGTCGGGAGAGAGGCGCGCGGCCTGCCGAGCCTCCTCGCTCGCCCGGTCGAACTCACCCCGGGCCGCCGCAACCACCGCGGCGGTGTCGCGAAAGGCGCTGTTCTTGGGCTCGCGGGCCACGGCGCGCCGGATGGACCGATCCGCCTCGTCGAGGCGTTGGCCGCCGAGCGCCCAGTACCAGGCATCGCAGTTGTCTCGCGTGGGGCCGCGCCGGAACGGCTTGCAGTCCCGGTCGTAGCCGGCGGCGAGCGTCTGCCCCGCGGCGGCACCATCGCCCACGCTCAGCAACGAGGCGCCGACGAAGTCGAGGGGTTCGGCGCCCGGATGCAGCCGCCCGAGGGCCCGCTTGATGTCAATCTGGAAGGTGGCCCGGTCCTGCGGCTCCAGCGCGGCGGCGTAGAGCCACATCGCTTGGCCGCCGATCGGGTACAGGTCGAGCAGGTTGCGAAGGGTGGTGATGGCCCCGTACCGATCGCCCGCTTCCAACGACACCATGGCCCGGCGGAAGAGGAACCCGCTGCCGCCCCGATCTACCGCGATGGCTTCGTCGAGGGCGCGCTCCGCATCGGCTGGGCGACCGGCGGCGAGCAAGGCGTCGGAGAGACCAACAAGCAGCTCCTGGCGCACCTGGGGTTCCTCGATCGGCAGATCGAGCGCGGCCTGGGCCCGCGCCAGCGCCTCCTCGGCGCGACCGAGGGCCACGAGGCCGCCAATCAGCTCACCCCACGCTCCCTCCTCCACGAGCTCCACCGGCGAAAGGCCCCCGAGGCGTTCGACCGCCGCAGCGTCGTTCCCATCGTAACGATCGATGCGCGAGGCGAGCACCACGAGGTCGGGTTGCGCGCCGCGGTCCTGCAGCGCGCGCTGCACAAGCGCACGGGCCTCGGCCTCATCGCCGTGCTGCACGAGCACCTTCGCGCGCACGCCAGGGCGGGCCGTACCCAGCGGATCGACCAGAGCGTCGGCCGCCAACCACGCCGCCGAGGCGTCAAACACGCGGCGCTTCCGGGGCGCTTCCAGCACCAGCTTCTCCGAGGGATAGTCGAGCACCACGCGCCAGTCACCCAGCGGCCGAAACCCGAGGAGACCGCGCGACACCGAGCACACATCGGCTGCCGGGTCGTCGGGGTTCGACCAGCGCACCGCCTCGGCCCGTTTCAGCTTTCGCCCGGCCACCTCGAGGGTAGTGGCCGGAATGCGGCGCGTTTCGGTGAGGAACTGAAAGTCGGGCACCCGATCGAGGGCCGCCCCGATACCCACCACCGGCTCCACCCCGAGGCTGCTGAGCGCCCGGAAGGGTTCACCGGTTTGGCACCAGAGGCTCGTTTCGGCCGCGCCGGTGTCGATCTCGATCCCGACCGGGGCCACCAGCGTTTCTTCGCCGCGGGTGGCGGTGATCCCGACGTCGAGCAGCACCCGGTTCGTAGCCACGTGCACCGGCTGGCCCTTCCCACGCGCCCTGTAGGTGCCCGGCCGGTGCAGCTCCAGGCGGTCCGCCGGGTAGTCCACCACCAACACGAACTTCGACCACACGTTGTGGCCCAGGATGCCGTCCACCGGAATGGCCCCAGCCGCCTCGGGCACGCCCGGCACGCCCACGGCGACCTCCACGTTCTCCACGACGAAGCCCCCGCCAAAATCCACGGACGGGAGTACGGCTCGAAGCCAAGGCACGCTCCCCGACAACCCCGCCACGCGCCCGCCATCGTCGTTTCCCTCCAGCGCAAGCCGCTTCGCCACTCCGTGGTTCAGCACCGACACGGCCGCGCCCGTGTCGAGCAGAAAGAGGCCGTTCCCACCGTCGGGCAACCCCACCTGCACGAAAACCTTGTCGGAGCCGGGGTAGGCTCGCCACAGATCGTGGGTGACAGACGTCGGGGAGGGCTGAGCGGCGAGCGCCCAGGCGGCGAGCAGCAACATGAGCATGATGGCTCTAACCCTGCTTCTCGTCCAACCTTTCCGGATTCTCCAACAGCGCCTTGATTTCCCGCGCCACCACGCCGCCGTGGTAGCCATCGACCACCCGGTGATCGAAGGTGCCGTTCACGTGCAACACCCGCCCCACGACGATCTTTCCGTCCTCCACCACGGGCTTCTCCTCGATGGCCCCGAGCGTCACGATGATCGGGGTGCGCGCGAGCGGGAAGAAGGGCGCATAGCCGAGCGTGAGCCCGAAAACGCCCACGTTGGTGACCATCGCCGACCCGAAGGGATCGCCGGGCGTGCCGAGGAACTTGGGGTTGATGTTGAGCGTGTACTGAACGAAGTCGAGGAACCACAGCACCGGTTTGATGAGGATTCCGGGCAAGCCGGCGAGCCCCTTCTTGGTTTGGTTGAACTCCTCGTCGTTGCCGGAGCGAATCTTCAGCGCGCGCTCCCGGATCATGCGCCCCAGCGAGACGACGTCTACCTTGTCGGCATTCTTGATCTTGATGCCGCTCAGGTCGGTATTCCCAATGCTCTCGCCGTCCTCGACCACGATCTGCACGAAGATGTCTACGTCCTTGCGGTGGTAGAGCGAGCCGAGCCGCACCAGCGCGTTGAGGTCGCGGTGCTTGGCCAAGATCATGGCGAGGCCCCGCGCTACCGCGTGCGTCACCGTCACCTTCTCGCCGGACTCCTTTCGTTTCGCCGCGATCCATGCCTCCAGCTTCTCGCACCGAATTTCTAGGGATCCGTACACGTGGGGGTCACGCGGCGCGTCCCACACATTGGCCGCGAGCTTTCTGTACGTGGAGGCGTTCGGGTACGGCGTGAGCTCGATGTTCGGCATGAAGCACAACATAGCACCTGCCCGCTCAGGCTTTGAGGCGCACCACTTCCCGGAGAACGTTCTCGGTCATGGTTCTGAACGCGGCGTCGAGCCGAGGTTTCAGCCCCAGCGCTTCAGCGGCCATCAGCAGGTAGCCGTTGCCGCTGAAGTCGGCATGAATCGTCACCAGCGTGTTCGTGCTGGGCTTCATGGTTCGCAGGCTGTAATGCAGCTTGCCCTTGAGGCGGCGCCCGTCGAGCGCCACGTGTACCCGACGGCCCCCGTGTTCTTCGTCCACCCGGTCGAAGGTGTAGCTGAGCACGCGGGGGCGAGGCTTGCTGTTGATGTCGAGCTCAAAACAGCCGGTCCCCGTTTCGCGCAACCCGTCAAAGGCGCCTTCGAGGATGGCGCGGTGGTTGGTCGCGGTGGCGAGCCAAGTGAGCACGTCATCGCGACGAACCCCTTCGATCAGCACGTCGGTGGTGTAAACGCTCATCGGGGGCTCCGGGGAAGGCGACGGCGGCGGGTTATCCCGCGCGAATGGTTCCGTACATCCACCTTCCCACCTACCAGCTCGGCCCGGTGCCGCTCGACCCGTGGGGTCTGCTGGTCACCACCGGCTTTGTCTTGGGCCTGGAGATCGCCCGAGCCCGTGGCATCCAGAAGGGCCTCGACGTGCGCGACGTGGTCGACGGCGTGGTGTTCACCGTACTGATGGGCTTTGTGGTGGGGCACCTCGTGCACGTGCTCGCCTACCACCCCGAGAAGTACGAGAAAGACGGTATCGCCTCGCTGTACCGCATCTGGGAGGGCTTCTCGAGCTACGGCGGCTTTCTCGGCGCGGTCATCGGCAACGTCCTGTTCTACCGGGTGATCCGACCCCGGCCCTACTTGGCGCACGCCGATGTGGTGATGTACGCCTTCCCCTTCGCCTGGATCTTCGGTCGGGCCGGCTGTGCCATCGTTCACGACCACATCGGCCGCCCCACCACCTTTCCGCTGGGCGTGAACTTCGACACCATGCTCGAGGGGATGGGCGTGCGCCACGATCTCGGGCTCTACGAGTGCCTGCTCGCCATGGTGATCTCCGCCGTGTTCTTCGCGGTGCGCAAGCGCGCTTGGCCCGCAGGAAGCTTCCTCGTCCTGTGGTGCGTACTCTACGCGCCGGTGCGCTTCTTCATGGACTTCCTCCGCCGCACCGACGAGCTTCCGGGCTTCCCCACCGCCGACGTTCGCTGGGCCGGGCTCACCCCCGCGCAGTGGGGCTCCCTCACGATGTTCGCGGCCGGCTTGGTCCTGTGGGCGAGAATCCGGCGAGCCGCTCACCCCCGCACCCACACCCCCGCCGCCACCAGCGCCCTCCACTCCCCGGGGGACACGCCCTCGGGCACGTAAGGGGCCGCCGCCATCGCCGCGCAGGCCTCCGCCGCCCGGGCGCTGAGCGGCACGATCTCCGCCGCCCCATCGGGCGCGCGCCGCACCGCCACATGCGAGGAAGCATCCCGCCCGAGCGGCGTGCGCGACGACCCCTCCAGCGCGCGCTCCCACCCCGATGAGACCGCTACGAGTTCGACGGTGCCGAGCCGAAGTGGCGTGTCCGCCGCGAGGTCTGGGGCCAGCGTCAGCGCGCCGAGGTCGGCGGCGGGGGGGTCGGCCAGAGCGGCCTCGAGGCGCGCCAGAGCGAGAAGTGGCGGGGAGAGGAGGCCGCGCTCGCCGAAGGCGAGGAGCCGCCGGGCCAACGGCTGGCGGCGGAGGGTGTCGCCCTCGGTGAACTGCTTGATGAATGCCGGGAGAGAGCGCCCGAGCCGCGCGCTCGTCGCGGGGAGAGCACTCTCCACTCCCGCGCGAAGCTGGGGCGACACCCCCAAGCCCTCCACCCCCGGAATGGGGTAGCCGAGGGCGAAGAGTTCGTCCGGATCGGGCAACGCCCAGCGCGCTGACGCCACCCTGTAGGCCGCCACGAGCGCGACCACATCCCCCGACACGGAGGCGGCCTGCAAGGCCGCGTCGAGCGCGCCGGCGCAAGCCGGCGAGCAATCCACGACCACCTCGCCGACCCGCTGGGCCGCGTCCTGGAGCACCCAGGCCTCGCCGCCGCAAGGCCACGGCGCCAGCGCCGCACCCTCGAGAAGCGCGGCGGCAACGGCGCGCACACGATCGAGGAGGCCGCGGAGTGAAACGAAGCGGCCGTGGCCGGGGGGAACGAACCGTTCCACCCAGCGCTCAAAGGAGGGGTGGGCGAGGCGGGGGCCGTGGGCCGCCGCCCAGGCCAGCCCGTCGCTGGCGAGGTCCACGCTTCGCCACGGCGTAGCGAGTACGCGACCGCAAGCGATCGAAGCCTCCGCGGCCACCAGCTCGCGCTCCAGGAACGCGAGGCCCTCGGCACGGCGGGCGGCGTCGTCGGGGTGGGGGAGCGGGCCTGCGAGCGCGGCGGCATCGCACTCGCTGCAAGCGGGGGCGCCCCAGGCGTCGTTCCACGCGTGCAGCTCGCAGCGGCGACGCCCCTCCTCATCGAAGCTGTACCAGGCCGCCACCGGGAGCGCTTCCGCCACGCGCACCGCGGTGGCCAGCTCCAACCGGCTCATGCCGGGCCACCACGCCCACCCCACCAGTCGATGGATGGCCTCGTGCGTGGTCCACTTCGCACGCTGCCCCGGGTGCAGGCTCATCACCATGCGGTCGATGCGGAAGTGGCGGAACTTTGTCTCGGGCAACACCCCCTCTTGCCACCCGGCCACCTCGGCCAGATCGGGGCGATCGGGCACGGCGAACACCGAGGGAGGCTCCATCCAGGTGCGCCATTCGAAATGAGCGACGGGCACCCGTGCGGCCTCCACGAGCGCCCACGCGCGAGCCCCCACCCTCGTCACTCCCGCTTCTGCCGCGAGCCGCTCCATGATCAGGGATTCGCCGCGATCCAGTCGTCGTGGCTGGCGAAGAGCAAGTCGATTCCCAAGCGGGTGGTCAGCACCACCAGATCATCGTCCTGGGGCGGGTCGAACGTCGTTTCGGCCCAGAGCACCATCAGCCTCAGCGTGCTCCCATCGTCCTGCTCGGTCCACAGCTCAATGGCGAAGGACTGCTCGATGCGACCCTTGCCATCGTTTCCGTCGGCGCCCTCTTTCATCCAACCGCGCGACGCAAGCGCGCCACGGCCATCGGAGAGCTCGAAGCGGCGCCAGTCCTTGAAGACCACGTACGGAACGGTCATGGCGGGGTTCGCCTTCACTACATGGTTCTCCGAGCGCAGAAACGCACACTCGGAAAGGAAACAGCTCTCGCCCTCCAGAAAGGTACGACTGTACGACTCGGCAAAGGGCTCGATGTCGGATTGGTCGGCCACCAGCGCCACGCGGGGGTGCTCCACGAGCGGCCAGTCCGAGCTCCCAGCGAGGGCCACGGGAAGGGCGCGGGCGGGGTCGCGTTCAGGGTGTTCGAGGTGCTCCACGTCGGCTTCCGTGAGCCGCGCCGGCGTGAGCGAGCGTTGGCTCGCGTCGGCGTCGAGATCGAGGTCGGCGGCAATCTCGCCTTCGAGCTGCTCAAAGGCGCGAGCGAGGTCGGCGGAATCGGCGTTGTCGAATGCCATAAGCGCCGCCACGGCGGCGTCGCTGAACGGCTCGGAGGCAGGCGGCGGCGGATCGCACGCTGAGAGGAGCACGAGGAGGGGAGCGCTACGCATGGCGCGAGTGAGAAGAGAGGTGCTGTTCAACGAGGCGCACCAGCTCGCCCCCATCGAAGGGTTTCACGAGACAGGGGAGGTGCGAGTCGTGCATGCAACGGGCCACCGACGGGGTGATGGGCCCGCCGCTCACGAACACTACCCGACGCGCGGCCTCCGCGTCACGTTCCCTCAACTCGAGCCAAAGGTCGATGCCCGAGCCTTCCGGGAGCTCCACCTCGAGGATCACGGCGTCCCAGGGCTCTCGAAGCGCAAGGCTGCCACCGCTGAACGTGGTTTCCACTCGTAGGTCGTGGCTGGAGAGGTGGGCCCGCACCTGCTCGCCGAGGCCCGGTTCGGCGTCGATGACGAGGACGCGCGGGCGCCGTTCGGCCACCAAGCCCCCAGCGCCACGCAGGGTGAGAGCGAACGTGGTTCCCGTGCTGCCGGTCTGCACCAGCTCCAGCTTGCCACCCATACGTCGGCACAGCTCACGGCAAATGTACAGCCCCAGCCCCGTGCCTCCTCCGTTGCTTCGGGTGCTCACGAACGGATCGAAGACGCTCGCCACCAGCGCGTCGGGCACGCCGGGCCCCGAATCGGTGACGGTGACCCGCACGTCGCCCCGAACCTCCTCGCTGCCGATCTCCAGCCGGCGCTCGCCAGCTGGAATGGAGCCCATCGACTGCAGGGCGTTGCTCACCAAGTTGAGGGCGATCTGCCCCAGCCACACCGGGTTTCCCGACGCCAAGAGGCCTTTCACGAACATGCGGCGCACCCGCGCCCGCGGCAGCCCCACTCCATGTGCGAGGGCCAGCGCACTCTCAAAGGCGAGGGCGGGATCCACGCTCTCCAACACGGGCGCAGCCGGGCTGGCCAGGTCGCGGAGCTGCGCCACCACTTCCCGCACCCGCAGCGCACCATCGAGGGCGCGCTCGATGCGCTTGCCGGTGTCCCCCACTCCCTCGTGCGCCAACTCGAGGTTCCCGATCACGTAGGTGAGCGGATTGTTGATCTCATGGGCCAGACCCGCCGCCATACCGCCGAGGGCCACCAGACGCTCCGCGACCCGGAGCTGCGACTCCACGCGAACCCGCTCGCTGGCATTCCGGGCCATCACCAACTCGGCGTCGCCGCCGTTGAACCGGATGGGTTCAGGTGCGAAAACGTCAAAGCTCTCGGAACCCGAAGCCGTGTCCAGAAGCACGGTGCGGGGTTCGCCGCGCGTTTCGGGTGCGGCGCGGAGGAGAGCCGCCTGCCAGGCCGGGGTGGCCCCGAACGTGGCGTTCGCGGTGCGATTGCTGAAGGCCACGCGACCATCGGCCACGACGACGACCGCGCTGGGCAGGGTGTCGAGCGCCCCCCGAAGCTCGGCCTCCGACGCCACGAGGCGTTGGTGCGCGAGCCGTTCGGCGTCCTCTGCAGTGCGGCGGGATGTCACATCGTCCACGATCGCCACGGAGAGCTCGTGGTTCGTGCCCAGTCCATGCGCGTGGCCCGTCCAGGTGACCTGAATGAACCGCCGGCCTTTCGTCGGACTGGCGAGGTCAACCGTCTGGTTGCCCACCGGCTCCGGGTGCCCACACAGGGAGCAGGCGCCGTATGCCGGGTCGAGCCGACCGCTCACGGCCGACCAGAACGCTGCGACCGAACCCCAAGGCGCCGCCACAAGCTCGGCGCTTGGGCTCACCTCGTGTACGCCTCCCGCTTGGTCTACCGCCACAAAGCCCATGCCCGTGGCGCTCGAGACGTGGGCGAGAATCGCGCTCCGCGCTTCGAGCGCCGCCTGCGCACGTCGCTCCGTGATGTCGGATTGGCCAGCGGCCATCTGCACGGCGCGGCCCCCCTCCCGCTCTGCTAGGCCCCGACCCAGCATGTACCGCCATCGCCCCTCTGCGTCGCGGAGGCGGTACTGCGCCTCGAAATAAGCCGACTTTCCGGCGAGATGCGCGTTCAGCGCCTCCATCACCGCCGGAAGGTCGTCGGGATGCACCCGTTCGTACCAGTCGTTCACATGGTTGGCCTGAACCCCCGTGATCTCCGCCCATCCGGGCGAATACTGCGCGATCCCCGTGGCCGGATCCCAGTCCCAGCACCCATCGGAAGTGGCCCGCGCGATCAGGTCCGATCGGCGCGACAGCTGAGTGTTCTGGCGGAGAGTAGCCAGCGCCGCGAACAACGCCGCGAGGCTGGCCAGCCCGAATACGCCGCCGCCCACGGCAGCGCCTGCCGTCGCGTCGAACAACCCACCCAACTGCCGACTCACGGCCCAAGTTCCCGCCCGAATCTCAAGGACAGCCGCGTACAGTTGCTCGCGCGCGGCGGGAATATCGCCGGTTACCAACGCCGTGCGCGACCGGCGGAGAGTGCCCGCCAGCTCCTCGTTCCGGTTTGCGGCGCCCGAGCGCTCCACTCGCGCGACGAGACCGTCGATCCGCGACACCGCCTCCCCGCCATCCGACCCCGGCGCCGCCAGCAGAGCATCGATCTCGGAGACCGTGCCGGCCCACGCCATCCGCTCCACCACGACACCGCGCCGTGATGCGATCTGCGCGAACAACGAACGGCACCGGTCTGCATACACGAGGAGCGCGAGAACCAAAACGGCGAGGAGCCAATCCCGCCTCTCCAATCGCCACCGCCCCACCCTTCGCGCCATCGGTCCTTGTGATCCGCCGCGGGCTCCGCGTCAACGTAGTAGGCTGAGGAGATGTTGCACCGTGAACATGACCGTACCGAGGCCATCGAAGCGAGAGTTGCTTGGCTCGAACGAGCCGTGGGCGAGCTCGACGAGGTGGTGCGGACCCTCGGCGATGAGCTTCGAACGCTCAACCGAGAGTTGGCGCAGTTGCGCGAGCAGCGGGCCGGAGAAGGAGAGGAGGGCAGTGGGCTGAAGTACGAGGTGCCGCCGCACTACTGAAGGATTCGCAGGGGGGCGCAAAAAGTGCCCCCGCGGCACTGCCGCTTTGCTACACTGCGCGCGCTCGGGGGTCCCATGATCGTGTCGCTGCTCCTGCTCGCTTGCACGGACTACAATCTCACCTCACCCAGCCAGGTGGAGGGGAAAGACCCCGAGCGTGAAGAGGAGGAGCCGGAGCCCGATCCGGGGCCCGATCCCGACATCAAAGTGTCCCCCTCCGCCGTAGACTTCGGCGATGTGCTCCGGGACTGCGCGGGTCAGCCCGTTACCGTCACCATCACCAATAAGGGCAAGGCGAAGCTGCGGGTGGCCGACATTGCGCTCAGCGGCGATGCCGTGTCCAAATTTTCCGAGAATGGCGACGCTGTGGAGCTTGAGCTCGACCAGTCCTACGAGTTTCAGGTGCGGTTCGAGCCCAGCGCGTACGTCACCTACGAAGTGCAGCTCGACATCCTCAGCAACGATCCCGACGAGGGCGAGGTTGCGGTTCCCGTGCTCGGCACCGGCACCTCGGGGGGCATCTACGAGGAGAGCTTCGAGCAGACCTACATCGAAGAGCCGATCGACGTGCTCTGGGTGCTGGACAACTCCGGTTCGATGGACGAGTCCTTGGGCCGCCTGGGCGACCAACTCGACCTGTTCATCGGCGCCTTCCTCACTCTGGGCCTCGACTACCATATCGGGGTGGTGACGACCGACATGGACAGCGCCAGTCAGAGCGGCAAGCTTCAGGGCACGCCGACCTACATCGACTCCAGCACGCCCGACCCGGTCGGAAAATTCGAGGCCCGGGCCAGCGTCGGCTCCGGCGGCTCCGGCGACGAACGAGGGCTCGACGCCGCCCAGACCGCCCTGAGCGAGCCCCTCGCTTCCACGGAGAACGCGGGCTTCCTCCGCGCCGACAGCACCCTGTCCGTGATCGTGCTCTCCGACGAAAACGACGCGAGCAGCCAGGCTGCGGGCAAGTTCACGACGTGGTTCGAGGGCCTGCGCACCGACCCCGACAAGACCACCTTCAACGCCTTCGTGGGCGACCGGGGTTTCGGCTGCTCGGGAGGCGACATCTGGGCGGGCGACTTCATCGAGGCGGTGGGAGGCGACAAGTACATCGACGTGGCCGACAACACCGACGGCTTCTTCGCCAGCATCTGCAGCGACGACTTCAGCGCTCCGGTCACCAACATGGCCCGATCGAGCGCCGGCATGAAGTCCACGTTCGCGCTCACCGAAACCCCGAGCGACGTGTCGCGTCTGGAAGTGGTAGTCGACGGCCAGGATTGCCCGTCCGACGCGATCGACGGCTACACCTACGACGCGACTGCCAATTCCATTACCTTCCACGGCACCTGGTACCCCGACGCGAACGCGATCATCGAGGTGGCGTACCCGGTCGACGAGGGCTGCAACTAGCGCGGCGCGGGCTGCACGGAGCGGGCCCGGAGTGCGACTAGGTCGGAGTCCGTGGGCCAGCGCATCAACGCGCTTTCGAGCCTGCGGTGGGCTTCCGAATCAACGCCTGCCTCTAGCAGTCGCTCAACCAGCAGCGCAGCCTCGAGGGGGGTAGCGGGCTGAGGCCCGCTCTGCTCGCGTTCGATGCGTCGAACATCCGCTTCGCGCCCCCGTAGCGCCCTGAGGCGGCCCACGATTTCAGGAACGATCCGTGGCCGGCCTTCCTGGAGGGCGAGATCCGCGAGGACGACGAGGCCATCGCGGTTGTTCACCACGGCAGCCAACGCGGCGTTCTCCTGAGCGTCGCGCTCGGCCGCGCGGAGGAGCGTGGCGGTTCGGAACAAGCGGCGGGCGGTGTTCGTGCGGGCGTTCCGCCGCATCGAAGGGGCCGCGAGAACGAGGAGCGCAACCAGCCCCACCGGCCACGCCCAGCCGGGCACGAGGCCCTCCGAGGCCGCGATCAACGCGCTCACCAACTCTCCGAGCCCACCCATCGGCGGCGCATACCACGTGGCGCGGATATCGGACGCCGCCGTGCGGTACGCCCCCCTCGCCTTGTTCGCCGTGATGGCGCTACTCGTGTTGGGGAGCTCCTGGTCCACGTTTGGCACCGCCTTCCTCGGCCGGTACTACGTCGACGCTTGGGGAACACAGTGGTTCTACTGGTTCACGGAACAAGCCCTCCTCGGCAACGACGACGTGGCCACCACGTCGATGTTTTTTTACCCCTGGGGGAAGGACATCTACGCCCATACCGGGGGGAACGTGCTCGACGCCATGATGGCGATCCCGTTCCGCTGGTGCCTCGGTCCGGTGGTGGGGTACAACACGTTCGTCGTGGCGATCCTCGCCACCAACGCGTGGGCCATGCGTCGGCTCCTCGGAGAGCTGAAATTGTCGGACACGGCCGCGTGGGCGTCAGCCGTGCTCTTCGCCTTCAACCCGTACGTACTCACCGAAATCCGAGACGGTCGGCCCACCCAAGCCCTGCTGCTCTTCGTGTTGCTTTTCTGGACCTTCTGGCTGCGCGCTGGAGAGCGGTGGTCTGCGGCCGTGCTGTCGGGCGTCTTTCTCGCGCTGACGGGCCTCACCTATTGGTACTACGCGCTGCTCACCGCCCCCGCGGCGGCGCTCGTGTTCCTCTTCGACCGCGGCCCGGGCAGCCTCCGCCACCGCCTCGTAGCCGCCGCTCTCGCTGCTGCGCTAGTGGCCCCGTTCGCATTCGGCATGGTCACAGCCGAAAATGTGCCCGGAACCTTCGACGCCTCGTTGTGGTCGGCGACCACCTGGTCTCCCAAGACCGCCGACGGCCTCTCCGTCGGCATCCTTGCCTTCGACCCCATTCGCCGCATGAGCGGCTTCTGGATCGAGGACCTCGAAGGCAATCGAATCTACACGCCCGAATGGGTGTCGATGGTGCGTGTGCAGTGGGTGCTCGCCGGGCTGGGGCTCTTGTTCGCCGGTCGGCGCACCCGAGTGGTGGGGCTGGCCCTCCTCGTTCCTGCGCTGATCATCGCCATTGGCCCGGAGTTCCACGGCGTGCAAAACACGCCCTACCTGCTCGCTGTGAAGGGTCTCCGCGTGCTCCAGCGGCTTTGGTGGCCCGCTCGCGCGCTGATCTTCGTGCACATCGGCATCGCCGTGCTCGCCGCCGCGGCCTTCGACCGCCTCGCCGGTTGGCCCCGTAGCCGCCTCGCGCTGATCGGCATGGTCACGGTCAGCTGGCTCGCCGACCTAGGGGTGGCCACGATCAGCCCGATGGGATCGTGGCCCTCGGCGATCCCTGCGGTGTATTCCTGCTTGGCGAAAGACCGCGAACGCGCAGCGATCCTCGAGCTCCCGTATGCCTACGCTCAGGCCCACCTCTATTACCAGACGACCCACGGCCACCCCATCTTCGGCGGGATGATCGAAGACAACCCCATCTTCACGCCGGCTCCCCAACGTGAGGCCCGCGAGAAGAACAGCTTTGTACGGGGCCTCATCCAGCTCGCGGACGGCGAGGAGCCCGATTCACCGCTCCTGCCGGCCGACAAGGCCGCGCTGGGCGAGCTAGGCTACCGGTGGGTACTCCTCGACAAACTCCCCTACCGAAACCCCGCCCCCTTCCCCGGCCTGAAACCCAAGACGAAGTACCTGCAGATCCGACTGGTCCTCGATGAGCACTTTGGGCGGCCGGTGTTCGAAGACGACGACGCAGCTCTCTGGGCTCCCTGGGGAGGCGACTCGCCCTGCGAAACCAAGAAGGTCGATCGGGGCGGCCGGCGGTTCCGTCAGCGTTCAAGAACAATCCGGGGCGAGCAGTGACGAGTCACGACGCACCCCAAACCCTGCATCGGTTAGAACGATGACTGGAGAATGTAAAATGTCCGGAATGTGGATCGTGCTCCTCGCGGTCGCTTGCGACGGCAGCTCCTCAACTCCCGCGCCCCCCACTCCCGCCGCGAGCGCGGTGGAAGCGCGAACCCCGCCCACCTCGTTGAAAGCGGTCCGCCTCGGCTCCGCCTTCCTGCACGCATGCTGGTTCACCAGCTACACCGATGAGCAGGTCGCCCAGATCGGCGTCTTGGCGAAGACCTCGGCGGCCGCTGAGTCCGCCGCCGCAACGGCCGTGGCCGGGAAGCTGCTCGACGTCACCCAGCTCGTGGCCGACGGAACCACCGATGCCGCCGCGCAGAAAGCCGCGGCGGATGCCTTGGCAGCCTCTGAGCGAGCGGCGGCCGAACTCTCGTTCAGCCACCTGGTGTCGTTGGTCGCAGTGATGGGTCCGGAGCAGCTCGCAGCCGGAGGGAGCCAGTCCGGGGGCAGCTCCATCGCGGCGGCGCTCACCACCGACCGGTGGCTGGAAGAAAACAACCCCTTCTCCCACGTGCCGCCCGACGTGTCGGAGGCCGGCGGCGGCGCGGCCATCGTGAGCGCGAAGCTCAGCAGCGCACGAAGCTACCTCACACTGCAAGGCGCCATCAGCGCCGAGACCGGCACCCTCGCCAGCCTCGATCTCGCTGCCCCCGACTGGAAAGAGACCGCCACGACATCGGGCAAGCGCGTCTTCGACGCCTTCGAGTCCCACCGGGCGGCCTCGATCGCTGCGTACGCTGCCTGGGCTTCGGCCCTCCCCGAGGCCGATCGAGTTGCGTTGGTGCTCGCCGACGGAACCAAGGCCGCCCTCAAACTGCCCAGCGCGGCGGCGGGGAGCGACGGCGGCCTGGCCGCGGGAGGTCAGGGCAGTGGCATGGAGGGCGGCGGCACGCAGGGTGGCCAGGGCGGCGGCATGATGCCGGGCGGTCAAGGCGGCGGCATGGAGGGCGGTGGCATGCAGGGCGGGGGTGGCATGCAGGGCGGTGGCATGCAGGGCGGTGGCGGCATGCAGGGTGGCCAGGGCGGCGGCATGCAGGGCGGCGGTGGCATGCAGGGCGGCGGTGGCATGCAGGGCGGAGGCGGCATGCAGGGCGGAGGCCAGGACGGAGAAAAGCCCGCCAAGAAGGGGGGGTGAGGCCGACTCAGCGCGGATCACGAGCGATTGTGAACGGTGGTGAGTTGGCGCTGAAAGCGAAGCGTAGTCACGTATTCGCCTGACGACTGCTCTTGTCTCATGGTTGTACGCGTACTACGCCGGTGAATGGATTTGCGGGGGGCACGGACGGCCCATTACCCATACAGCGCATCCGGAGGCATCAAACCGTGAACCGCTACACCTTCCGCTTCCGCTCACAGCCGCCGCCAGCGGGCAGCTACATGACGTCAACCTACGAAGGCAGGACTGAAAGCGAAGCGCTCTCGAAGCTCCGCAAGCAGTATCCCAACGCCGTGGACATTGTCTCGAAGCCGACCTAAGCCGTTCCTACAGGTTGTACATCACGTACTGCAGCGTGCGCAGGATGTCCTCGTTGCCGTTCCGAACCACGCGGAAGGTGCTGAAGGCCACCTTGCCTTCGCCCGAGTTGAACGTGACCAGCAGGGGTACGCTTGAGAGCGTGTAGTCGGAGAGCCCATCGGAGTAGGGCACCGTGCCCGTGAGGTGCACTGAAACGGTGCGACTGACCGTTTCGATCGGCGGCCACACGGGTAGGTCGTACTCCACCTCAATGTACTGCTTCGCCAGATACTCGCTCAGCGACGCGTCGGTGACGGCCGCCTGAAGCTGCTCGTAGTCGCCCAGCTGCGCCTCGTCAGGAACCGCGTCGGCCCCCACGAAGTCGATGCTGTCCGGCCAGCCGATCTCCACGATGTCGTAGCTCCAATCCGAAGCGTAGATGCTGCCGCCGTTCTCCACGTAGTCGCGGATGTTCTGCATGACCGTGGCAGGAACCGGGTTGGTGGGGTCGGTGAGGTCGTAGATCACGCCGTCCTCCACGATGCCGCCGTTGAAGAAGATCAGGTCATAGCGGGCCAGCTCGTCGGGCGAGCTCAGAAACTGCAGCAGCAGCTCCTCGTCGGTGCCGTCGATCGGGTGGTAGTTCACGAATCCCATGTCATCGAGCACGCGGCCGAAGTCGTCGTAGTCGCCGGAAACCACCGCCACGTCGAGCTCGAGGGGATCAAAGCAGCTCGGCTCTGCCAAAACCACGTTCTCGCCGCTGCCGACCCGCACCGGCTCCGCCATCAGTTGGCTCGGCCCGTACGTCACGTACACCGTGTAGTCCTTGTTGCCCGGCAGACCGTCGATCGTGAAGTAGCCATCGAGGTCCGTGAAGGCGCGCTCCGTCTGGTAGATCAGGCCCGCATCGTCGGTGACGTTCACATACGCCAAGGCATCCGCCAGCCAGGTGCGGCCGGTGGGATCGCAAACCCGGCCGGTGATCGATCCGGGGTTGACGACCGGGGTGCTGGGCACCGTGGTCTGCAACGCGTTGTCGGACTGGCAGGCGAACAGGAGAGCGAGCGGAAGGACACGACGCATAGACACCCCGAGCGGCCGCAGCATAGCAGCATTGACGGGCTCCCGCCTCCGAATCAGGGAGGGGCGGAGGTGGCGACGCAATCGGCGCACTCCTCCGGCGAAAGGTAGCCCAGCGCGCACCGGGAGCAGCGGTCCCCCGCGCCCTGCCCCGTGGCCGGCCCGCGCTGGGGGACCGTTCGCCGCCGGTCCAACACCATGGACTCCATCGCTGCCCGCATGCCCGCCTGCTGACTGCTCTGCACCGCCGACTGATCGGACCGCTCCATCGGGTCGGCAACTAGATCGTAAAACTCTACATTTGCCGATGTTTCTGCTCCGTAGCCGGCCGAATTCAACGTAGCGACCATCTTGGCACCCCCGCGCCGGAGCGCCCGGTGGATCACGCCCGCGTGGGTAGACTCTACCAGCGCATCGCGGCTGGCAGGGTGGTTGCCCCAGTAAGGCGGCTGCCAATCAGGGGGTACAGTCCCCTCCTCGTCGAGGCTAGGGGGGCGAAAGAGGGCCAGATCGCCTTCGAACGTATCGGTGAACAGCTCCAACCCCTGCCAGTGAGGGGGCGGGCGCCCTCCCCCGGCGTCGAGCAGCGTGGGTGCGATGTCGATGCTGCGAACCTGCCAGGGCGCGCGCGTTCCGGCCCGCTCTCGACCCGGGAGTTTCACCACCAGTGGAATCCGCACCTCCGCTTCGCGCATCGCCCCCTTGCCCATCGCGTCGGGCAGCGCGGGAACCCCGTGGTCGGCCGTGACGACGATCAGCGACCCGTCGTACCGCCCGGCCCTGCGAAGCCCCGCCACCAGCTGCCCCACTGCGGCGTCGACGGCGACGACATCCGCGGCGTACTGCTCGTCTCCCGCGTTCCGAGCCGGGGTGGACTGCATCAGCTGGAGCATCAGGAAGGTGGGTGCGATGGGCTCCTCAGCCAACGTCGCCAAACCCGACGCCACGAGCTCCGCGGCCGGCACACTCACCGAAGCGCGGGCGATGTCGGGTGAGTAGCGACCGGCCAGCTCCCATACGGCTCGATAGCCGAATAGCTCGGCAGTGCTTTCGCGAGCCGCGAAGGGGTAGCGAGGCGCGAACGCGTAGCGCTCAAAGCCCTGAGCGAAGCCGCGCACCCCCGACACCCCCGCCTGGTTGGGAAACCCCAATGTGCGGTAGCCGCGGTCGGCCAGCCCCTCGGCCAGCGTGAGCAACTCCGGCGCAAGAAAGTCGCCGGCACGTTCGCAGCCGTGCGAAGAAACTGCCAACGACGTGTAGAGCGAGGCCACCGCGCTGGGCCCGCTCGTCGACGCCGCGACCGCTTGCTCGAACACCACGCTGTCTGCGGCGAGCGCATCGAGATGCGGGGTGGCATTGGGCGGCGCGCCGTAGGCGCCAACGGCGTCGGCTCGGAGGGAGTCGACGACCACCAGGATGAGATCGGGCGCCGAGGCCGCAGGTGCCGCGGAGGGAGGCGGCTTCTGTGCCAACCGAGGCGCAGGAGACAACGCAAAGATCCACGCCAGCACCAGACCAGAGCCCCATGCCGCACCTGTGCCCCGCGTTGTCGCAAGAATCCGCAGGGGGGTCTTGGTGAGTACGTTCCGCCCCATCCACCAGCTCGCGGCGGCCCCGACGCACAGGGCGGCAGCGAGCCCCGCCGCAACGCCAACGGGAACGCCCGCGTCGTCGTAGAGCCTCGCCTCGAGGGCCTCAAAGACCACGAACCCGGCGAGCGGGGTAGCCACGAGCAGGTACGCGGCGCACCACAGCGACTCCGCTGGCGCGCTTCGGAAAGGAAGCAGCAACACGCCGATGAGCGCACCGAGCCCTGCGCCGAACAACCCGTAGAGCGTCCACGCAGCCCCGACCGCCTGATACTCAGCCGGGAGCGATGCGAGCAGGACATAGACCGCCTCGGCCGCACCGACCGTGGCACCGGCGCACGCGCCAGCGCCGGCTCCAATCGTGATGCAACGCACGGCGGTGCCATAATGCAGCGGAGTTAGTCGGGGAAGTGCTGGTCGCCCTGCTCGCTGCCGCCGCGGGTGCCGCCACACCCTGCTCCCTCCCGGAGGCATGGTCCACATGTCCGGTGGCCCGCTCGCTTCATCCCGTGGCGTGGGACTACGCCTCTGCCTACCGCGCGAGCCTCGAAGAAGCGATGGCCGGCGAACGAGCCAGCCCGCTGTTTCTTGCCACCGTCAACGAAGCCGATGTTCACTGGCGACTCCTCTCCGCCACGGGGCAAGGCCTCGACCTCCCCCAAGGAAGCGTCGAGCGCTGGACCGACCTCGCCCTCGCCGGCTCCGTCCTTGCGCTCGACGGCGTGCTCGGCAGCATCGTGGACCGCTCCGACGACGCCGCAGCTGTCCGCACCGCCCTCGACGGCATGGTCTCCCCGTCCGCCGACGTGCTCTTTCATCCCGGCGGTCGCGTGAGCGTGTCCCACCAAAACGGAGGCCCCCTGGCACGCCGCTACCAGCGAGCCGCCGAGGAGGAGGGGTTCTTCAGCGGAGATGGAGAGGTGGAGGGGGGGGAGCACGCGGCGGCAGCCGCCGCGGAAGCCCGCCCGGGAGGCCGCCGCGGCCCCGCGAATCTTCCTGTTCGTGTGCACCTCGCCGTGGGCTGGACCATCCGCGACCTCGACGCGCCTCCCAACGCGCCACCGCTCTCGTGGGGCGCGGAGTTGGCTGTGCGCAACGCGGGGCTCACCCTCTGGCGAGCCGACGTCGACCTCCTCACCTTCCGGTGGAACGCGCTCGCGCGTCAGCACCTCGCCGCGCGGCTGAGCCTCGGGGTGGGGGTTCACAGCGAGGAGCGCGGGCCTGCTCCCGACCGCTGGTCGGCGGGCCTGTTCTGGAATCCGCGGCCGCGCGCTGTCGTGAGCCTGCAGCGCATCACCCCGTTCTCCGACGAGGGTGGCCGCGTGCAGCTGGGGGTGCAGGTCCTCCTCGGGGGGCTGCTCGTCGGCGACCGCGCCAAACCGCCGCTGCGGCCAAATCGGCTCACCTCCACGACGGTTTCGCCCTCCGACGCCCGCTGAGGTGCCGCGCACGCCTACTTCAGCGTTCGCAACGCGGCCCAATCCGCTCGTCACTCGATCACGGCATCGCGGCGAGCCGCTCCACCGGCGGCGGTGTTCCAACCTCCGTACTCTGCGGACCGCCACCACCAGCTCGCCGACCAGCAGGGCGGTTCGTCACCCAAGGCGCCGAGCACGCGGGGGGTGCCATCCTCTACTCCAACGACGGCCAAGAGGGAAGGCCAGGGCAGTCGCAAAGTCCGCGGGCCCGCTGGTGGATGACCGATGACCGATGCTCGATTGCCGATGTTCGACTACCGATGCTCGAGGGGCGAGATTCGATAACCGAGGTTCGACAGCCGAAACTCGATTTTCGACTACCGAGACTCGATGCCCGAGAGCCGACCCTCGGCCAGTCGATGATCGAGGTTCGATGAACGAACGCTCCGTGTGACTCCGCCAGACCACGGGTTGGTTCGCCTGCGGCCCCGCTTGGGCGGGGGCCGAGCCTCCTTCAACCCGCGGCCCGCCGGAGTCAATGTGGAATACGCCTTCGATCGTGAGAATCTCGATGTCTACCGTCTCGCGCTGGAGGTCGCTCGCGGCTGTCCGGCGCTGAGAATCGCCACCGGGAGGTCCCCGCTGCGCGATCAACTTCAGCGCTCCGCCGACTCGGTGGTGCTCAACATCGCCGAGGGCCGGTCCCGCGGTGGGGATGCCGGGCGGAATCACTACAGAATCGCGGCGGGCTCGGCTGCGGAGGCCTGCGCGGCCCTGGGTCTGGTAGGCACGCCCGAAGCCCAGGCCCTCCAGCCGAAGCTGCGGCGGGTCGGGGCGATGTTGCGCGGGCTCGCTCGGTAGCGGCGTTTGGTGTCGGGTCAGGCCGGGATTTCCGGCCGGGTCCGGGCGGCGCGCCCTCGAACGTCCACAGCCCGCCGATCCGACCCCCGTAGGCACCGACGACGCCGTCGCCGAGCGTGGCGACCATCGGGAGGGTGGCAGAGTTCGTCGGCAACGCGGACGGCTACCCGGCCAGGGCCCCCGCGAGGGCCCTGGCCGGGCGAACGTCCCACCTACGTCAACCGGTCGGGCGAAGTGGGATGCGGGGGCGTGAAGTGGGACGAGAGGGGCTGGGAGAGCGTGGACGAAGTGGGATGGGACACCGTACTCCACCAGCAGGTCCATCGCCCCGAGCCCGGCGGCAAACTCGTGGTGCACATGCCCACCGCCGTTCACGATGCGCTGCAGGAAGGCGCAGAGGGCGAGATGCGGCACCGCCGCGGGGTACTCGGGGATGGGCCGACCGGTCGAGGAAGGGCTGCAGGTCAGGCAGGCGCGCGGCGTTGGGAACTCAGTGGTACCGCGCAGGGTCGCAGGGCCCCGTCGTGTTCAAGTAGCGCGGCATGGAATGGGGCTAACCCGCCCCTACTTCAGCGTTCGCAACGCGGCCGTCGTCTGGTAACGAACGTACTTGTCGCTCGTGGCGTCGCGCAAGGCCACGAGTGCTTCGAGGGTGGCCTGCTTCGGTCCCGCCTCCAGCCCTTCGGCGCCAATGTTGCCGAGGGCCCACACCGCCACCAGCTGTTCCCGGTCGTTGGGCGCGAACGTGGCCATGTACACGATCAGCGGCGCCACCGCAGAAGGCTCCTTGAGCCGCCCCAGCGCATCGGCGGCCGCTCGCCGCACCCGCGGCTCCCCGTCGCCCTCGAGGCGCTCCACCAGCGCCGGCCCCGCGGTGGTGGCCTCAATCTCCGCGAGCGACTCGATCGCGTTGAGCCGCACCATCGGCGCGGAGTCAGCGAGCACCGAAATCAGCGCCGCCTCGACGACCGGGTCTGAGTAGCTCTGAGCGATCTTCGCGCCGTCCTCCCGCATCACGGGATTGCCGGACGCTATGGCCGTTGCGATGTCCTCGGGAGCGGGCGAGCAGGCGAGCGCGAACACGAACCACATCACGCCACCTTGTAATGACGTGCGTAGTAGCCGTAGTAGTGGCCCTGACCTGACCGGACGTCGACCTTGTTCAGGATCACCCCAGTCGGCTCCACGCCAGCGCTCTCCGCGCGCTCGCGGAGGTCGGCGATCATTCGCCGCGTGGTCTTGCCGCTCTCCACCACGAGCACCATGCCCTTGGCGGAGCGCGCTAGGGCCACGGCGTCGCCCACCACGAGGAGCGGCGGCGCATCCACCAAGACGACGTCGTACTTCCCGGCAAGCTGCTGGAGCATCTGGCGGAGCCGCAAGCTCTCCACGAGGCGGCCGGGGTTCGCGGGCACCGGGCCTGAGGTGAGCACGAACAGGCCCTCCACCGGCGAGGCCTGAACCGCGTCTTCTACGGAGCAAGCGTTGGTGAGGACCGTGGACAGGCCCCGCTCATTCGAGAGCGTCGGGAACATGCGGTGCTGGGTGGGGCGACGCAAATCGCAGTCGACCACGACCACCCGCTGCCCATCTTGGGCGATACAAATCGCCAAGTTGGTCATCACCGTGCTTTTGCCTTCGCCCGGCACGCACGACGTTACCGTGAGGATGTTGATGGCCTGATCCACGCCCGCGAAGGCCACGCCGTTCCGAATGTTGCGGAAGGCCTCGAACAGCGGGTCGGTAGCCGGAACCGCATCGATCAGGGCCATCTTCCCCTTGGCCTTGTACAGGGGGACGATGCCGAGGAGCGGGAGCGGCCAAAGCTCCTTGATGTCCTCGCCGGTCTTCACCGTGTCGTCCACGTACTCCGCGAGGAACACCAGCCCGACGCCCACCGCGCAACCGACGAACAGGCCGAGGATGGTGTAGACGATCAGCTTGGGCGCAGACTGCTTGTCGGGCGCCTTCGCGGGCTCCACCGAGCGCATGTCCGACACCGTCATCGCTTCGGCGACGGCGATCTGGTACTGGGTTTCGAGCAGCGACTTGTAGATGCTCTCCGTCGCGTCGGCGGCGAGTTGAAGGCCCGCGATCTGCCGCATCTTGTCTGGGTAGAGCGCAAACTCGTCGATCGTGGCGGCTGCGGCCACGTCGATCTGTTCGCGGCGCTGGATCAGGCCCGCGAGCTGAACCCGCAGCGAGGTGATCTCCGGGTCGAGATCGTGCTGCTCGCGAAGCGCCAACGTCAACTGGCCCTCAAACGACTTCACCTCGCTGTCGAGCTTGGCGATGTCGGGATGCTTCGGGGTCTTGTCGAGAAGCTCCGTGGCCCGCTTTTGGAGGAGCTCCGAGATTCCCCGCTTGAGGTCGCGGATCAGGGGGTTCGTGGACTGGCTGTTCGGCGAGACTAGGTCGACCGACTCTTCGGTGTTCTGGACCCCCTGCTGCCGAATCTGGGCGCGCACGTCGGCGATCTGCGCGTCGGCCTCACCGCGCGCCACCAGCAGCTCGCTCACGCGGGCCACGGCCGACTTCACCTCGGAGTCGATGTCGATCACCTTTTCCCGGGCCTTGGCGTCGGCGACCGTCTTGAGGGCGGTGTCGAACTCCCCTTTGAGCCGCCCCAGCTCCCCCGTCACAAAGCCGAGAGCGTCGTGCGTTTCTTTCTTGGCGAAATCCTGCGACTGGCTCAGGTACACATCCACCACCGTGTCGGCGAGCAGCGCGCTCAGCTCCGGGTTGTTGGTGGTGGCGAGGACGATCAGGATGTCGGTGCCCTGCTGCGTGCTGATCTCAATGAAGGGGTAGGCGAGAATCTCGCCGTCGATGCCCGGCACCAGCAACTTCTCGGGCAGCAGCATCTCGCCGTCGCCATCCCGAAGCTGAAGCCGCCAGATCACCTCCTCCAGGACGGGCCGCACCTGCGCCAGCGCGATCTTCGTTTCGAGGTCGTCGCTGGCCCCAACGAGCGACTGGGCCATCTCGCCGAGGTCCATGTCCGACAGGATCGACAACGACGCATCTGAGCTTTCAACACTGATCTTCGCCGCAGCCTCGAAGCGCTTCGGCAACACGAGCGACAACACTGCCGCTCCGGCGGTGAAGAACACGACTGCCTGAAGGAACAGCCACTTGCGGCGGAGCAGTGCGGCCCAGACCTTGAGAAGTTCCATGAAAGCTCAGGGCCGGCGTATAGCTGGACTCTAGCACAACCGCCACCGGCTCTTGACGGGAGCGCCACCACAAGGCTACCCACGGGCCCAATGTTCTTCCTGCTTGCCGCCCTCGCCTGCGTTCCGCCGACCTCGCCGGTGAACGTGGCCGATACGGACCTCGATCTGCACCTGCCGACTTCCGAGGCCTTCACGTTCGGCCCGGGAGACGCCCTTCGCATCTGGGTGTGGCGCCACGACGACCTTAGTGTAGACGTCACCGTCGCCCCGGACGGCGCCATTGCCTACCCGCTGGTGGGGCGCATCGTGGTGGCCGGCCTCACCTACGACGGCGTGATGGCCAAGCTTCAGGCGGCCGTGTCGGAGTACTACGTCGATGCGCAGGTGCAGGTGAACGTCACCAATGTCACCAACCAGAAGGTGCTGGTGCTAGGCGAGGTGAGCCAGCCTCAGGTCATGCAGATCAAGAACGACCTCAGCATCCTCGAGGCGCTGGTCACGGCCGGAGGCATCAACCCCGATGCCCGCACCAGCAATGTGCTGCTGATTCGCGGCGGGCTGGAGAAGCCCACCCTCTACACCGTGAACGTCGATGCGATCTTCGGCAAGGGCGATGTGAGCCAGCTCGTCTACCTGCAGCGCGGCGACATCGTCGTGGTTCCCACCAAGTCGATCACCAACGTGGACCGGTTCTTCCGCCACGTCCAGGCCATCCTCGCTCCGGCGGTGGGCGGCTCGGCGGTGTACCGGAACTTCCTCGGCGGTGGCGCTCAGGGCGTATCGTCGTCGCTGTCCGACTGAGGCGCCGTGCAGCGGCTCATCGGACCGGCTCTCGCGCTCCTCGACGCGCTGTGTGTTGCCGTGGCCCTGTTCGGGGCGTGGGCGTTTTGGACGTGGCGCTCACCCAACCTCGGGCTGCTCGTTTACGTGCCTTACAGCGAACTATGGCTACCCAACCGCTTCATTACGGCCGGGGGCTTGGTGGTTGCGGCGTGGCTGTTCTCCTTGCGGCGCGCCGGCCTCCACGACCCCGCTCGGCTCGAAAATAGCGTGGCGATCGCGGGCGGGGTGAGCCGCTCGGCCGTTCTGGTGGGGCTCGGCATCCTGCTGGAGAACTTCCTGCTTGGCGAACGGGTGTACCCGAAGGGGCTCGTGGTGCCTTTCGTGGGCGGATCGTGGGCGCTGCTCCTGGTGGTGCGGCTGATGGTCTTCCGCTTGCTCCTCCGCCTCGAACGGCCGCCCACCGCGCTCAACGCGGTCATCGTGGGTGTGGAAGAAGATGGCGTGAAGATGGCGGAACGGCTGGAGCGCGATGCACGCCACGTGGTGTGCCTCGTGGGCCATCTGCGCGGTGGCGCCGAGACGTCCCCACTGGTTGCCGACGCGCGGATTCTCGGCGGCGTCGACGACCTGAGTGAGCTCGTGAACCGGCACCGGTTGGGCATGGTGATCCTCGCCACGCGCAGCCTTCCGCGTGCCGAGGCCTTGTCGCTCGCCGTGTTGGCCGACCGGATGGGGCTCCGGGTGCTCCAGGCTCCGTACTCCTGGGGCGTGGTCTCGCCGCGCTTGGGCATGGCCCGCCTCGGCGGGCTCGACCTCATCGACCTCGTGGGCATCGAGTACCCGACACTCGCGGAGCAGGGCAAGCGCACCTTCGATCTAGTGGTGGTGCTGATCGGTGGCGTGCTGCTCAGCCCCTTCTTCCTTCTGGTGGCGCTGGTGGTGAAGCTTCAGGACGGCGGCCCGGTGTTCTACGTCAGCCGGCGCACCGGGCGCGGCGGCCGGATGTTCGGGTTTTACAAGTTTCGCTCGATGGTCGTTCACGCCGATGGCCAGCGCGCTGCCCTCGCCGACCGCAACGAGGCCGATGGCCGCCTGTTCAAGATTCGCGACGACCCCCGCATCACCCCCTTCGGCCAGTTCCTCCGCCGGACGAGCATCGACGAGTTTCCCCAGCTGCTCAACGTCTTGCGAGGTGAAATGAACCTCGTGGGGCCGCGCCCCCTCCCCTCCGGCGACTTGGCGGGCATCGAAGGCGACGCGGAGATGCGCTACTGGTTTGACCTTCGCCACAAGGTGAACCCCGGCATCACAGGCCTCTGGCAGGTGTCAGGGCGCAGCGGGTCGGGCTTCGCAGAGATGGTGCGACACGACATCCACTACATCCAGAACTGGTCACCGTGGCTCGACCTCCAGATCCTCGCCAAGACCCTCCCAGCCGTGCTCCGCGGCCGCGGTGCGATGTGAGGCTCAACGGGTGAGCGTGAAGCTGTCGACGGTGTTGCCGGCAAGATCGTAGGCCGTTGCCGTGAGGGAGCGCGCGTCGGCCTCGAGGAGCACCCAGTGCTGGGTCTTCACTTGGAGCGCCGAGTAGTCGTACCCGTAGCTGCCCGTGTAGAGAGGGGCGCCACCGCCGCCCGAGGTGAGGTGGACGATCCCCCCATCCACCACCTCGCCGCCCCGGTAGGGCAGGCTGCGCTCGTAGTTGTGATTGTGGCCGTTCACCACGAGGCGAACAGAGGGGGCAGCATCGACCACCGGCAGCAGGTACGTGCGGTTGTTCACATCCTCGCCGTGCGGCGAACACGCGGCCACCGCGGGCTTGTGCCAAGCCGGCACCACCCAAGGCGCGGTGGCCTGGGCAAGGTCGGCGGCCAGCCAAGCCGCTTCGCTCGGCACCGTCACGCCCGCGGTGGCGTTGTCGTTCACCACGGCCCAGTGGATCGGACCGGCATCCACGGCCTGATGCCCCACGCCCGTATGGCTGGGGAAGAGGGCGAAATAGTACACGTCGTTGGCTTCGTGATTGCCCGGCGCGAAGAGGAAGGGCACGTGCAGAAAGCTGCTCCCGCCGGCGTCGAACCACTGTTCCCATTCGGCCCAGTTGGTGCCGTTCGCCACGGCGTCGCCGGTGAAGGCCACGTAGTCCACCCCGGCAGCCTCGATGTCGGCGAAGAGCGAAGCGAAGGTGGCAGCACCGTTGCGGGTGTCACCCAGCACGGCGAAGCGCACCGGCAGATCCACCCCGGCCTCGGGCGCGGTCGTAAAGCTGCCGACTTCACTCCAGCCGTTGTCACTCCCTACCCGATACCGCCACGACCGGTCGGCGGTGAGCCCGCAGGCGCGCGCCACGTGAATCCGGTACCCGCCCACGGGATAGCTCACGCCGGGGATGGTCCAGGACAGGCCGTCTTCGGCGAACCCAAGCTGAGCACGACCGCCGAGTGTTTCCGCCCGGGTTTGCCAGACGAAGAACATCTCGTGGGCGGCATCGGCACCCAGCACCATGTGAGTCCGCAGGGGAACATCGGGTTGCCCAAGCAGCAGCGTGTCCAGGTCGGCCGCCACCGCCTGCGTGAACCCCCCATCCAAGGGGGTGCCCAGCGGCGCCGCGCACGCGTACGGGCCGTTCTCGCCCGCGTCGGGAATGAGGACGGAGGGTTCAGCGAGCCCGGGGACTGCTGAATCGCCCTCGACCGATACGACCTCGGCCACCTCTGCGGTGCACCCCGGCAACAAGAGCGCAACGATCAGGCCCGACACCTCGCAGGAGTAGCCGAAAGCCTCCGAACGAGCCACCACCGCGGCAGGCAGCGGCGGATCAGAACCGAGCGACCGTCGCCACATCGAGCCGATCCTCCTCGTGCCCCGTGCCCGACGCCGGCAGGGTGTGACGGAAGCCCACCTGGACCTTCACGTCATGGAGCGCGGAGGGGGACGCCTGAGCGTACAGGTTTACGCCCGCCTCTACGGTGATCCGCGCTTCCGCATCGGGGCCGCCCTCGACGAGCAGGTGCGGCGCGCTCCAACCGCCGCGAAGCACCACCTCGAGGTGCTCCCGAACCCAAGGTGCAGGAATGAAACTGCCGAGTTGTCCGTAGGCGCCGCGCGCCGACCACTCCGGCTCCCCCGCCCGCGATCGCGCCCGGTCGAGGTACTCCGCCTGAATCGAAAACGGCCCCGCCGCCACCTGTACGTCGACTCCCACCGCGTTCTCCTCGGCAAGGGACACCCACCCGCCGCCAACGGCTACGAACGGCTCCCGGAGGCTGCCCTCTTGGGGGCGCTCACGTACGCCGAGAGGCGCGACCGTTCCACGCACCGCGAAGAGCAGCCCCTCGCCGGGGTTTCCGACCTGATTGGCGCCTTCCCCGTTCATGGCCGCTACGTCGAGGGTCGCCCGCACCCGCCCGCCGACGGGCAGCCGCAACCCCGCCATCACCCCGAGGTCGCGATCGAAGGTGGTGGCGGCAACAGCCTCGGCGCGCGTAGAAAACTGCCGGCGGGTTTCGACCGAGAGGGCCTGCAGCGAGTAGGGAACTTTGAACTGACCGGCGAACAGCGCCGTGGCGGGGGAGGGCTGCCACACCGCGAATGCATCCTGCAACGACGGCGTGGGCAGCAACTCCGCTTCAATCCGGGCGCGTACTCGAAGCGTGTTCGACGACGCCTCGGCACCTAGGCGCGCTTGGAGGGCGAACGCGCTGGTCGGCTCACTCCCCTTCGACTCCCACGTGTACTGAGGGCTCACCCAACCGGTAGGCCGAACCTCGAAGGTGGGATCGGCCGCCCGCGCCGCCCCGACCAGCCACCCGCACGCCAAGGGGAGGAACCACATCCGCGCCGCCTATCCCCCACTCACGAAGGGCACCCACCAGTACCCCCTGCTCGCCTCGACCGGCGCCTGGTGCAGCACGACGGTCGTTCCGCGGCTCAGAACGCAGCGCTCGGGCGCCGCGGCGTTGTGATGGTTCGCTGCGCTTGGATACTCGGCGCGCACCCGCGCGTCTCGCCCGAGGGTGATGGTGGCACCCTGCTCGCCGGGCTTCTCACGACCGGCGTACCAGTAGCCGACCACCACGCCGGGCGCGCCGCCGGTGCA
>CANKOI010000028.1 GCA_947484175.1 Deltaproteobacteria bacterium
GGCCTACCAACCCATCATGGACATGGCCTCCTTACGGGTGGTGGCGGTCGAGGCGCTCGCGCGGTGGACCTCCAAGGAGTTCGGTCCGGTGTCGCCTGCCGAGTTCGTGCCGCTGGCGGAGCAGGCCCAGCTCGCCGGCCGTCTGGGCAGTTTTGTGCTCGACAAGACGTTGTCCGATCTCGCCGCTTGGGAGCGGCAGGGGCTGGTGGGCGACCGGTTCCGGGTGCACGTAAACGTGAGTCCACGTGAATTGCTCGACGGTCGCCTGCTGGGTGCCTTGTCACGCGTTTTCTCCTCCAGCGCGTTGCGTCCGGCCCGCTTGTGCATGGAGATCACCGAGACCGCGCTGGTGGAGCACCCCGAGCTCGTCGTGGGCAACATCCGTCGTATCCGCGAGCTGGGCATCACCTTTGCGCTCGACGACTTCGGCACCGGCTACTCCTCGCTGTCCCACTTGCGTGGCTTTTCGGTTTCCTGCGTGAAGATCGACCGCAGCTTCGTGATGCAGCTCCCCGATGACCTCGTGAGCCGCCAGATTGTGCGCGGGCTGCTCACGATGACGGAGGCGCTGGGCCTCGAAGTGGTGGCCGAGGGGGTGGAGGGTCCGGAGCACGTTTCTCGCCTGCGGGCGCTGGGCTGCCGGTTCGCCCAAGGCTTCCATTACGCGCGCCCCATGGACTCCGCGTCGCTCTCCGCGTGGCTGTTGGATCGGCAGACCTGAGCCTTCGTTACATCCGAAACGTCCCAAACGTGTTGTGATACCCCGGGTCGGGCGCGCGGGAACACACGGCGAGGCACAGTCCCAGCACGTCTCGGGTGCGTGCCGGCTCGACGATGCCGTCGTCCCAGAGTTGAGCCGTGCTGTGCCAGGCGTTGCCTTCACGATCCTGGTTCTCCATCACCGGCCCGCGCAGGAAGGCCTCTTCGTCGTCGGACATCGGCGGCGCCCCGGCCCGCTCGCGCTGGCCGTTCGCCACGCTCACGAGCACGGCCGCCGCTTGCGCCGCTCCCATCACGCCGATCTTCGCATTGGGCCACATCCACAAGAACCGCGGACCGTACGCGCGCCCGCACATCGCGTAGTTCCCAGCCCCGAAACTTCCGCCCACGATCACCGTGAGTTTCGGCACCGTGGTGGTCGCCACCACGTTCACCATCTGGTGGCCGTGTTTGGTGATCCCGGCCCGTTCCGCCTCGCTTCCCACCATGAACCCAGGCACGTTTTGTAGGAAGATCAGCGGAACCCGTCGCTTCTCGCAGAGTTGCACGAACTGGGTGGCCTTCTGGGCGCACTCCGAGAACAGCACCCCGTTGTTGCCGAGGATGCCCACGAGGTAGCCGTGGATGCGGGCGAAGCCGCACACCAGCGTGGGGCCGAAAAGCGCCTTGAATTCCTGAAACTCGCTGCCGTCCACCACCCGTGCGATCACCTCGCGGATGTCGAAGGGCACCGTGAGATCGGTGGGAACGATGCCGCCCAGCTCGGCGGGATCGTAGCGGGGTGGACAAGGCGCGACCTGATCGATCCACCCTGCCGGTGCTGCGGGAAGATTGGCCACCAAGGAGCGCACGATGCGGATCGCGTCGGCGTCGCTTTCGGCGAGGTAGTCGCTCACCCCCGAGACGGCGCAGTGCATGTCGGCACCCCCGAGGTCCTCCGCGCTCACCTCCTCGCCGGTGGCGGCCTTCACCAGCGGCGGTCCCGCGAGGAAAATGGCTCCCGTCCCTCGTACATGAACCACCTCGTCGCTCATCGCGGGGATGTAGGCCGCTCCCGCCGTACAGAGGCCCATCACCGCCGTGATCTGCGGGATGCCCATCTTCGACATCCACGCCTGATTGTAGAAGATGCGCCCGCCGTCGTCGGCGTCGGGGAACACCTCGCTCTGCAGGGGCAGGAAGGCGCCGCCGGAGTCGACGAGCGAGAGGAAGGGCAGGCGGTTCTCCATCGCCACCTGCTGGAGCCGCAGCGCCTTCTTCACCCCCATCGGGTAGATCGTGCCGCCCTTCACGGTGGCATCGTTGGCGGAGATCATGCACTCCCGCCCGTTCACCACGCCGATGCCCGCGAGCGTGCCTGCCTTGTGCACGCCCCCTTCGTAGAGCCCCAAGGCGGCCAAGGCGCCGATCTCCAGAAAGGGCGTGCCTGGGTCGAGCAGGAGGGTGAGGCGCTCGGCGGCGGTGAGTTTGCCCTGCTCCCGGTGGCGGGCGAGCGCTTTGGCGCTGCGGTCGTTCGCCGCTGCGTCCAGGTCGGCGCGGAGGCGGGTGGTCAGCTGCTCCATCGTCTGTGCGCGTTCAGCGAATGCGGGGGACGTGGGGTCTACGGCCGTGGGGAGCGCGTTCATGGGCCTCCCGGTATCCGGAATCCGTGGCCGGGGATAAGGTCGACCATGCCGTGCTCCGCCGAGGTCGCGCTCTCGGTCGTGGTGTTCATCCTCGACGACATGCGCGCCGACCAACTCTCGGAGCTGCCGCTCACCGGCGCACGACTGGCCGACCACGCCGTTCTGTTCGATCGCGCCTACGTCACCACGCCGATGTGCTGCCCCGAGCGAGCCAGTTTTCTGTCGGGCGGCTGGCTCCCGATGCACACCGGCGTGATCACCAACGACGCCCCTCGCGGCGGTGCCACCGTCTTTCTGGACGACGACACCCTCCCCACCCGCCTCTTGGACGGCGGCTACGCCACGGCGCTGCACGGGAAATACCTCAACGAGTACGCGGAGCTGGGCCTGTACGTGCCTCCCGGCTGGAGTGACTTTGCCGCGGTGGAGGAGGGCGACCCCTGGAACGACGCGACGTTGACGGCGGGCAGCAGCACCGCCACGGCGGCAGGCGAGGGCACCGAGGTGCTGGCCGAGGGCTACTACGCCGATTGGATGGCCGAGCGCGCGCAAGCCTTCATCGGCGCGCACCCGGACGACCCGCTGTTCCTCTACTCCTCGTTCCGGGCGCCGCACGATCCCTACGAGCCCGAACCCGAAGACGTTGGCGGGCACGCCAACTTTTTTTGGCGAGGCGGGGCCTGGCAGGAGGAGGATGTGAGCGACAAGCCCGCTTGGGTGCAGCGGCTCCCCGTGCTCGGGAAGGCGCGCGTGGCCGAGCTCGATGCGGTGCACCAGGCGATGCAGGACAGCCTCGCCTCCGTCGATCGCGCCATCGTCTCCATCCTCGATAGCCTCGACGCTGCGGGCCGCCTCGACTCTACGGTCGTGGTGGTCACCAGTGACGATGGCCAGCAGTGGCTGGAACACCGCATCACGCAAAAGGGCGTGGCCTACGAGGAGTCGGTGCGCGTGCCGCTTGTGGTGTGGCACCCTTCGTTGCGCGCTCACCACACCGAGGCGATGGTCGCCACCAACCTCGATCTGGCCGCGACCGTCCTCGACCTTGCGGGAATGCCCGCCACCGGCAACGGCCAGTCCCTGCGGCCCGTGCTCTGCGAGGAGCGTGACACCCACCGGGAGCTGGTGCCGCTCCAAGCGTGGCCCAGCCGCTTTCCCACGTGGGCCGGCGTGGTGACACCGCAGTGGAAGTACGTGGAGACGGGCACCGGCGAGAAGGAACTCTACGACCTCAGGCTCGATCCCTTCGAGGAGCAGAGCGTGGTGGCCGAAAATCCCGACATCGCGGCGGCGCTCGCAGCGGAGGTGGAGGCCACGCGCGGTTTGGCCGTGATCACCGGCGATCTGGCGGGGGGTGAGGCCGGAGCGACCTGGAGTGCCGACCTGCAAGCGTGGGGCGGCGAGGGCGCGTACAGGTGGTCGCTGGTGGGCGGGGTGCTGCCGATAGGGCTGACGCTCGGGGGGGACGGCACCCTCTCCGGCGCGCTACCGGCCGACGGCGAGGACCTCGATTTCACGGTGGAGGTCGTCGACGAGAGTGTGTCGCCGGTGCATGGCGGCCCGCAGCGAGACCGGCGCCGGTGGGTGGTTCCGGTGTCGGGCGGGTGCGGCTGCGAGGGCGATGCGGCGGGGGCGGGCGGGGTGCTGATGGCGGTCGCGCTGTGGCGTGGGCGGAGGGGGGTGCGGAAAAGCGGGTGATTCGGGCGGGGCGGGACGCGCCGGCTGCTCCCGCAGCCCCGGGTGGGTCACAACACACAAAGCCGATGTCCGTGGGACGCCGTGCAGCGTAGCCCCGGGTCGTCGGGGAGCGGGCGCAGGGGAGGGTGTTCGAGGACGAGGCTGACCCCGGCCTCGCGGAGCCAGGCGAGGGTGGAGGGGTGCGGCCAGGCGTCGAGGGTGCGGTTGAGCGCCTGTCCCGCGGCGGAGAAACGGCCCTGGTGGCCGCCGACGAGCGGGTGTCCGTGCAGCGGTTGCATGCGGAGACGGTCGATGCCCCGGCAGGGGTCGCGCCCGCCGAGCACCTCGAACAGCGGGCCTGGCGGCGCGCCCTCGAGCAGCGCGTAGGCTGGCGGCGGGAACGCAGCCGTCGCCGCCTTCGCCGGTGCCATCACGGGCAACTCGAGGAAGACCAGGGCCGTCGCCAGCGCCGCACCGATGGACGCCCGCACAGCACCCGCCCGTGACGCGACCCACGCTTGCCCCTGGCTCAGCGCGAGACCTGCGAGAAGGCCAAGCGCGATCTGCGCCAGGAACAACCAGCGCTCGGGTGCACGAAGCCGATGTTCCGTCAGGAAGTCCACCCACGCGTACGGACCCGCGACGCCCAGCGACCTGCCCCCGATCATCGGCCGCACCCCGGTGGCCAGAACCGCGGCGAGCACTCCGGCGGCGAGCACCAAGGCCCAGGCGCTTTTGCGTCGCCCGAGGGCCAGCGCGCCGCCGAGGAGGGCCATGCCACCGAGGAGGTAGCCGGGGTTGACGGAGCGGTGGGCCGGCCCGCGCTTCGGTGGCGGATCGGCGATCCCGAAGAAACGATGCAGCGGCGCGGAGGGCGAGGGCGTGAGGGTCTGGGCGGGATCCCAGGACTCGCCGGCGTTGTCGCCGGGGTCGACCGCGCTCGCTGCGCCGGCGTAGAGCGAAGCCACCGGGACAAGGCTGAGCGCCGCCACGAACGCACCCGCGGCAAAGCCCAGCCACGCTCGTCGCCCCGCGAGCGCCAGCGCCGCCGGGAGGCCGGCCAAGAAGGTGGCCCCCGCAAACAGGCCCGCGTACAGCCCGAAGTGGGCGGCCCCGACGACGATCGCCCCCGCCGTAGCGCCGCCTGCGATTCCAACGCCCTGCCGCGCCACGAGGATGAGCACCGCCACCACGCCGAGCCCGCCCCACGTGAGGTTCGCGTGGTGCAGCTCGGCGAGCGAAGCGGGCCCGATGCCGGCGGTGAGGCCGGCGAGCAGGGCTCCGGAGCGGGTGGTGCCGAGCCGACGGGCGAGTCCGTAGACCGCGACAGCGGCGACGAGGAGCCCGAGCGCGCTCACGACGCCGTGGGCCGCGGCCGGCGAGGCGCCGAGCGCGCGGAGTGGGAGCGTGACCACCGCCTGGCCCAGCATCCAGTCCAAGCGGGCGGTGCCGGCGGGGAGCGGCCAGCCGAGCGGTGCATCCGCCCAGGCCGCACGGCCGAGGAGGGCGTTCTGCAAGTGGTGGATCGCCAGCTCGCCGAAGGCCGTGTCGCGCTGGGGGAAGGCCGCCACGGGGTCGATCCACGCGGCGCGGGTGCCGAAGGCCACGGCGGCGCCGAGGGCGAGGAGGGGCAGGGCCTCGCGCCGTAGCATTGATGGCTCCGAGCGGTCGGGAGGCGGGTCGTCCGGCAGCATCCGCGGCGCGCCCTACGGTCGCCACACGCGGACGGCACCTTCGTCGTCGAGCACCGCATCTTCGCCCGGGCTGGCGACGATGAGCTCGATCTGGCCGTCGCTGTCGAGGTCGCCCGTGGCCATGGCGGCGCCGACGTGTGCTCGGGGAAGGGCCCCCACGATGCGGAGGGATGCGTCATCTTCGGTGAGGCTGGCGGCCAGCGGGAGGGAGAAGCCGAGCACGCGGCCGGCTTCGCGGTCTGCGTTCGGGAGCGGCACAAAGAGCCAAGCGCCGGGCACCCAGAGTACTCCGCCCACGGGCTCCCCGAGGGTCACTACCGCGTCTGCCGCCGCACCCAGATCCCAAGCTCCGCTCGACCACGGCCCGTTCGTCACGGCTACGACCCCTTCCTTGGCGGTCATCAGCTCGCTGGCGCCATCGCCGTCGAGGTCTCCGGCCCGGAGTTGGCTGGCCGAGGAGAAGCTTCCGGATGGGGACCGGCCGGCCAGCGCGCCTTCGTCGAGCGGACCCAACCAGAACGCCGCCGTGCCGTACTGCTCCAAGATCAGGTCCGAGTAGCCGTCGCCGTCGAGGTCCGCTGGGCCGACCGCATCGCCGAGGAGATCGTCGACCCGCTCCACCCGGAGGCTGCGGCTGGGTTCGCTTCGGACCAGCGCGAGCGAGGTAGGCCACGAGCCGTCCGAAGCGCAGGACTGTCCCGAGGTGGCGCCTTCTGCGAGGCCGTCGCCATCGAGGTCGCCGACGTTCGTGAACCGCCCGCCGTATTGGATTCCCGTGGAAATCTGGGCGAGGGGCGCCCCTTCCATCGGCGGACCGAACGCGACGGACACGGGGTTGTTTTCAGGGCCGCCCGCGACGGAGAGGAGCTCCAGTTCGCCGTCGCCATCCATGTCACCGCCCGGTGCCATCGACCGAACCCCCTCACTGAAGGGGGAAAACGCGGCGACCGTGCCCGACCCGGGCGAAAGCAGCCAAGCCGCGCCTTCCTGCCCGGAGACCGCGACGAGCCCGCCCCATGCCGCGAGCTCGGCCCCGTATGCGTCGTTCCGCGCGCCGAGCCACGTTTCCACGAGCGTGGGCTCGACGGCGGCCGCTTCGTCCACGAGTCCGTCACAATCGTCATCGACGCCGTTGCTCGCCTCGGGAGCGTGTGGACGCCGGGCCGGCTCCGCGTCGTCGCAGTCGGCGGCCGCGAGGGCGCCGTCCCTGTCGAGGTCGTCGCCCGGTGCGGCCAAACGGCCGGGCGCGGCGAAAAGCCACCCGCCCTCGAGCCACACCACATCGGTGGGGTCGGTGCCGCCGAAGCGGCCGAAAACACCGGCTCCCGCGACCGCCGCGTCGGGCCGCCACGCGCCGGGGGAGTGAGGCCTGTGCCAGAATGCGGCCTCGACTCGGTCAGTGAGCAGCAGCGCGGGACGCAGCCCACCGGCGGTGACGGGCTGCGTTGCGGGAACGACCCACTCAGGCGTGGCCCCCGTCATCCCCGGCCGAACGCCGTCGTACAGCGCCACCCCGTCGTACAACCCGACGGCCACCTCGCGGGTGCCGTCGCCGTCGAAGTCGTCCACCACGGCGGGCGGCCCCGCTTGTGGGGGTTCGCCCAGCGGGAGGGTGGCGCCCGCCAACGCCGTTAGCGTGCCTGCTGTCCCGGCCGCGAGCGGTCCGAAGAGGACGTGGAGCGCCTCCTCCGGGGCATCGAGGACGAGCAGGTCGTCGGCGCCGTCGTCGTCTACGTCGGCGCTCGAGACCGACTCGGCCAGGCCGCTGGGTCGGGCCGCGGTCCACCCCTCGATTCGAGCCAGCGCTCGGTCGGCCAGCGGCGCGGTGAGCAGCCCGCGCACCACCCACAGCGCATCGTCGCCCGCGATGCGCAGGAGTGCGTCGGAAACGCCGTCACCATCGAGGTCGCCGGCGGCGCCGGCCCAGAGGACTTCCGCGTCGAGAGGAGTCTGGACGGGGGACCAGCCCGCGCCCGCGGCGGTCATCGTCACGGTACTGCTCCCGAACCGTCCTTCGTTGACCACCAGTTGACCGTTGCCCACGGGCCAGGCATCGAAATAGGACACGTCCAAGTCGTCCACGAGCCCCACCGACGCCGAGCCGAGATGCGCGTCCACCCGCACCACCCAAACCTGCCCCCAACTGGCGACGAGGAGAACCTCGTCGATGCCGTCGCCGTCCACATCCACGACCCCCGCGAGGCTCGCGTCGGGAACCTCGATCGCCACGGTCGCAGCAAGCTCCCCTGTCGATGCGTCTCCCGGTGGATCGGCGCTGTCGCCAGTCTCGCCGCCGCCTGCGGAGTCTCCGGTGTCCACGGTGTCCCCGCTGTCCGTCGGCCTTGCGGTGTCCGGTCCCCTTTCTGTCCACCGCTTGGGGGTGTCACCTTCCGGGGAACCACACGCCACCAAGCCGAGGAGCCCGACCCGCCACCACCAGGCTCCCGTCATGGCACCCTCAGGTACATCCAGCGGGGGTAACACCGCTCACGCCGTCGCGACGATCACCCAGTTGCTGTACCCCAAACTGTCAACATTCTGGCCCCGGCGTCCGGTCATCAACTCAAGGGCGGCCGCGAGATGGGCCTTGGCGGCGGCGGGCATCGGGAGCCCGCCCTTCACCTCGACGGTCCATCCCGCGTCGCGGAGCTCGGTCTCCAGGCCTTGGAGGGTGAAGCGTCGGAGGTCCAACGGGCAGGGATGGAACGGGTAGAACCACGGTACGGAGAGCAGGAGCGTGCCGCCGGGCCGAGTGACGCGCCGAAGCTCGGCGAGTGCGCGGTCGGGGTAGCGCACGTGTTCGAGCACCTCGGTACACAGGACCGATCCGAACGCATGGTCGGGGAGGGCGGAGAGGTCGGCGAGGTCGGCGACGATGTCCGGCGCCTCTTGGGTGGCGTCGAAGACTTGGGAGCACCCATCGAGCGTGAGGCGAAGCGCGCGCGTGTCGATCCACGCACGTTGGGAGCGCGAGGTGCCGACATCGAGGACGGGGGACACGAGGCGTTCGGCGTGCGACCTCACCCAACTCTCGAGGCGGTCTCGGGCGTTCGGTTCGGGGGTGGGACGTCCCAGCTTGGTGAGGACGCTCCGGGCCGTCGGATCGGCGGGGTCGGCGGCCAACGCGCGCTGCGCAAAGGCATCGGCGTCGGCGTTCCGCCCCAGCGCCAGGGCGAGTGCCGCGCCGTCGGCCCACGCCGTTGCGCACTCGGGTTCGGTGTCGAGGTGCGCGACGACGTAGGACAGGCCCTCCGCGCGGGCCCGTGCCGGCTCGTACCGGTGCTCGCCGGTCGGGGCGGCGGCCAGCACGAGGTCATGCGCCTCCCACGGCAGCGCGGCCCCGTCCACACCGACCACTGGAAGCCCGGCGAGGTGCAGCTCGTGGAACGGCGCGGGAACGTCATCCACGGTGATGCTGATGCGGGCGCCGGCGGACAGGCCGGGCCGGGCGGCCACGAGTTCTTCGAAGGACATGGGGGCGTGCATCGGCCGCGAGTGCGGCGGATTGAGCGGGGAGGGTGGGGCGCCGGGATTGCGACCGAAGTCGATGGGTGAGCCGCCACCCTACGACTTCGGTCGCGTCCCGTCCCGATAGGGGGCCGAAACCCTCCCGATCCGCTACACCTTCTCTCGCCCCGGCACTCCCCTGCTCGCTCTCCTCTTCGTTTCCTGCACTCCCGAGCCCGCGCCGAGCGCCCCCGTCGACTGCGCCCCGCTTTCGGCCCCCGCCATCGACATCGAGGGGGCCGTGGCCGGTACCCGCGAAGCGACCACCTCCTACACCGTGCCGTGGACGGGGGAGCCGCGGGAGCTCGTGGTGCACGCCTGGTACGAGACCGACGACACCAGCGGTACCGCAGCGCGCTGGCTCGACGCCTTTGAAGACACGAACTCCTGGGTGGACGCGGCCTTTGCTCCCCGCGCGAAGTGCAAGGCCCCGCTCGTGGTCTACTCTCACGGCTCGCAAGGGTGGGCAGGGAACGCAACCCCCTTGATGCGACAGCTGGTCAACGCCGGATGGGTGGCCGTGGCGCCCGACCACACCGACAACCTGCTCACCCAAAACGTCGAACCCAAGCCGGAGACCTTCCCGTTGCTCCGCACGCTCGACGTGAGCGCCACCCTCGACTGGATCGCCGGATTGCCCGAGGGGGACCCGCTTCACGACCGCGTAGACACCGAGCACGTGCTGGTTTTCGGGCACAGCTACGGCGCGCAGACCTCCTGGCTGTTGGGCGGACCGACGTTTGACCCCGCGGCGATCGAAGCCCGCTGCGAGGCGAGCGAGCTGGGGTGTACCGAGGCGGAAGTAGCCGCCTACACCGAACGCGCGGTGGACCCTCGCGTCGTGGCCGTGGCGCCCTTCGCAGGCTCGGCCGGCACCGACCTCGTGGCCGAGTCGGGGTGGGCCACCTTGGACCGTCCCGTGCTCTACATGACGGGCTCCGAGGACGGCGACGGCACCGAGGCGTTCACGCGCGCTTCGGCGGGGGACGTGACCTGGGTGGAGCTTGCCGGCGGCTGCCACGAGTCCTTCACTACCACGACGATCCCGTGCGACTTGGACAAGACGCTGAGCCTCACGGTCACGGCCACCTACCTCGCGGACTTTGCGGTCCATGAGGTGCTGGGTTCGGAGGACGAAGCGGTGCTGGGTGTGTTGGACGGCAGCATTGTCGTCGATCCCGTCGCGACGCTGCAGACCTCGCGCTGAAGAGCGGAGGGGGCCGCAGCACCGACGGTCCCGGCTTAGACTCCCCGCCCATGGCCGTCCGGATCCTCGAAGAATCGCTGGTGAACAAGATCGCCGCCGGCGAGGTGGTGGAGCGGCCGGCGAGCGTGGTGAAGGAGCTGGTTGAGAACGCGCTCGACGCAGGCGCCACCGAGCTGCGCGTGCACCTGCGCGCTGGGGGTCGCAACCTCGTGCGGGTGGTCGACGACGGCAGCGGCATGGACCGCACCGACGCGCTCATGTGCCTCGAGCGGCACGCCACCAGCAAGATCCGCTCCGACGACGACCTGTTCAACGTGAGCACCCTCGGCTTTCGGGGAGAGGCCGTGCCCTCGATCGCGAGTGTGTGCCGATTCCGCCTGCTCACCCGCACCCGCGATTCCGATGTAGCCACGCTGGTGTCGGTCGATGGGGGCAAGCTGCTCGGGGTGGAGGCCGCGGGGGCGGCGCCGGGCACGGACATCGCGGTGGAGTCGCTGTTCTACAACGTGCCGGCGCGCAGGAAGTTCCTCCGCAGTGTGGACACAGAGCTCTCGCACTGCATCGAGGCCGTCACCCGCGAGCTGCTCATCCGCCCGCACGTGGACCTCGAGGTGACCCACGACGATCGGTTGCACCTGCGCTGCCCGCGTACCGACTCGTTCCGGCAGCGTGCGGCCGAGCTCCTCGGCCCCCACGGCGAGGCGCTCGTGCCGGTGGAGTTCAGCCGGGGAACGTTGCGGGTGAGGGGGCTCGTTTCGCCAGTGGGGGTTCACCGCCAGAACAGCAGCAGCAGCAGCTACCTGTACGTGAACGGCCGCTTCGTGAGGGACATGGTGCTGCGGCGGGCGGTGAATCAGGCCTACGCCGGCCTCGTTCCCAAGGACCGCTTTCCGGTGGTGGTGCTGGAGGTGGAGGTGCCCTCGGCCGACGTGGACGTGAACGTGCACCCGGCGAAGACGGAGGTGCGCTTCGTGAACGGCTTCGAGCTGCAGAACGCGGTCGCGCAGGGGCTTCGCGCCCAGCTCCAGGGCCACGGAATCCAGCGCCCGGTGCCGGTGGAGGCGCGCTATCGCGCGCCGGAGGTGGTGCGCGAGCAGCTGAGCCTCGTCGCGGCGCCAGCTCCGCTGACCGCTCCGGTCGCCGCTCCGCTGGCCGCTCCGCTGGCCGCTCCGGTCGCCGCTCCGCTGGCCGCTCCGCTCGCGGCTACGCCGCTCCCCGCCGCGGCTACGCCGCTCCCCGCCGCGGCTACGCCGCTCCCGCCTACCGGCGGGCGCGCCCTCCTTCCCGTGCCGCGCTTCGCGGACCTCCGCGTGATCGGCCAGCTCGCGCGCACCTACATCCTCTGCGAAGGCGGCGGCGAACTCCTGCTCATCGACCAGCACGCGGCGGCCGAGCGGATCACGCTGCACCGCCTTCAACGCGACCCGCTGGCGGCTCTCGGCGGCTCCCAACGCCTGCTCACGCCGCTCGTGCTCGAAGTGGGGCCGGCTCGCGCTCGCGTGCTCGGCGCTCACGCCGAGCAGCTCGCGGGGAGCGGGCTCGATGTGTCCGCGCTCGGCGGCGGAACCATCGCCGTTCACGGGGTGCCGGTGCCGCTCGCCAAACGTGACCTCCCCGCGCTGCTCGTCGACATCGCCGACGACCTGCTGGCCGGCGGCCCCGGCCACCTCGCCCAGGGAGTTCTCGACCACGTACTGGCCACGCTCGCCTGCCACACGAGCGTGCGTGCGAACGAGGCGCTCGACGAGCGCAGCATGCGAGGCCTCGTGGAGCAGCTCGACGTTGTGGATCACGCGGTGTGCGCCCACGGCCGCCCGGTGGTGATCCGCCTCGATGTGGCAGAGCTGGAGCGGCGGTTTCATCGTACGTGAGCGTACGGCCGCTCGGGCCGCCCCACCCGGGGCTGCGGGAGCAGCCGGCGCGGCCCGCCGCGCACGAATCACCCGCTTTTCACGGCCCCCCCGCGCTACACTAAACCTGCCTCGCCGGAGCCCGCCATCGCCTCGACCTCCGAATCCGTCTGGCTCGTGGGGCAGAGCTTTGGCACGTGGGAGGTCACCGCTTTTCTCGCGGAAGGGGGGATGGCGCGGGTGTGGCATGTGCAGAACCGGGTGGACGGGCGCAGCGCCGCGCTCAAGGTGTCGCGCTCCCGAGAGCCCGACCTTTTGGCGAGGGCGGCCCGCGAGGCGCGCATCCAGAGCAGCCTTGTGCACCCCAACATCGTCGCTGCGATCGATGTCGTAGACGTACAGGGCACCCCGGGGATCGTGCTCGAGTTGGTTCCCGGCGGCCTCACGCTCGATGCCCTGCTGGTTCGCGGTGGGCTGTCGGGCGAGGTGCTCGAACGCCTCGTTCACGGGCTGCTCGACGGGGTGGAGGCCGCCCACCAGAGTGGATTCATTCACCGCGACCTGAAGCCCGCCAACGTGCTGCTCAGCGAGAGCCATGAAGGGCTCGTTCCCCGCCTCGCCGATTTCGGGCTCGCCCGCCCGGAGTTTGAGCCGCCCGACGCGCGGATGACCCGGATGGGGATGATCCTCGGCAGCGCCGCGTACATGGCGCCGGAGCAGGCCCGCGATGCCGGCAGCGTGGATGCGCGCGCCGACGTCTGGTCGCTCGGCGTGATGCTGTACGAGATGGTGGCCGGCGTGCCCCCGTTCACCGGCTCCACACTCGAAGCGCTGCTCGACGACGTCACCCACGCCCGGTACCGCCCGCTCGACGCCGTGGTACCCCGCGTGGAACCACGGTGGAGCATCGCCGTGGAGGGTTGCCTCCAGGTCGATCCCGAGCGGCGGATCCCCGATCTGGCCACGCTGCGGGCGGTGCTGAAGCGGGAGAAACGCTGGGCGTCGGGGGGCTCGGGCAGCACCTCGCGGCCGGGTGGGGGGGCGCGGCGGCCGTCGCGGCCTCCGGTGTCGGCTTCGCCCACCTTCCCGCCTACCGCTGCGGAACCGCCGAGGCCCGCTGCGGAACCGCCGAGGCCTCCGAGCCGATTCGTGCTAGCCTTGACGCTGGTGGTCCTCGGTGTGTTTGCGGCAATTGTTGTCGCGTTCGCCGGAATCGCCCTCGCTCGGTGACCGCATACATGGCCACGCCGGCCAGAGAAGGATACTCCCCATCTGGGCTGACATCCGTCCGCCGACTCCTTTCCAACCCAAACCCTTGGGTCTCGCCGAGCCCGCATCGTCCCGAGCGCCACGCGCCGGACGCCCGGGCGCGGAGCCAGATGGCCACGCACTCGTACCCCATCTCGAAAAATCCTGGCCGCGCGCACGATGCGAGCGGCGGAGTGGCTTCGTATGCTCGGCGGGCACCCGAAAGAGGTGTCTTTTGCCAACTGAAATCCTCGTCAATACGACGGGCCGTGAATCTCGTGTCGCCCTCATGGAGAACGGCGGCCTCGCCGAGCTGCATGTCGACCGCGGGGTAGACCGCGGCTACGTCGGCAACGTCTACTTGGGCCGCGTGGTCCGGGTCCTCCCCGGAATGCAGGCCGCGTTCGTCGACATCGGGCTCGACCGAGCAGCCTTCCTCTACGTCGGCGACATCTGGCCCCAGATGTTCGACAAACAGGGCGGAGGGGGCGGCAACGACGACGACGAAGACCCGGGCGTGGACGAAGACGCGGTCGAGGCCGACGAGGATGGCCCCCCCCGCGAAGCGCCGCGCCCTGGGCAGCCCAACATCCAAGACCTGCTCAAAGAAGGGCAGGAGATCGTGGTTCAGGTAGCGAAGGACCCGATCGGCACCAAGGGCGCGCGGGTCACCACGCACGTAACGCTCCCTGGTCGCTACCTCGTGTTCATGCCCACGGTCGACCACGTGGGCATCAGCCGCCGGATTGCCAAGGACCGGGAGCGCCGCCGGCTCCGCGAGTTTGTCGACAAGAACCGGCCCAAGGGCGGGGGCTTCATCGTGCGAACCGTCTGCGCCACGCAGACGAACATCACGCTCAAGCAGGACATGAACTACCTCGTGGGCATCTGGGAGAAAATCTGTGGGGCTGCCGAGGGGCGCAAGGCACCCGCTCCCCTGCACCTCGACCACGGCCTCGTTCTCCGGATGGTCCGCGACTCCTTCCACGACGACGTGGAGCGCATGGTGGTGGACTCGCCGAAGCTCTACGAAGAAGTCTGCGCCTTCATGGAGGAGTTCTCCCCCGAGCTGAAGGAGAAGGTTCACCTCTACCGGGGCGCCGAGCCGATCTTCGACACCTTCGGCGTCGAAACGGAGATCAACCGCTCCCTCGGCCGCCGCGTGTGGTTGAAGTCGGGCGGCTACTTGGTGATCGACCAGACGGAAGCGCTCGTCAGCATCGATGTGAACTCCGGCAAGTTCGTGGGCCAGGGCAACTCGCTCGAAGACACCACGGTGCGCGTGAACCTCGAAGCCGTAAAAGAGGTGGTGTACCAGCTCCGGCTCCGGAACATCGGCGGCATCATCATCATCGACTTCATCGACATGGACCGGGAGTCCAACCGCGACAAGGTGTACCGCGCGCTCGAAGAGGAGCTGAAGAAGGACAGGGCGCGCACCAACGTGCTCAAGATCAGCGAGTTCGGGCTCGTGCAGATGACGCGAAAGCGCGTGCAGGAAGACGTCGTCCGCTACCTCAGCGAGACCTGCCCGGTGTGCGAGGGGAAGGGCAGTGTGCGCTCCCGGCAGACCGTCTGCTACGACGTTTTCCGCGAGCTGCAGCGCGAAGCCGCGCGGGCCGTGGCCAAAGAGACCCTCTTCGTCAACGTTCACCCCAGCGTGGCCGACCTGCTCTACGGCGACGAGTACCCCGTACTCGAAGCGGTGGAAGCGCGGCTCGGCAAGCGCGTGGTGGTGCGGCCGCTCTTGCACCTCCACGTCGAGAAGTACGAGGTTTACAGTAAGTAGGGGGCGGGCCGGCGCGCCGCGCCTGTCACCGGGTCGGGGCGGCTGTTCCGGCGCGCCGGGCTGCTTCGGCCGGCATCGCCACGAGCTGGTACTCCCTCGTTTCGCCCACGACGGCACCCCCGAGCGCGACCGCCTCCGCGAGCACCGCCGCGTCGGTGCGCCGGACCAGCACGTAGTCGAGGGCTCTTAGGCCGGTGCGGGTCTTCTCGGCGAGGCTCTCGCCGTAGGTCCAACTCGCGCGGAAGGGAACCAACAACAGGGCGCCCGCTGGATCCGTGGCGATCTTGGCCTCCGGCGGCAGACTGGCCACGAGGGCCCACTCGGGTCGAGCTTCGGCCCCGTGCGCTCCGGGCCACGCGCGCAGGGACAGCTTGAGCGGCGCCGCCCATGGCAGGGCGAACCAGAGGCACGCCGCTACGATCGCGGCGGCGCCTCCGCGGCGAACGGCCAGAGGCACGGGCGAACGGAAGCCCACCAGGGCCTTCCAGCGCGCCCGCGTGGGCGCCGGAAACGCGAGGCTCCCTAAGGCGCCCAGCCCGTCGATCGCGCCCGCCACGAGGAAGGCCGCCACCGGCGCCATGTGGTGAATGTGTCCGCGCCACTGGGTGTCGATGCCCGAGCCCTGCGGCGTGGTGAGGTGCAAGAGCAGGGCGCCCGCCCCCGGCGCGAGCACCAGCGGCGAGACTAGCGCGGCGAAGTTCAGCGGAAAGAAGAAGTGGGAGTAGAACTTATGGTAGTCCACCCACGAGCGCTGGATCGGCGGGAGGCCGAGTCCGACTGCGCCCGCCTGCGTCTGCATGGGGGTTTCGTACCCTACGGCATCGCGGCCGAGCCACCAGAGCAGCGCGGCGAGCAGGCCGACGGTGGCGAGGGCGGTTGCCAAGGCCATGAGCCGGTGCCGCCACCCTCCGCCGGCCGCCAACGCGATCACGGGGAGCGTGAGCACCCACTCCTCGCGCGCCGCGCCGCACAAGAACCCGGCGACCGCGAACCCGGCGAGGGAGCGCTCCCGCAGCGCCCACACTGCAGCCACCGCGAAGGGGATGCCCAGCACGAGGTCCTGGTAGTCTTGGAGCGCGATCGCCCAAAGGGGGCCGAACAGCCCGTAGAGGGCCAGTCCCGCGAGGCCTCCCTCCGTGCCCCCGATCGCACGCCGCCCCAACCCGAACGCGGGGATGCAGCCAAGCGCCACCAGCGCGGTTTGAAGCGTGACCAGCGCTTCGGGGCCCGGGGCCAGCCGATACACGCCAGCGGCTCCGAAGAGCCACAGCGACCGGTGCCCCGACCACATCCAGTGAGCGATGTAGCCGCGGTGAATCGTCTGGCCCCATTCGCCGTACAGCGCGTAGTTCCGGATCACCTGCTCGTAGGCCGCAAAACCGTAGCCCTCCACCACCGTGAGGGTGCGGATGCGCTCCACCGCGGCGCTCTGCAGGCTACAGAAGTAGAACCACGCCCCGGCGAGCGGCAAGAGCCACGGCATGAGGCGCGCAAGCACGACGGGGCGGTATCACGGATGGCAGAGGGCAGGCGTTCGGAGCGGGCGATCATCGGCCTCGTAGGGGCGGTGCAGTTCGTGAACATCGTGGACTTCATGATGGTGATGCCGTTGGGGCCCGACTTCGCCCGGTCGCTGGGGGTGCCGATGAACCAGATCGGCGTGGTGGGCGGTGCGTACACGCTCGCCGCCTGCTTGGTGGGCCTGCTTGCGAGCCCGCTGCTCGACCGTGTGGACCGCCGCCTCGCCCTCGCGGTGTGCATGGCGGGGCTCGCGGTCGGAACGGCGCTGGGCGGCTTCGCTACCGGGATGGTCTCGTTGGTGGCCGCCCGGGTGGTGGCAGGAAGTTTCGGGGGGCCGGCCACGAGCGTAGCCCTCGCGATCGTCTCGGACGTTGTGCCGCCCGAGCGGCGCGGGCAGGCCATGGCCGCGGTCATGACGTCGTTCAGCGTGGCCAGCGTGGCGGGCGTTCCCGCCGGACTCGCGCTCGCGGGCTGGGCGGACTGGCGGGCGCCGTTCTTCGCGGTCGCGGGGGCGGGTGGCGTGATCACGGCGTTGTCGATCGCGCTGCTACCGCCGCTCCGAGGGCACATCGCCCCGGGCCGCCCTCGCCCCTCCCTCCGGGCGCTCCTCCGCCTGCCCGCCGCCTGGGCCGGCCTCGCGGCCACCGCGCTCGTCACCATGTCGGGGTTCACGATCATCCCCAACCTGAGCGCGTACCTGCAGTTCAACCTCGGGTGGCCGCGCCAGCACCTGCCTTACCTGTACATGGCCGGCGGCGCCGCTACCCTCGTGGCCATGAGGGCCTTCGGACGCTTCGCCGACCGCAGGGGCCCGGTACGGCTGAACGTGGCGGGAACGGCCGGCTTTGCAGTCGTGGGGGTGCTGTGGTTCGCCTTCAGCCCGCCTCCGCTGCCGGTGTGGATCCTCTTCCCGTCGATGATGCTGGCCATGAGCGCTCGGAACGTGGCGCATCAGAGCGTGCTGTCGAGGGTGGCGGGGCCGAGCGAACGGGCCGCTTTCCAGTCGTTGAACTCCGCCGTTCAGCACGGCGCCGCCTCGGTCGCCGCGTTTGCGGGGGCCGCGATGCTCAGCACGGGGCCGGTGGGGGAGCTCGTGGGAATGCCGGGGCTGGCGCTCCTCGCGCTCGCCCTTGGGCTGGGCGTGCCTTCGCTTCTGCGCACCACGCTGCGTGGATCACGTTAACCTGAACAGGTGTATCAGGACCGCGTAGAAGGGGAGCTGAAGAGCTTCTTGTTTCGCTCCGACGATGGCGGCTTTGCCGTGGCGCGCGTGGCCTCTACAACGGGAGAGGTCACGGTGGTGGGGGCGCTCGCCCATGTGCAGGTGGGGCAGCGGATCATGGCGACGGGGGCGTGGCAGACCGACCTGCGCTTCGGCCCCCGCTTCCGGGTGGAGTCGGTGCTGGTGGAGCACCCTCGTACCCTCTCGGGGATCGAACGATACCTCCAGGGGTCGATTGAGGGCGTGGGCCCGGAGCTGGCCCGCCGCATCGTGGATCGGTTCGGGGTCGACACGTTGCAGGTGCTCGAACATGCATCGGAGCGGCTGGCCGAGGTGGAAGGCGTCGGCCCGAAAACGCGCGAGAAGATCGTGTCCACCTGGGTGTCGCAGCGGGTGGGGCGCGAGCTGGAGATCACGCTGCGCGCGCACGGTCTGGGCAGCGGTGCGATTCGGCGGGTGTTGGCGAAGTTTGGGGTGGGGTCGGCCGATGTGGTGGCGCGGCAGCCCTACCGCTTGGTGGAGGTGCCGGGCATCGGTTTTCGCACGGCCGACGCGATCGCGCGGGCGAACGGAGTGGACCGCAGCGCGCCGGAGCGCGTGCAGGCGGCCATCGAGTTCGCGCTGACGTCGGCGGAAGACGACGGCAGCTGCTTTCTCCCCGAGGCGGCGCTCGTGGAGCGGGTGGTCGGGTTCGACGTGGACCGCGGGGCCGCCGTGAGCGGCATCGACGACGCCGCGCACATGCGCCGCGTGGTGCGCCACCCTGCCGCCGAGGAGGGCGAGCGGCCCGTGTACCGCACCGCCACCGACGAACTGGAGGCGCGGGTCGCCCGCCGGGTGAACGCGCGGAGGGCGATGGCGCCTCAGCCGGTTGCGGCCGACGACGCCGCGCGCGCCGTGGGGATCGAGCTGGCGCCCGGGCAGCGGGCCGCGGTGGAGGCGGTGTTCGGCGCCGGGCTCGTGGTGATCACCGGCGGGCCGGGAACGGGCAAGACCACCATCGTGCGGGTGCTCGCGGAGCTGGCCCGGCGCCGGCACGAGCGGTGGGCGTTCGCTTCGCCTACGGGGCGGGCCGCCCGCCGGCTGGCCGATGCCTGTGGCGAAGAGGCCCGCACCCTGCACCGCCTGCTTGAGTGGAGCCCCGCAGAGGGCGGCTTCACCCGCGACGGCGGCTACCCTCTCGAGGCCGACGCCGTCGTCGTCGACGAAGCCTCGATGGTCGATCTGGCGCTGTTCGACTCGCTGCTCGACGCGCTCCCTCCCACCGCCCGCCTCATCCTGGTGGGCGACGTGGACCAGCTCCCCAGCGTGGGCGCCGGTCAGGTGCTTCGCGACCTCATCCGGTCTGGCACCGTGCCTGTGGCGCGCCTTGTCGATGTGTACCGGCAGGCAGCGGAGAGCGCGATCGTGCGGAACGCCCACCGCATCCTCGCTGGCGAGGTGCCCGTTTCGGCCGAGAAGGAAGAGGGGGCGAGGGACTGCTTCGTGCTCGCGCGGGAAGATGCCGAAGAGCTCGCCCAGCTCCTCGTCACGGTGGTGACAACGCGCTTGCCCGCCAACGGCTTCAACCCCACGCGCGACGTGCAGGTGCTCACGCCGATGCACGGCGGCCCGCTCGGCACGCAGGCCCTCAACGCGCTGCTCGGGGCCGCGCTGAACCCCACCGGTCCGGAGATCGTGCGCGGGAACAAGCGCTTTCGTGCCGGTGACCGCGTGATCCAGACCCGAAACGACTACGAACTCGATGTCTTCAATGGCGACGTGGGGCGAGTCACTCAGGTGGGCACCAACGGAATGTCGGTCGACTTTGAGGGTCGCGTGGTCGACATTCCGGGGGATAGCCTCGACACCTTCGAGCTCGCCTGGGCGATCTCAATCCACAAGTCGCAGGGGAGTGAGTATCCGGCGGTGGTGCTGGCGTTGCACACCTCCCACTTCGTGATGCTCCGCCGCAACCTCGTCTACACGGCGCTCACCCGCGCACGGCGTTTCGCGGTGCTGGTGGCCAGCCCTCGCGCCCTACGGATGGCCGTGGCCCGCACGGGGGTTGACGAACGCCATACCGGTCTCGCTGGCCGACTCGGATAGGCTGCCCGCCCGCTGGAGTACCGATGCTGTTCGCCCTCTCATTCGCGTTCGCGTTCGATACGAAGAAGATCACCAATCAGGACATCTTCCTCGACGACGGTCGGCGGCAGGTCTACCCCGCCACTGTGCAGTTCGGCGTCGTTGGCAACGTGCGCCCCGCCAAGCCCGGCGAGGCCGAAGCCACCAAGCGGGTCGCGGTGAAGGGGGCCACGGCGGCGCTCATCGCCGATGTGTCCGGCACCATCCGAGAAGGTCGCACCGAGTTTCTCGTGCTGCTGGGCAACCTCGTGCCGGGCTCCTCGCTCGGGGCGTGGAAGGCCTTTGCCAAGACCTGGCTCAGTGTGCTGGCTGGCGGGGAACCCTCGGAGGAGGGCTACCCGCGCACGCGCGTGATTCCCGTAGCGGGCGAAGACGACGGCGCGGGCGACGACCGGTACACGGGCTTCGGTGCGTCGTTCCCCGGCGTGGGCGCCGACATCGGCTTCAACCGTGTGGCCACGTGGTCGCACGTAGACTTGGAGGTGGCGGGCCACACGTGGCGGCTCCTCACGCTCGACACGAACCAGTCCTCGCTCGGCAGCCGGTGGACAGAGCAGCTGGCGTACGTGGACCGCGTGGTTTCCGAGGACAAGTACGACTCGATGCTCGTGTTCATGTACCACCCGCTGATCACGCTCGCGACAGGCCAGAAGAGCAACGACGGCGAGTCGGCGCTGGAGCTGCTGGACATCGTGGAGGCCCAGAGCAAGGTGGGGGCGGTCAAAGCCGTGTTCAGCAGCCGGAGCACCACGTCGGAGGTGTTTTTGCCGCGCGGAAAGTTCGGCGAGCTGTTCGTGACGGCGGGGGGCGGCGGCGCCCCAGCCGACACGCCGGAGCGTTGGGGGCACGCGGACGGGGGCGGTTTTCGGGACGTGAAGCTCGAGACCACGTTTGACTTCGCACTCTTGCGGGAGTTCGAGAAGCAGGCGGAGGCGCGTAAGTGCAGCACGGTTGCGCTCGACCACGCGAAGAGCACCGAGTCGTGGGCGGGCTTCCCGGGCGCCTACGAAGCGAGCTGCATGCCGCTCGTGGGCTGGTGGGACGTAGCGCTCACCGGGGAGCGCATGAGCCTCAGCTTCCGGCTGCTGCAGCCCGACAGCACGTTCAAGGGCGTGTACACCGCGGAGTACGCCGGTCGGAAGCTCGGCTGGACGATCGGGAAGTAGTAGTGACGATGGGTGCGGCTGCGTCTTTGGGCGCGCGGCCGGCCGAACGCCGGCCGATGTTGGCGAACTCATAGAGACCTCGAGGCTTGGTCGAGTTCGCCAACGAGGCGGGGCCGCCGGGCACCGCGGTAACTCCAGTGCCGCTGCGGGCTTGACCGCAGGCGGGGGAGAGCGCACTATGAAGCGAGTGTTCCTCGCCCTCCTCACCGGCTGCAGCGGCATCGACGTGGGATTTGACGATCCCGACGCCGTGGCGCCCGATGCCGTGTGGGTGGAGGAGACCCTCGATAGTGGCCCCGCCCCCGCCGTAGACGTACTTTTCGTGGTGGACGGCACCGGTAGCATGGCCGAGGAGCAGGCCTCCTTGGCCGCGGCCTCCGCCTCGTTCGTGGCGATCCTCAGTGAGCAGGCCCTCGCCTGGCAGCTTGGCGCCACCAGCTCCGATCTCAGCGACGAGGGCGTGCTCCGGGGCGATCCCTGGGTGATCACGGCCGAGGCGGCCTCGCCGGCCGATGCGCTCGCGGCGGCGCTCCTGGTTGGCACCGATCACGTGCCGCCCTCGTCGGGGCTCGACTGCGCCACGCTCGCGCTGCGCGATGCCACCGGGCAGAACCGTGGATTCCGGCGTGAAGGCGCCGCGCTTCACGTGATCTTCGTGAGCGACGACGACGACCAGAGCGGCGAGGTGCTCGGCGCCGATCCCGTCGGCGCGTTCGTGACTCTCTTGGCCAACGCCGCGGCGCTCAGCGGGCAGCCTGCGAGGGCCTCGGCGGTCGTGGGCATGGCGCCGCACGGCTGCGACGGTTCGACCGGGTCGGCCCGCGCAGGCACCCGCTACCTCGACGTGGTGGAGCGAACGGGCGGCACCTGGGCGAGTGTGTGCGATGTGGACTTCACCCTCGTGGCCGAGGCGATCGGCGCGCTCGCGGCGGACTGGCCGGTGGTGTACGCCTTGCAAGCGCAACCGGTGGAGGGAACGGTCTCGGTAACGGTGAACGGTGAGCGCACGACGATCTTCACCGTCGATCTGGATGCGCCCGCGGTGGTCTTCGCAGCTCCCCCAGGCCCCGACGCCGAAGTGAAGGTGCGCTACCAGTTGGCCGAGGAGGGGGCATGATCCTGCTCGCGGCCATCTGCCTCGCGTCGGAGCCCGTTCGTGGCTGGGGTCTGGAGCAGGACGACGGGGGGTTTCAACCCGGCGGGGACCTACTCCAATGGCGATGGGGAACCGTTTCGTCGGGCCCCGGGGCGGGGTACGACGGGCGGCGCGCGTGGGCCGTGGGCCTGACGGGCAACTACCTCAACGACTCCGTGGAAACCCTCACCCTGCCGGAGCTCGATCTGCGGTCTACGGCGAAGCCGGCGCTCAGCTTCCAGCACTGGCATTCCCTCGGCGATGGCGACGCGGGCTGGGTGGAAGTGAACGACGGCACGGGCTGGTCGCGGGCCGACCCCATCTACGGGTACCCCACGGCGCTGGGGTGGTCGGGCAGCTCGGTGGGCTGGGAGCTGGTTACCATCGAGTTGTCGACGCTGGCCCCTGTGCAAGTGCGCTTCGTTTTCGAGGCCGACCTTACCGGGGTAGGCGCCGGCTGGTTCCTCGACACGCTCGCGGTCTGGGACGGCGATGTGACGCCCCCCCGGGTCAGCGCGCTCGACGTGCTCCCCGACTCGGAGCGGATCGAAGAAGCTTTCGAGGTTCAGGCCATCGTGGAGGACGACACCGGGGTGAACGGGGTGACGCTCCTCTGGCAGACCGACCACGGCGGCGAGGGCACGGTGCTCATGACCCCAGGGGAGGGCGGTTCCTGGGTGGGGCTGTTGCCGGGGCAGCCTCCCGACACTCGAGTGAGCTACCACGCACTCGCCACCGACGGCGCCAACGAGACCCGCCAGCCCACCGCGGGCGAGGTTTCGTTCCGCGTGTACCTGCCGGCACCGGAGGCGCTTCAGGGCCCCAGCGGGAGGGTGGCGGCGGTGTCAGCAGACCTTACGTGGTCGCCGCCCGTCTCCACGCACGAAGTGCTCGGCTACGAGGTGTGGTCGGCGGAGGCGCTGGTTGCCTCGACCACCGACACCTTCGCCACGGTTCCGCTCACCGGCGGCGACGACCGCTTCTGGGTGCGGGGGGTGTACGCCGAAGGTGAGGGCGATTTCAGCGAGCCCTTCGACGTGCAGGCGATCGTTCCTGCGTTGGTGAGCCTCTCGCCCGCTCAGGGCTGGGCAGGCGAGGAGCTTCGGTTGGAGATCGTCGGCGACCACGCGCTGTTCGTGCAGGACGAGGTTGGGGTGGCGTTCGGGGAGGGTGTGGAGGTGGAGAGCGTGACGGTGCGCGACGTAGACCGGCTCCGGGTTCACGTACGCCTCGATCCTGCGGCGACAGCCGGCGTGCGCGACGTCGAGGTCGACGTTGCCGGTGGGCGCCTCACCCTACCGGCGGCCTTCTCGGTGGAGCCCGACGCGAGCCGTCCGCGCCTCGTTTCCATCGACCCCGATCGGGTGGAGCAAGGTGACAGCGGCACCCTTCGCATCGGGTTCGTGGGCTCGCTCGCGGTGGTGCCCGAGGTGAGCCTCGGCGAGGGCGTCGTGGCCGAGGTGATCGAGGTCGACGGCGACGAGCTCGTTGTGACGTACTCCGTGGCGGGCACCGCCCCGGTGGGCGAGCACGACGTGCAGGTCGACGACGGCTCCCGCATCTTTGACGGGGTGTCGCTGGAGGTGCGCGACTGGCGGGCGCCGGTGCTCAACACGTGCGGGAGCGGCGGGGGAGTGCCAGGAGCGGTGGGAGTGGTGGCTGCGGTGGCGTTGTTGCGGCGGCGGCGGTTGGGCGACGCGGGCTGAGACTGGGAGCAGGGAGGCCGGGACCGGGGACCGGGGGACCGGGAGGCGGGAGGCCGGGGGGCGGCACGCGACCGAAGTCGCAGGGTGGCGGCTCACCCATCGACTTCGGTCGCACTCGCCGCCGACCGCGCCGAGATGCGCCCCAGCCCACTTGCGGCAACGCATCCGGGCTCCGCGCATCTCCCCTCAGCACCCGTTCGCGCTCCCGGGTGTGCCGGAGTCTACGGCGTTGTAGCGGCTCGTGGCGGTGCACCAGCTGGCGGCGGTATCGTTCGAAACCCAGTCGAAGGCGGTCCTGCGCAGCTCCATCGAGGCGGCCGCGGCGTAGGGGAAGGATGTGGTCCACGCCACGCGGTCGATTTCGCCGCTGAACGGGTCGGTGAGGACCACGCGATCGGAGGTGTTCGAGAGCAGCAGCGAGCCCGCGTAGCTGTAGTCCACGACCACGTTGCCCATGGCGGTGTAGCTGTCGGAGTAGCCGAATACCGCATGGCCGCCCGCCGGCACGTACACGGGATCGGTGACGGTGTGCGTTCCCACGTTGTCGGCCACGGTCCACCGGCAGATGCGGATGTCGATGGCCGTGGTGTTGGCGACCTCGAACCACTCGCCGAGCGGGTCGGAGGTTAGCGAGGGGTTCGGCATCACCTCGCTCACGACGATGTCGCCGGCCACAAGGAAGGACTCGTCGCAGTAGTCGTCGCAGTCGTTGTCGATGCCGTCGCGTGACTCCACGGCGGTGCCGTAGGCCGCAGGCTCCTCGTCGTCGCAGTCGGTGCCCCCCCACGCCTCGGCATCGTCGCCGTCGGCATCGTAGTCGTAGTCGCTGCCGCCCGAACAGTCGCTGTCCACGCCGTCGTACCAAGTTTCTGTTGCGTCGGGATTGATGTTCGCGTCGCCATCGTCGCAATCCGCGCCTGCGAAGAGGTCCCACACGTGCCCGTCGGCGTCTTGATCGAAGTCGTCGTTGCCCGCGCAGTCGCTGTCTACGCCGTCGTACCAGGTGTCGGCAGCGCCAGGGTAGGTGGTGGGCACGGCGTCGTCGCAGTCGGTGCCGCCCCACGCGGTGGAGCGGGCGCCGTCGGCATCCTGATCGTAGTCGTCAGCGCCGTCACAGTCGGTGTCCACCCCGTCGTACCAGGTCTCCGCGGCGCCGGGGTTGGTGGCGCCCGTCGCGTCGTCGCAGTCGGTGCCGCCGTAGTCGGTGGCGTCGTAGCCGTCTGCATCTTGGTCGAAGTCGCTCGCGCCGTCGCAGTCGCCATCCACCCCGTCGTACCAGACTTCGGCGGCACCGAAGAAGGTGCTGGGGTCGGTGTCGTCGCAGTCGTCGCCGCCGTAGTCGGACGACTGCTGCCCGTCGGCGTCTTGGTCGTAGTCGTCGTTGCCCGCGCAGTCGGTGTCCACCCCGTCGTACCACGCGTCGGGGCTGCCGGGAAAGCTGGCAGCGTCGGTGTCGTCGCAGTCGGAGCCGCCGCCGGAAGGGTCGCGGCTGCCGTCGGCATCCTGATCGTAGTCGTCGTCTCCGGCGCAGTCCTGATCCACGCCGTCGTACCACGTGTCCACGGCGCCGGGAAACACGGTGGCGTCGTCGTCTTCGCAGTCCGCTCCGCCGCCCGAGGCCGCCGCAGCACCGTCGCCGTCCTGGTCGTGGTCGTCGTTGCCGAGGCAGTCGCTGTCTACGCTGTCGTACCACGCGTCGGAGGCGCCCGGATGCACGGCGGCATCGAGGTCGTCGCAGTCGTCGCCGGTGAACGAGGCGCTCGCGTAGCCGTCGCCATCCTGGTCGTAGTCGTCGTTGCCGGCGCAGTCGCTGTCTACGCCGTCGTACCAAGCATCCGCCGCGCCGGGAAGGATGGCCGCGTCGTCGTCGTCACAGTCGCCGTCCACCTCGGCGTAGCCATCGCCATCGTCGTCTACATAGCGGGTGTACTCGTCTACCTCGCCGTTGCAGTCGTTGTCGGCGTTGTCGGGCACCTCCTCGGCGCCTGGGTACACGGTGGCGTCGAGATCGTCGCAGTCGCCCTCGCAGTCCGTCACGCCGTCATCGTCGGCGTCTAAGCAGACCTCGACGTAGAGATCGGTTTGGCAGCGGCCGACGAGACCTACCGGGTCGGTGACGGTGAGGGTGAGCTGGTGGGTGTCGCCGACGTCGGGCGTCCAGGCAAAGGTCACGACGCCCGCGCTGGTGGGCGTTCCGGCCCAGAGCTCGCCATTGAGGTCGCTCTCGATCAGGGCGCTGAGCTGGGCGGGGTCGGAGTCCGGGTCGTTCGCACCCGCCGCAACGGTGATCGTCTCGCCGAGCCGCATCGCCTGGCCGCTCACGGGCGAGGAGAAGCTACAGCTGGGCGCCTCGTTCGGGTCGGGCACGAGGTAGGCGCTGTCGGTGCCCACGCCTCCGTTCTCGTCGATGGCGAACACGGACAAGTGGTGCGGGCTGTTGCTGAGGGTGACGCTCCACCCCGTAGAGCCGCCGCTGCATGCCTCTCCGGCCCCCTCCGCCACGATGCCGTCCACATCTGACTCCACGGTCAGCGCCAGCGTGTCGGTCGGCCGCTCGTCGTCGATCTGTACGCAGAATTCTACGGGCGAAGCGGGGTCGAAGGTGGACCCATCGGCCGGGCGAATGAGTGTGACCACCGGGGCGTCGTTGGCGGTCGACAACGTGGCGTCCTGACACGCGAAGAGGAGCAGGAGCGACATGTCGGGGGTCTACCCGATCGAGCGGGAGGCGTCAGGAAAAACTGTCGGCGGGGAGGGAGGCGGGATACTTCCCGCCGCGCCCGGAGAGCCGATGGAGATCCGCCTTCTCGCTGGAAATGCCAACCCCGCCCTCGCGCGGAGCATCGCCGAGCGCCTCGGCTTGCCGCTGGGCGGCGTGTCCGTCGGCCGATTCTCCGATGGAGAGATCCAAGTCGAGATCGACGACAACGTGCGCGGGCGCGACGTGTACCTGCTCCAGCCCACGTGCCGGCCCACCAACGACAACTTGATGGAGCTGCTCGTGCTGGCCGATGCCTGCAAGCGAGCCAGCGCCGACCGGATCACCGCGGTGATCCCCTACTACGGGTACTCTCGGCAGGATCGTAAGGTGGCCCCGCGCGCGCCGATCACGGCGAAGCTGGTGGCCGACCTGATCCAGACGGCGGGCATCAACCGGGTGCTCACGATGGACCTGCACGCGGGCCAGATCCAGGGCTTCTTCAACATTCCGGTCGACAACCTCTTTGCCGTTCCCACCCTCAGCGAGCACATCCGCACCACGCTCGACGTGTCGAACTGCGTGGTGGTGAGCCCCGACGCGGGCGGGGTGGAGCGGGCGCGCGGGTTCGCCAAGCGCATCGGCGCCACCATCGCCATCATCGACAAGCGGCGGTCGGGCCCCAACAAGGCCGAGGTGCTCCACCTCATCGGCGAAGTGCGCGACCGCATGGCGATCATCGTCGATGACATGATCGACACCGCGGGAACGCTCCAGAAGGCGGCGCTCGCGGTGCAGGAGAACGGCGCCACGCGGGTGTACGCTGTTTCCACTCATGCCGTGCTCAGCGGCCCCGCCGTGGCGCGCATCGAAGAGAGCGTGCTTGAGAAGGTGTTCGTGACGGACACCATCCCGCTCCTGCCAGAGGCGGCGGCTTCCGCGAAGATCGCCGTCGTGCCGGTGGGGCATGTGCTCGCTCAGGCGATCCGCAGTATTCACTCCAACGACTCGGTTTCGCGGCTGTTCAAGTAGGTCCTCTCAGGAAGGCGCGCGCGCCGAATGCGCCCGATGGCTCATCCCATGCGGGTCCATCTCCTCGGTGGGCGCTTCGAACCCGGCGGCCGGGCAGGTCCACGTATGGAGCACGATGCCCTGGGTGGCCTGCGAGGCCTTCTGTCGCTTGATCAGGTACTGCCTCAACAGCTCCGCCGCATTGGGCGGCGGGTCGTCCATCGAGGGTGTCGGCGGGGTGTAGATGGGCGTGAACAGCACGCCGCCGCCCACCTTGTTGAGGAAACCGACGATCGACGTGGTTTCGCCGTAGGGAAGGTAACGAAGCTCGTACTGGTCCTGCCCGATCGTGTTCTTGGCCGTGAACGTCACCTTGCCCATGCCCACCGAGTTCGCGCACACCACGCTGTCGAAGAAGACCCCGGGGCAGGTGAAGTCGGGGGGGGAGGGCGACTCCTTTTCGGGCGGTTTGCCCTCGAAGACGAACCACAGGGCGCCGTCGTCTTTGGCGGAGCAGCTGGGTGTCCACCCGCTGGGGGCGGCGAGGGCGAGGGCGGCGAAGAGAAGCATCGGGAGTCATAACCGTGTGGCGGAGGAGTCATTCCGCCCAGCGGTCGCGGGTCGTGCTACTATTGACACGTCAAAGGTATTCCTTGGGAAAGGCACCCGTGAGGTCCACGATGAAGACCATGAAGAAGGCAGGCGCCCCCGGTGGGAAGGGCAAGAAGCGTCCCGCGGGCGGCGGCGGCGGCGTGCGGGGCTGGTTGCGCGCCATCGGCCGTAGCTTGGTGGTGGGTGGCCTCATCGCCGCGGCCATCGTAGCGGCGGTGCAATGGCGATGGGCGCTCGGCGTGGTGGATGCCGGGCTGGAGACGCCCGCGTGGAGTGTGCCGGGGCACGTGGTGAGCGCTCCCTTGCTGGTGTGGGAAGGCGAAACCCTCGACGTTGATCAGTTCGCGACCGACCTTGCGGGCAGCGGGTATGCGCGCGTCGCCAAGGCCACCCAGCCCGGGGATTTCCAGGTGACGGACGATGCCGTGCACATCGTGCTCGCCCCCGCTACCGGGACGGGTTGGCGGGTGGTGGCCGGCGAGGCCCTCGTCACCTTCGCATCCGGTCGCGTGAGCTCGATCAGCCCGGCGAACCAGCTCGAGCTGCCTCCCTCTACCCTCGCCGTGGTGCGTGGGGCCGACAACGAGAACCGCAACCCGGTGACGCTCGAGCGCATCCCCAAGCACATGATCCAGGCCGTACTGGCCATCGAAGACACACGCTTCTACGATCACGGCGGCATCGACCCGATCGGCATTCTGCGGGCGATGGTCCACAACGCTAGGGCGGGCCGGATGGTGGAGGGCGGCAGCACGCTCACCCAGCAGTTGGTGAAGAACCTCTTCCTCACCCACGACCGCACCGCAGAGCGAAAGGTGCAGGAGGTGCTCATCGCGCTGGCGCTGGAACACCGGCGCACCAAAGATGAAATCCTGACGATGTACTTCAACGAGATCTACCTCGGCCAGTCCGGAGGCAGCTCGGTGTGCGGGGTAGATGCTGCCGCTCGCGCCTTCTTCGCCAAGCCGATCGAGCGCGTGACCGTGGCCGAGGCCGCCACGATCGCGGGCATGATCCAGTCCCCCAACCCCTTCAGCCCGGTGCGCCACCCCGCCGAAGCGCAGGCGCGGCGGGATGTGGTGCTCGCGCGGATGGCCGAGCTGAAGTTCATCGACGCCGACACGCTCAAGCGGTCGGTGGCCAGCGAGCTGGCAACGCATGCCAGTACCTCCGGCCGCACCTCGCCGTGGGCGGTCGATCTTGCGGTGGAGATGGCCGAGAAGGGCGACGAGGGGAAAGTGGCCCGCGAGGCCCTAGTCGTCCAGACGACGATTCAGCCCCAGCTCCAGCGTCTCGCCGAGGCCGCCGTGGCGGACGGGATGGCCGAGGTCCTCGGCGACCACCCCAAGCTCTCCAAGCTGCAGGCGGCCATGGTGGTGGTGCGTGCGCGCGACGGCGCAGTGGTCGCCATGGTGGGCGGCCGCGACTACGGCGAGAGCGCCTTCAACCGCGTGGTGAACAGCCCCCGGCAGATCGGCAGCACCGTGAAGCCGCTGACGCTCCTCGCCGCGTTCCAAGCCGACCCCTCGCTCTCACCGGGCGCGATTGTGCCTGACGAGGCGATTGAGCGGGAGGTCGACGGCAAGCGCTGGGCGCCCAGCAACTACGACGGCACCTTTGCCGGTCCGCTCCCGATCCGCGACGCCATCTCCCGCTCGCGCAACGTTCCTGCCGTGCTGCTCGCGGAGCAGGTAGGGTTGAAGGCCCTGCAACAGGAGCTGCGGGCCTTGGGCCTCTCTCGCGCCACGGCCTTCCCTTCCGCAGCGCTCGGCGGCTTTTCAGCCACCCCGTTGGAGCTCGCCGGGGCCTACACCCCGTTCGCTGCGGGCGGCGTAGCCCACACCCCCTTCCTCGTGCGCGCCGTTCGCTCGGGCGAATCCCTCACGGTGGACGCCGCCCCCGCGAAGGGAAGCGTGCGCTACTCCCCGAGCGCGACATGGCTCACATGGAGCGTGCTGCGCTCCGCGATGACCGAGGGCACCGCCAAGGCTTCCGCGCGCTACGACGTGGGCCCCGGTGCCGCCGGCAAGACCGGCACCACCGACGACTACGCCGACGCCTGGTTCGCGGGGGCTGTGGGCCCCTACAGCGTTGTGGCCTGGGTGGGCTACGACCGCCCGAAGTCGATCGGCTTGACCGGTGGGCAAGCGGCGCTCCCGCTGTGGGCGCGGTTCGCGCATTCCACCGGCTTCGATCGGAAGGCGCAGGCGCCTCCCCCCGGGCTGGTGGAGGCCGAGGTGTGTGTGGCCACGGGGCTGCCCGCCTGTCTCGGCTGTGAGTCGACGAGGATGGAGTGGTTCGCGGAAGCCGCGGTTCCCGAGATCCTCTGCACCGAGCCCCCGCCCGCGGGCGAAGTGGCCAAAGCGGGGTGGGAACGGGTGGGTGAGCTCTTCGGCCTCGGAGCGCCGACGCCGTGAGCGGAGGCGCCGCGTGTGCTATGGTGGCCCGGATGTCACCAACACGCTGTCGTCCGTGGTGGATTGCCGGTCTCGCCGGGGGGTTCCTGCTCGCTGCGCCGGCGGTGGCGCACGCGGAGTGCAAGGTGGCGTACACGTCGGCCGAGCTGGTGAAGGACCTCACCTCCACGCAGCTCGCGCTCCGCGCCCTCGACGAGTCCACCTTTTCTCAGGCTGGACAGCGCTTGGAGTTGGGCGTGGCCTGCGTGAGCAACGCTGTGCCTACCATGGTGTTCGCCAGCGCCTACCGGTACATCGGCGCCCACCGCTACTTTGAGAACGACGAAGCCGGGGCGCGCCGTTGGTTCCGGTCGGCCCTGGAGCTCGACCCCAGCTACCAGTGGGACGCGAGCGAGCTCGAGCTGGCCAACCCGATCCGAGCGGTGTTCGAGTCGGAGCGCGACAACGCGCACACCCCCCCGGTGCCGGCCACCGGCGGCGTGCTGGCGAAGCCTGCAGGAAGCACCTACGCGCTCGACGGACGCCCGCTGTCGGTGGCTGCGGCCTCTCCGGATCGCCCTCACGTGCTCCAGCAAATCGCGACTGCGGACAAGAGTATCCGGGGTACCTGGCTCCTCGACGGCTCGGGCTTCCCGGCGCAGGTGCTGCAGTCCGCGGTCGTGGCCGATCTCACTCCCGATGCGGCGGCCAAGGCCTCCAAGGCCGCCAAGAAGGCCGAGCGCACCAAGAAGCCCGTGGTGGAGACCGAGCGGGTGGCCAGCGTGGAGTACAGCGACACCGGCGCCATCGTCGTCGACCGCGTACGCCCCGCTGAGAAGACGCCGCTGATGGTGCTGGGCGCCATCGCCATCGTCGGAGCCGGCGGCATCTACGCCGCCAGCTTCGTAACCCACGACGAGTTCGAGAACGCCAGCACGACCGACGAACTGTTTCAGACCCAGGCACTCACCAACGCGCTCGTGGTGTCGTCGGGGAGCGTGCTCCTGGCCGGCCTGGGCATCGGCTACTGGGGCATGGTGCTCGACGGCGGGGCGGGTGTCGGGGTTTCTGGCCACTTCTGAATCGTGGCTGGGCCGCAGCGGGCGCCGCTGGCGCGCGTTGGTGCGAGAGCCAGCCCGAGAAGGCGGCATGGCCGCAATCCTGGCGGTCACTGGCGTGGGCCCCGCAACTAACGGGGGGCCTGCCGAGGGGGTGATGGCGGCGCTGAAGCTTTCGCGCCCTGACGATCCCTTGTCGGTGGAGGCCTTGGAGCGGGAGATCGCGGTATTCGACGCACTCTGTACCTCTCCAGGCGAGCCGCCCTGTCCGCGCCTCTTCGACGTGATCCTGTCGCCGAGTCCGGGGCTCGTGATGGAGTGGTGCCCCCTCGATCTTGAGCGGTGGTGGGAGGCGCGCCACGGCAGGCCGGAAGCCATGCCGGAGTTGTTCGAGGCGCTAGCGTCGGTGTGTCGGCGCGTTCGTGAATACGCCGTGGTGAGCGAGATCGAGCTGGGCCGACGGGTGGTCCATGCGGACATCAAGCCGCGAAACGTGCTGCTCAACGCATCGGGGCGATGGCTCCTGACTGACTTCGGCGCGGCAAAGTCGCGCTCGGTGGAGGAGGAGGGCTGGGACGCCACGCGGATGATCATCGGCACCGAGAACTACATCGCGCCCGAGACACTGTTCAACGCCCGCAAGTCGCACCCGGCGGCCATGGACACCTGGAGCATCGGTTGCACGCTCTTCGCGCTCCTGCGCGTGCGGACCTTGCTCCGCGGCGGTGGTCGAATGCCCGCGAACGGCACTCACGGCTTCCACTTCCGCACCCATCGCGCGGGTCTGGTGAACGACCTCCAACTCCGGCGCCCCACACTTTTTGCCGACCGTGACCTCGATACCAGCGCATTCCTCAGCCCCGACCGGCTCCCTGACAAGGACCGCTCCGCGATCGCCGAGTCCCTTGGCGGCCTGTACGCGAACCCCCACCTGGAGGCGCGGCTGGTGGCCGACGTCACCAACCTGCTGGACCGCGCGCTGCAGATCGACCCGGCCCGGCGCTACACCGACCCGATCGAGATGGCCGGCGACCTTGAGGCCCTTGCCAGCCGCGCGCGCGAGCTGGCCGTCCGGGCCGATGGTGGCCCCACCGGTCCTCGTGGCTCGACGCCCGCCGTCGGTCCGCCGGCTCCGAAGGGCAGTGCGCCCCGCAGTGTGCGACGGCGGCTGTCGAGACTGTGGCTGCTCGGGGGCGGGGTGGTGGCGCTCGGCGGCGTCGGCTTGTTGCTTCTGGTGGGAGTCGGAGCGGTGTGGTGGGCTCTGAGGCGGCCGCCGAGCGACCTGGCGCCCGCGGCGGTCGTCGCCCCCGCGCCTCTCCCGCTCCCGCCCTCTGCGCCTGCCGTCCCCCTCGACCCGCCGGTGAAGTCGAATGCGGAAGCCCCCGACCTCTCGGCCCGCGCGCCCCGCGGCTCCGGGGTACTCCTCGTTGTGGGAGGGGAGGCCTACGTCGTGGGGCCAAAGGGCAGGCGGGGTACCGGAACGTTGCCGGAGGGCAGCTACGAGCTGTTCGCCCGGGTAGACGGAGCCTTCGTTTCGCAAGGCAGCACCGAGGTGGTCGAGGGCGAGACGACGACGTGGCACTGCGGATTCGGAACGTGCCGGGAGGATGAGTAGCGGGGCGCAACCACGGGCCGCCTCAGCAGCCGTTCTCTCGACCGGGGCTTCCCTGGTCGCCGCCGGAGAGCCGGCCTGTTTGTTCGCACCACGCCGCTGCGTCGTCGTTGCCGCCTTCGGTGAGTTTGCCGGGGCGGACACCCATCGCCACTCCGGGGTTCACGAAGCTCTTCTCCCACGAGATGCGGTCGATCACCGTTCCCCCGCTGCCCGCCATGAGGAGGAGTTCGTCTCCGCTGTTCGCCATGGAGAGGCCGCCGCCGCTGGTCTTGTAGCGGTACGTGGCGTCGCAGCTCACGCCGCCGTTGTCGGCAGACGTGCCGTTCCCGCACAGCACGGCGTAGGCTCCCGCGCGCAGGGTGAGTGCGGCGTCGATCCCGACGCCGTCCACCCCTTCGTCGGCGAGCCAAAGGCTTCCGAGGTCGAGCAGGTGGTCGCTGACGTTCACGATCTCCAGCCACTCTCCGTCGCCGTCGTCCACGGCCGCGGGGTCAATGAGCACCTCGCTCAGCACAAGCTCGCCCCGCTCCGGCAGCGGCACGTCGGCATCCGTGTCCGCGTCGCTGTCGGCATCCGTGTCGGTGTCCGTGTCGGTGTCCGCGTCGGCCTCGTCGCCTGCGCTGTCGATCACCTCCGTGCCGGAGTACTCGAGGCCCACGCCGCACCCCAGCCACAGCAGCACCGTCAGCTGTGCCACGCTACTTCGCGCCGATCTCGACGGTGCCGCTGGCAGACACGGTCAGCGTGGGTCCGCCAATTCCGAAGTCCCCGCTCACGGCCGTTTCCGATTGAGTGCCGCCGAGCACGGCCTGCTCCACCGTGACCTGCGTGCCCTTCGCGCTCAGCTTGCCGCCTTGCGCCGTGCTCAGCGTGATCATGACGTTGCCCCCCCGGCTGGCCACCGCGGAATTGCCTGTGAGCGTGGCCCCGTCGTCCTGCACGAGCTTCGTGTCGCCCCCGGCGGCGTTGAGGCTCACCGTGGTGTAGCGCCCCGAAGCGAAGATTCCCCCCGAGCCGGCCGCCACCTTCAGCGACCCCGAGCAGCCGATCACCTGCACCCACCCCGACCCCGACTGCGTGATCGTCACCGCGCTCGCTCCCACCGGTACGTTCACCGTGAGCGGAGCGTCGATCTCCTTCACCCCGGAGGAGCGGCCTGCCACCCTCGTGGCCACCACACCGCCGCCTTTCCCGTCGCCCGAAACCTTGAGACCCATGCCGCGCCCCGCGCTCTCCATCGCCCCTTCGGACGAGCCGGTGATCGAGTAGGGGAGGCGGCCGGAGAGGGTGTCGGTGTCGATGCACCGAACGCTGACGTTCCCCCCGTTGTGTATGACGCTGACAGGCTTGCCCACGGTGTAGCTGGAAGCGCTCTCGGAGAGGTTGCCGTCGTAGGAGAGGTCGCCGACAACCGCCTCGTCGTCAGCAGACGCCGTGTTCAGGAGCAAGATCACGAGGTGGAGCATGGAAGCCTCGGCTGCGGAGTAACGCGCCGCGGCACGGGCCACTGCTCGACGCCCGCGTGGTTATGGCTGGGCATGTTCAGCCGCCCCCTCTGCGATCTCCACATCCATGTCGGCGGCAGCGTGGCGCCCCACATCATGTGGTCGATCGCCCACTCCCAAGGCTACAAGCTGCCCACCAAGGACTACTTCGAGTTCGTGGAACTGATCACGGTGAACCCGAAGAAGGTGAAGTCACTCGACGACTATTTGAAGATCCTGCACGACGTCACCGAGAAAATCCAGTCGTCGCCGGGGGCCATCGAACGAAGTGTCTACGAGATCATCGGCAAGGAGTACCGCGGCAGCCTCGTGGGGCGCATCGAGTTGAGGTTCAACCCGATGAAGCGGAACCTCAATGGCGAGCGCGACCTCGACCACATCATTCACGCGGCGATCCGGGGGATGGACCGGGCCTGCCTCGAGTACAACGTGGAGGCCGGGCTGATTTTCTGCCTCGCCCGGGAGTTCGACCCGGACCTGAACCAGATTCTGGTGGAGAAGGCGATCCGCTACCGCGACCGTGGGGTAGTCGGGATCGACGTGGCCGGTCCGGAGAGCCACACCATCGAGCTGGACGATTCCGTGGGGCGGTACGAGAAGCTGTTTGAGCGCGCGCGGGAGGCGGGGCTGGGTACGACGATTCACACGGGCGAAACGCCGTCGAGCGGCGGGGAGGGGGTGATCGCCGTACTCAAGCGGCTGCGGCCCGACCGCATCGGCCACGGCATTCGCGCGACCTACAACGACGAAGCGCTTGCCCGACTCGCGGACTCCGGCACGCTGCTCGAGATCTGTCCTACCTCCAACCTCCACACGCGTGCGGTGCGCCACCTCGAGGAGTTTCGGTACATCCTGGGCAGCTTGCAGGCCCACCAGATTCCGTTCTCCATCAACACGGACGGCACCTACCTCTGCCGTACGAACCTGCGGCGCGAGTACAAGCTCCTCGTTGACGCGGAGATCCTCACGCCCGCCGATGCGGAGAGCTGCAACGAAGCGGCGTATGCAGCGAGTTTCATCGGCTGACGGGGCGTGCCGTCGATGCGGGTCGCCGCGCAGGACGCGGCGCCTCTCAGCGCTGCGACCACCCCAGCAGCAGACTGCCCAGCGCCGAACGTGGATTCTCCTCCGGGCCAAACTTGCGACCATCCCAGCGGCGCACGTACCTCGCTTGCTGCACCCACACGCTTCCCGTCTCTACGGCGAAGAGGGTTCCTAGCTCGGGTGGGGGCGTTCCGGTGCGCTCGGCGCCTACCTCCTCGAGGTTGCTCTCGGTGGCGGGGAGCAAGCTGTCGTCGAGCTCGCAGCACAGCCCCACACGAGCGGGCCAGCGGTGGAGAGCGACGACCTCGGAGACCGGGAGCGCCTCACGAACTGCAAGCACCTTGGACGCCGGCCGGAGGAGGTCGGGGAACCCGAAGAGCAGCCAGCTTCGGCCATCGGCCGCGAGGAGGCGCATGCGGGCGTTGGCGCTCCCCAGCACGTCCATCGCGGCGGGGATGGAGGCGAGGGCGTCGGGAACGGGGGTGCCCCCCATCGGCACGAGGCGACCGCCGAGGGCGGCCACCGCGGCTTGCCAGCCCACCGCAGGAGCGCTCGCCTCGGCCGGAGCGGGCGTTTCGGCCTGCATCACGTCGATGCCTCGGCGCGGCGGCTGGATGGGCGCCGCCGACGGGAGCGGCAGGCCCTCGGCCTCGCGCTCCGGGGTCGCCCGGGCACGCACCACCGGCCTGACCGACTCCGAGGCCCTTCTCGGGAGCGGCGACTCCTTACGCAGCTCGCTGGCGAGGTGACCAAGTTGGGGGAGGATGAGCCTCTCCATCGCCGTCTTGCAGGCGCCCGTGGAGCCCGGCATCGCAAAGACGAGGCGCCCGCCGGCCACCCCGCCGATGGCGTTCGACACCATCGCGGCGGGACCGATCTCCTCGAAGGAGACCAGCCGGAACAGCTCGCCGAAGCCGGGCAGCTCTCGGTCCAGCCGCGACCGCACCACCTGCGGCGTACAATCGCGTGCGGAAATCCCGGTGCCGCCGGTAAGCAGCACGACGTCGACATTTTTGGCAGCCAGCGCCCTGTCGAGCTCGACGCCGATCGCGGCGGGGTCGTCGGGCACGATCGCATGGCCCGTCACGACGTGGCCGGCGCCCTCCGCCAGCTCTCGCAAGAGCGGCCCGCTGCGGTCTTCGGCCACCCCGCGCGTGGTCGACACCGTGACCACGTGGACCTGCAGCGACACGGCGGGTGCGGTTTCATGGGGCATGGCTCAGCTTATCTTGGCCGCTTGCTCCGCGAGCCAGGCCTCGAGAATGAGCGCGGCGGCATGGGCGTCGACCGTGGTGCGGCGGAGGCCCGCCTCCTCGATCCGCAGCCGAGCCTCCGACGAGGTGAACCCTTCGTCGATGAAATGCAGCGGCAGCCCGGTGCGGTCGGCGAGCGCTTGACCGAGCTGACGTGCGAGGTGTTCGATGCGACCGCCCCCGTCGGGCAACCCCACCACGAGCGCCGTCACGCCGCGGTCGTTGACGGCGCGCGCGAGTGCAGCGGCGTCTTTGGCGACGGACTGGCGCTGCAACGTCGATAGGGGGAACGCCATTCTGCGTGCGGCGTCGCTCACCGCCACGCCTACTTTGGCGGTACCGACGTCGAGCGCGAGCACGGGACCGGGAAATGCCATGGAGTGACTGCCGCGGAGCATAGCGCGCGGCCCCGACACGATAGGGATCAGCATGGCCCCTCGCTACGACATCGTCAGTCAGGGCGAGGAGTTGCTGGCGGGGCAGGCGGTGGACACCAACGCACCGTGGATATCGGGCGAGCTGCAGGGCCTGGGGCTGCGCCCCGGGCGGGTCACGGTGGTGGGGGATGAGCTCGCGTCGATCCGGCGGGTGCTGGAGGAGAGCGCCCAGCGCGCTGCGGTGGTCGTTTGTACGGGAGGGCTCGGCCCGACCAGCGACGATCTCACTCGAGATGCGGCGGCGGCGGCGTTCGGCGTGCCTCTGGAGCAGAGCCCCGAGGCGTTGGCGCAGATCGAGCAGCGCTACCGTACTCGATCGCGGCCGATGCCCCCCACGAACCGCGTGCAGGCGTTGCTCCCGCGAGGGGCCGAACTCTTGGAGAACCGGATGGGCACCGCTCCTGGGTTCGTCTGGGACACCGGCAGCTGCCTTCTCTTCTTTCTGCCGGGCGTGCCCTTCGAGATGAGGCCGATGCTGGTTGAGCACATCCTCCCGCGCCTGCGCGGGCGTTTCGCCCTGGCCCCCCGCAAGACGGTGCTGCTGCGGTGCGTGAGCCTTGCGGAGAGCCTGGCCGGGGAGCGCATGGCCGGCTTCGAACGCCCTGGCGTGACCGTCGGGTACCGCGCCAGCTTTCCGGAGGTGCAGGTGAAACTTCACGTCGAGGCGGGGCTGGATGCGGCTGCGTTGACGGAGGAGGCCCGCGAGCGGCTCGGTTCCCAGCACGTGTTCGGCGTGGGCACGGGCCCGTTGGCGTCGGTGGTGGGCGGGCTCCTGCGCGCACGGGGAGAAACGGTGGCGACGGCGGAGAGCTGCACGGCGGGGCGAATCGCGGCCGACCTCACGGAGGAGGCCGGCGCGAGCGACTACTTTCGGGGAGGCATTGTGGCCTACGCCAACTCCGCGAAGGTGGAGGTGTGCGGTGTGCATGCCGCGCTGATTGAGCAACACGGCGCCGTGAGCGAGGCCGTGGCCCGCGCCCTGGCGGAGGGCGTGCGTGCGCGGCTCGGCTCCGACTGGGGACTGGCGGTGACCGGGATCGCCGGTCCCGGCGGCGGCACGGCCGAGAAGCCAGTTGGAACCCTGCATCTGGCGTGCGCGGGGCCCAGCGGAACAGAGCATTCGTGCGTCCGACTTCCCTACGACCGGCTCCGAAACCTCTCGGTCTCGGTGGCGCTGGCGTTGGATCTGCTGCGGCAGGCGCTCCTGCGCCAAACCTGAACGAAAAAAACATAGCCGACCATTTTTTGGTCGAATACCCCTTGCGTCCGTACAGGTACGCGCTACATGTCCGAGCACCCCAACGGAGCCCTCATGCCTATCGACCCCGAACGTTCCAAAGCCCTCGAAGCCGCCATCGCCTCCATTGAACGCAGCTACGGAAAGGGGGCGATCATGCGCCTCGGTGCCAACGAGCACGTCGCCGTAGGCACGGTCTCGAGCGGGTCTATCGGGCTCGACCTTGCCCTTGGCATCGGCGGCCTCCCTCGGGGTCGAGTCATCGAGATCTACGGCCCGGAGTCGAGCGGGAAGACCACGATGACGCTCCATCTCATCGCCGAAACGCAGAAGGCGGGTGGCGTGGCTGCATTCATCGACGCCGAGCACGCGCTCGATGTGCACTACGCCCGTGCGCTGGGCGTGAACGTCGAAGAGCTCCTCATCTCCCAGCCCGACACGGGCGAGCAGGCGCTCGAGATCGCCGACACTCTCGTGCGTTCCGGCGCGGTAGACGCGGTGATCGTCGACTCGGTGGCCGCGCTCGTGCCCAAGGCCGAGCTGGAGGGAGAGATGGGCGATGTGCAGCCCGGCGCCCAGGCCCGCCTGATGTCCCAAGCACTGCGCAAGCTCACCGCGAACATCCACAAGTCCAACTGCTCGATGGTCTTCATCAACCAGGTTCGGATGAAGATCGGCGTGATGTTCGGCTCCCCCGAAACCACCAGCGGTGGCAACGCGCTGAAGTACTACGCGAGCATCCGCCTCGACATCCGCCGCATCGGAACGTTGAAGGTGGGCGAAGAGTCCGTCGGCAACCGCACGCGCGTAAAGATCGTGAAGAACAAGCTCGCGCCGCCCTTCCGGCAGGTGGAGTTCGACATCCTCTACGGCAAGGGCATCAACGTTGAGGGTGAGCTCATCGACATCGGGGTTGACCTCGGAATTGTGCGTAAGTCCGGTTCTTGGTTCGCCTACGGCGAGGAGCGGATTGGTCAGGGTCGGGAGAAGGCGATCCAGTACCTGCACGACAAGCCGGAAGTTCGGGAGCGGCTCCGCGCCGAGATCATGAACCGTGGCGAGGCCGCCATCCCGGTGCTGAGCGGGGCCAGCGCCGAGGCGTGAAATCCGGTAGGATCGCCGCGCGCCGGTCAGCTTGGCGCGCGGAGTGATGATGGACTTGGCAGCGATCTGCGGTGTGGCCGTGGCGGCGGGCGCGAGCGACATCCACCTGAAGGTGGGATTGCCGCCGATGATGCGCCTCAACGGCGACATTCACCCCATCCCCAAGCAGGCGCCCGTCAATCCCGACGAGCTCGGGCGCGCGCTGTGGGACGTCATGAACGCCGGCCAACGCGAGCGCTTCAAGAACACCAACGAGTGCGACCTTGCCACGACGTTCGCGGGGGTCGCGCGTTTCCGGGTGAACGTTTTCCGTCAGCAAGGCCGCATCGGCGCCGTGCTGCGCACGATTCCCACGCTGGTGCGCACCATCGACGAACTGAAGCTTCCCCCGGTGCTCAAGAAGCTGGCCGGGGAGGGGCGCGGGCTTGTGCTTGTCACGGGGGCGACCGGCTCGGGCAAGAGCACCACGTTGGCCGCGTTGATCGAGGAGATCAACCGCGGAGAGCGCTGCCACATCGTCACCATCGAAGACCCGGTGGAGTTCCTCTTCTCCGACAAGAAGAGTATTGTGAACCAGCGCGAAGTGGGCCTTGATGCACTGAACTTCCACAACGCGCTGCGCGCGGCCCTCCGGCAAGATCCCGATGTGATCCTCATCGGTGAACTTCGTGACTTGGAAACCGTCGAGATCGCGCTGGCGGCGGCCGAAACGGGTCACCTCGTGTTCGCCACGCTCCACACGGTCGATGCGCACGAAGCCGTGAACCGGGTGGTGGGTTTCTTTGAGCCGCACCACCACCAGCAGATCCGGCTCACGCTCGGAAGTGTATTGAAGGGGGTCGTTTCGCAGCGCCTCGTGGGCGGGGCAAAGGGCGGTCGCGTGGCGGCCTTCGAGATCATGGTGAACACCGGCACGATCTACGAGTGCATTGTCGACCCGAAGCGCACCCGCGAAATCCGCGACCATATGCGGAGGGGGCGAGCGAACTACGGCACCCAGACCTTCGATCAGCACCTGCTCACGCTCGTTCAGGAGGGGGTCGTTCTGGAGTCTGAGGCCCTGAAGTTCGCCAACAATGCCGACGAGCTGGCGTTGCGGCTGAGCGGCATGGGGGCCGACGAGGACTGATCGGCGCGTGCGGGTTAGCGGCCGCGCCCATGGAATCTGCAGAAGTTCGCCGTCGTTTCCTCCAGTACTTCGCTCGCCACGGCCACGAACCCGTGGCCTCGTCGTCGCTCATTCCACACAACGATCCCACGCTGTTCTTCGTGAACGCGGGGATGGTGCAGTTCAAGGATGTGTTTCTGGGGGCCGACCAGCGCCCCTACAAGCGTGCCACCACCTCGCAGAAGTGCCTGCGCGTCAGCGGAAAGCACAACGACCTCGAAAACGTGGGCCACACCGCGCGCCACCACACCCTGTTTGAGATGCTCGGGAACTTCTCCTTTGGCGACTACTTCAAGCCCGAGGCGATCCACTTCGCCTGGGATCTGCTGACCAACGATCTCGGCATCGATCCGGCTCGCCTGTGGGTGACGGTTTTTGAGGACGACGACGAGGCCTTGCAGATCTGGCACGACCAGGAAGGGGTGCCGGTGGAGCGCATCCAGAAGCTTGGCGCGAAGGACAACTTCTGGCAGATGGGCGACACCGGCCCCTGCGGCCCTTGCACGGAGATTCACTACGATCACGGCCCGTCGGTGTCGAGCGACACGCGCGGGCCGGGCGGCGGCGATGACCGCTACGTGGAAATCTGGAACCTCGTGTTCATGCAGTTTGACCGCGACGTGTCGGGCAAGCTCACTCCGCTGCCCCGGCCGAGCATCGACACGGGCTCAGGGCTGGAGCGCATGGCCGCCGTGCTGCAAGGCAAGTACCAGAACTACGACACCGACGTTTTCCAGCGCATCATCGCCCACGCGGGGTCGTTGGCGGGGGTCCGGTACGGCGAGAATCCCGAAGCCGACGTGGCGCTGAAGGTGATCGCCGACCACACCCGCGCCGCCGCCTTCCTCGTCGCGGACGGAGTGATGCCCAGCAACGAGGAGCGTGGCTACGTGCTGCGTCGGATCATGCGGCGCGCCATACGGTACGGGGTGAAGCTCGGGCTGAAGGGCCCCTTCCTCCACCAGACGGCGCAGACCTGCATCGATCAGTTCGGCGATGCCTACCCGGAGCTGCGCGAGCGCTCGACGTTCATCACCGACGTGGTGAAGGTGGAGGAGGAGCGGTTCGCCTCCACCCTCGACCGGGGTTTGGCGCTGTTGGAGCGAGAGTTTGAGCGGAAGCCGCAGGAGATTTCCGGGCGGGTAGCGTTCACCTTGGCCGACACGTTTGGCTTCCCGGTCGACCTCACGCAGCTCATCGCTGCCGAGCGCGGGATCGGCGTGGACGAGGCGGGGTTCAAGGAGCTCCGGGCGGTGCAGCAAGCGGCTGGCCGTGCGGCGTGGAAGGGCTCGGGCGAGGAGGCGGTCGGTGCGCTGTGGCATGAGCTGTCCCGGAAGCACCCCACCGAATTCTGCGGCTACGCCTGCGACCGGTGCGACAGTACCGTGGCTGCGGTGGTGAGCGAGGGCGCCGAGGTGACCATGCTCCCGGCGGGCAGCGAGGGCGGCGTGCTGGCCCTGCGCACCCCTTTTTACGCAGAGAGCGGCGGCCAGGTGGGCGACGTCGGCTGGCTCCGATGGGAGGGAGGCGAGGCCGAGGTGCTCGACACCGTGCGCCCTGTGGGAGAACTCTCCGTTCACCAAGTACGCGTCGTTCAGGGAACGCTGCGGGTGGGCCAGCCCGTCTCCCTCGAAGTGAACGCGTCCCAGCGCAACCGGTCGCGGCTCAACCACACCGGCACCCATCTGCTCCACGCTGCGCTCAAGCTAGTGCTCGGTGGTCACGTGCAGCAGAAGGGCTCGCTCGTGGGTCCTGACCGCCTTCGTTTCGACTTCAGCCACCACAAGGCGATGACGCCCGACGAGCTGCGCCGGGTGGAGGACCTCGTACAGGAGGAGATCTTCGGCAATCACGCCGTAGACACGGTCGTACAGGACATCGAGTCGGCCCGCGCCGGTGGCGCGATGGCGTTGTTCGGCGAGAAGTACGGCGAGAGCGTGCGGGTGGTGTCGGTGGCCGGCTTCAGCAAGGAACTTTGCGGCGGCACGCATGCCCAGCGCAGCGGCGACATCGGCTTCTTCAAGCTGGTGAGCGAGGCGGGCGTGGCGGCGGGCGTGCGGCGCATTGAAGCGCAGACCGGTCCCGGCGCGCAGGCGTGGGTGCGGGAGTTCGAGCGCAACGTTCGTGAGGCCAGCGCGGCGCTCAAGACCTCGCCGGACAAACTTCTGGAGTCGGTGCAGCGCCTCTTGGGCGAGCGGGCCGCCCTCCAGAAGGAGCTCGACACCACGCGCCGGGTAGCGGCGCGGGCCGCCACGGGCGATCTGCGCGAGAAGGCCGTCGCGATCGCGGGCGGCGGGCAGCTGGTGGCGGCGGAGTTTGTCGGCGACGTGACGGCGATGCGCGAGGAGGCCGACCGGCTCCGCGACTCGCTTGGCAGCGCGGTGATCGTGCTCGTCGCCCGCGACGGCGACGCCGTGCGCCTGCTGGTGGCGGTGAGCAAGGACCTCGCCGGCA
>CANKOI010000029.1 GCA_947484175.1 Deltaproteobacteria bacterium
GCCCGCGTGCATGGGCGCCACTCCATCCTCCAGACCCTGCCGCGCTGGATCGAAAAGAACGTTCGGGCGGCGACGCGCCGGCTCGCTTGAACGGAGGATTGCGGTCGATGCCCCCTTTCAGCCCCCCGCAAACGCCCAAGCGGCACGCACCGCCTCACGCCCACCGGTCTCCAGCACCTCGCCGTGGGCGACCACGACCCGTTCGATGTCCCACGCATCCACCATCCGGGCCACGCTGCGGCCCGCGGCGGCGGCGTCCTGGACGTACTGCGACTTGCCCATTCGGGTCATCCCGAAGCGGTCGTTGGCGTCGTTGAGCCACATCGCGAAACGGGTGAAGCCGGTCATGCCGCGGAGGTTGAACGCGAGGTCGACAGCGAGCAGGGTGCCGCTGGCCGGCAGGAAGATCACGTGTTCCTCGAGCTTTGGGCACCCGTCAAGTCGGAGCACTTTGGCCACGCCGGCGAACGAGGCCGGAGGGGTGGGGCCGAAGGTCTCGTGAACCCGAAGCGTCGGCTGCTTCGCCTCGATCCCCGGCACCGCGAGCACCCTTGCCTCGGGGAACGCCGCCTCCGCGCTACCGACGTGGAGGTGATGCAGGAGGTTCGGAACGACGATCGTGGACACATCACCGAGCTTGAGGATCGCAGCGCGGTGCGACGCATCGAGCGGCCCCGGCGCATGCAGCGCGAGTGTGCCGTCGGCGAGGCGGAACAGGTTGCTGCGCGTACCGATGGCGAGGCCGCCGACCGAGAACTCCCGATGGTGGATGCTCCACACACCCTCGGCGACAGCGGTCAGCGGTTCCATTCAGCCCCCCCCTCAAACCGCCCCGGGCACAGCGCGCACGCCCGCGCCCACGGATCGGGATCGTCGCGCACGAGGTCGAAGCTGAAGGGGAGCACCAGCTCCGTCACGAACTCGGGCGGCGTGGGGCTCAGCACGAGCTGGCGGAGCACGCGCACGGCGATGGGGTACCACCGGGCGGCCTCGCCTTCCCACCGCACCTGCGGTCGGTGACCGGGCTCGCTGCGCCCCGCCTGAAGGAACTCGACCTCTTCGTGGAGAATCGCCTCGAACGCCTCGCGGCTCACCCGCCCGTGCGCCACCTCGGCCCAGAGCTCCCAACGGCTGCGCTCGGTGGTGGCCAAGTCGTCCATCACCCGCACCGCCACGGCCTCGCCGCGCGCCGATCGCAGGCTCGCCGGCAACGCCACGCAGCCGTTTCCGCTCAGCCAGTCCGCGAGGTACTGCAAGGCCTGAAACACGTTGTACCGCACTTCGTCGGGGTGGTCGTTCGCCAAGAGCGGGCTCACCCCTCGGTCGGCGGCGAGCACTGCGCGCAGGTAGGTGGGGTGCCCCGGCTCCAGCCCCTCCACGTCGGGACCGAAAACGAAGGGGAGGAGCCGTTCGAGCTCGTCGGGGTCGTCCACCAAGTCGGAAACAAGCGTGCGCAGCGAGGGGTCGTCGGGATTTGCTTGGCGCCGCCGCCACGCCTCACAGAGCGCGATGCCCAGTCGAACGAAGTCGGGATGCGCCACCCAGAAGCCATCGAGGCCCCGCTTCAGCTGCGTGGCCACGTCGCGCACGAAGCCCACCATCGTCACCGAGTAGCTCTGCGCGTCGCCCTCGATCGGCAGGATGCCGTACATGCCCCCGATCTTCATCGCGCCGCCCGGGCCGAGATCGCGCACGAGGATGCGGTGGCTCTCGCGGATGTTGCGGATGACGATGTTCGGATCGGCTTTCACGGGAATCCGGTAGCCGGGGTCGTTGCGGAACACCCGAGCGGTGCTGGCGAGAAAGTCGTGCCAGCCGAGGCTGCCGCCGAGGAACCACGGATGCAGGGCGGCCGCCATCTCGCGGATGCGGAAGATCGCCCGCGGGTTCTCGAACACCACGAGCACCCGTAGGGAGCCCGCCGGGAGCCCCGCATGCCGCCGTGCGATCGCCGCCTCCGTTTCGCGGAGCAGCGCCGCGAGGTAGGCCGCCTCCTCCTCGTTCTCCAGCTTCGGAAAGTAGTACACCAGCGCTTCGGGACGCGCGCGGTGCAGCCACGCGTGCTGGACGAGCTCGAGCAGGTGCAGCGGGAGCGGCGCACCCTCGAGGAAGTGGTTGCCATCGGGCAGAGCCAGCCCCGCCACGCGCTTGATCGGCAGCGACCGCCGCTCGGGGGCCAGCGCGTAGTGCTTCCCCCCCGCGCCGCTCACCTCGATCGTGCCGTCGAAGCAGCCCTGCAGGTTCTCGGTGGCTTCGTAGAGGCTTTGGAGACGAGGGGTTTTGCTGTCCTCGCTGTCGGCGCCCCACCGCGCCACCGAGTCGCCGACCAGCGCGTCTACGATGGCCGGTTCGTCGGGGCGGCGTCGGTGGACGGCGTTCATCGCGTTGATGGCCATTCGTGCCGAGTCGGGCGGGCCGAACAGGGTGACCTGATGGCCGCGCAGGAAAAGGGGGATCGTGGTGAGGGGGGGGACAAGACCGGACGCGCTCGGCCCGAGCACGACGCGGCCGCTGCCATCGCGCTCCCCGATGGGGGTGCTCCAGCGGGGGTCGCTGAAGTCGAGGCCCAGGTTGGCGGCAGCCAGCGCCGTACAGCGTTCGTCGAGGAAGGCGCGGTCGAGCGTGCGCTGCCCAAGTACCGCGGCGAGCTGCGGGCCGACCGCACGAAACACCTCCACCACGAGCCCGAGCACCTCGGCAGACTCCAACTGGGGGAACCGCCCCTGCAACCCTCGACCCGACCGCAAGCCGGGCACGGCGGTGGGCTCCGTTGCGCTCAGGAGGGCGGCAGCGAGGCCGGGGGAGAGGAACTCGGCGTAGGCGGGAATCACGGCCGAAGCCTATCCGCCTCGGTAGATCGCGAGGCTGCTTTCGCCGTACTTGCGGATGCGGTCGAGGGGAAGGGCGCCGGCCCGTTCCGGGAACGAGGTGCCGGTGCGGGCCTCGGCCACGAGGGTGTCCCTCGCGCAACCGACGAGTCGCTGGATCCACTCGGCGATGTCATCCTCGAACGGGGGGTCGAGGTACACGAGGTCGGCGGCGAAGCCCGCGCTGCCATCGGGGTTCTGGAGGGTGCGGGCGTCGGCGGCGCGAAGGTCGAGGGGCACCCCCACGGCCGCGGCGTTGAAGCGGATCGCGGCCAAGGCCGGCAGCGCTCGCTCGAACACGGTGACCGGCCGCGCCCCTCGCGACCAGGCTTCGATCGCGATGAGGCCAGCGCCGCCGAAGGCGTCGAGAAAGGACAGGCCCTCGAGGTCCTGCCCCACAATGGAGAACAGGGCCTCGCGCGTGCGGGAGCTGGTGGGGCGCACGCCTTCGGGGAGCGGCGCGGGCAGAACGCGGCCCCGAAGGACGCCGCCGGTGACTCGGAGCATGGTGCGCGGCTAACGCGCGCCCCCTCCCTGCGAGACGCTGGCGGCTCCGGTGCTCAGGGTGCTCGCGCTCACGTCGGTGCGGCCGCCCGCCTGCCGAACGGCGGCGTTTCCGGCCTGCACCTCCTTCACGTCCACCGTGGCGCCGCCGGCCTTGATGCCAAAGGCTTCGAGCAGGAGTTTTGAGAACTGCACGCTCAGCGAGCGGCTGCCATCGACCTCCACCTTCGCGACGTTGGCCCCCGGCGCCGAGCCGAGCGTGGCGCTCATGCCCTCCGAGCGAAGGGTTCCCGCCCTCAAGCCCACCGTTCCTTGCGCTTTGATGTCCTGAGTGCGCGCCATCGAGGCCCCGGAGCCTCCGGAGCCGCCCGACGTCGCCGCGAGGTCCGAGATTCGCAGCGGCACGGCGCTGCCGGTGCGCCCCAGCGCCGCGTTCATCTGTGCGGTGAGGTCCTTGTCCCACATCCCGTTCACTTCTGCGAAGAGTTTGCCGTCCTTGCTGATGTAGACGCCCGGCACGGAGGTCCACCCCCAGGTGTCGAGCGGCGTGCTGAAGGTGGCCTTCGACGCGCTGGGCATGATCTTGCCCCCTTGCACCTGTACCTCCACGTACGCGGTGGTGCCGGGCTTCACCGTCATGCGGCCCGTGCCTTCCCCCGTGGTGCCGGCGTTGAGCGGCACGCTGGCCGTCATCTTGGCGGAATCCACGAGGCCGGCGGCCTGTTGGGTGAGGGAGCGGCCGCCAGCCGCGCCGCCAGCGATGGCCGCGCCTGCGCCAGCTGCGGGGGCGACAGCCGAGCGGTGGCGCACACCCTCCGCGCGGGTGCCCGTGGCGGAGGTGGTGCTGCGGTCGCCGTCCTGCCGGTAGGCGGGCCCGGAGAGCGAAACCTTGTCGGCGGAGGTGCGGGCGCCGTCGGCCGTGTAGGCAACGTCGGAGCCGGTGGCGCTGGCGGCCCCGGCGGCCACCGCCGTGCGGCTGCCGGTCGTGGTGACGCTCCCGTTCACGGCCTGAGCCCCGATGCGGCCTGCCGTGAGCTTTCCCGCCACGAGCCCCGCGCCCGACGCACTGGCCGCGGAGGCAGTCGTCTTGGAGCCGGTGGTTGTGGCCGCGTGATTCACGGCCAACTTCTTGGCGTCGGCCGACTCCAGCGAGACTCCGTCCGCGCGGAGTTTGGTTGCGTTCAGCGTGTCCGCCGCCGCCGCCGTGCCGGTGGGTCCGACCTTCGCGCTCAAGCCCGTTCCCTTCACGCCGCTCGCGGTCACCCCGCCGACCGCCACGTTCGTGGCGGAGGCGCTGCGCGCCGAGCCGCTCGTCACCCCGCCGCCGCTGTGGATGCGTGCGCCTTCGGCCGTGAGCCGCTTCGCGTTGAGGCCCCCGGCGGCGACGTCGTCGGCGCGGAGCGTGCCGAGGGAGGCGTTCACGCCATCGGGGCCTACCTTTGCGGCGAGGGTGCCGCCCGTCAGCGACGCGCTCTTGGCGGAGAGATCGCCGGAGCGCAGCCCCTTCGCGTCGAGCGTGTCCAGCGAGGCGTTCACGCTGTCTGGGCCGAACTTCGTGTGGAGAGCGGTCGCATCGAGCGCCGCGGCAGAGGTGTCGCCGCGAGCCACCTCGCGGGCGTGGAGTGAGTCGGCGGCGAACTGCACCCCCCCCTCAGTGCCGAGCGAAGCACCCTTCGCGTTCACGCTGGCGGCCGTGATCCCGTGCCCGGACAGCCCGTTGCCCGTGATCTCGCCCGCGGTGACTTTCGTGCCCTTGGGGACCACCTGCGCCGCAAGCTGCTTGGCCTTCGCCGTTTCGAGCGCCACGCCGCCGCCCCGAATGTCTCTCGCTTCTGCGGCGCCAACGGAGACGCCCACACCGCCGCCGTCCACGTTCAACGCGCCGTCACTGCCCGAGACGGAGCCGATGGTGGCGGTGCCGGCCACGACGCCGGTGCTTGTGACCTGGCGGGCGGCCACCCGCGTGCCGGAAGCCTGCTCGGTCAGGGAGGCACCCGCGATCGTGGTCTGGTCGGAGTGGAAACCCCTCGCGTCGATCGCGCCGAGCTGCACACGGTCGGCGCTCCCGGTCGTGATGCCGTTTCTGGACTGCACCGCCAGCCGATCGGCCGACGCGTCGGCGACCGTCACGCCCGGAGCGCTCATGCCCGTCACCTGGGCGCTCGCCGCCTCCGCTGCCACCCCCCCGGCCCCCGCCTTCACGCTGAAGCCGTGCGTGCCAACGGTCACGAAGGCGGCGCTGCCCGTCTGCACGTCGCCCCCACGTAGCTCCTGGGCTGCGAACGACACGCCGCCCGGTGTGATGGAGGCCGTGGCGCCGGTCGCGTCGGCCGAGCCCAGCGAAACTCCGCCGGCCTTGATGCCCTCGCCGTGCAGGCGCGCTCCACCGAGGGTGTGGTTTGTACCATCGGTGTTGGCGGTCAGGCGCTCAGCGGTGAGCTTGTCGGCCTGCATGTCAGGCGTAGTCAAGCCCGTGACGCTGGCGCTCTGCACCTCAATGCGGGTGTCGCCCGGCTGGGTGAAAAACTCCGTGAGCTCGGAGCCCGCGTAATCGCGGTGCACCTCGATGCCGGTGAGTTGGATGCCCGCCGCCTCGAGTGCGGGGCTGGCGCTGGACAGCGACTCGGCGCTGGCGGTGGGAACAACCAAGTCTGCTACGAACCGTCCGTCTTTGGCGGCGGCTCGTTCGTTGAGGTCCAGATTGTCCGCTTGGATCTTGCGCGCGCGGAGCCCGGCGCGGTCCACGCTGGCGATCCGCAGCTTTGCGAGGCGGATGCGGTCGTTCCCCCACTTGTCCACGTTCGGCCGGTTCGCGCCCTTCTCCTTGTCGTCCCACGCAACCCCGGCGCCGGAGGGACCAAGCAAGGTGCGCAGATGGGTGCTTCCGGTGAGGGCACCGAGGCGATCGAAGAAACCGGGGCCCTCGGTGGGCGCTGCGGGTGCCGGCTTTTCGGTATCGGCGCCCGCGGCGAAGCCGTTGCCTCGACTGCCCGCCTGTGTTTTCGGCGTGGTGGCTGGGGCCTCGACGACCGGGGGAGACGACGCCGGCGTCGGTTTGAAGCTCTGGTCGGACATCCGCAGATTGTAGCGTTCGGCTGGCAGCGCGGGGGGGCGGAAGCTGTCAATTTCACCGAGGTCGACCGGACCCCGCCGCCGTACGCCCTACCGCCACCGATGCCCGAATCCGCCGCCCGGATTACGCGGCCGCGGGCGGGGCAGGGACGATGGCAGAAGCGGTGGTGGTAGGTGGGGGGATTGGCGCACTTCGGGCGGCGGCGGCGCTTCTTGCGGCGGGCCGGTCGGTCGTGCTGCTGCAGGAGGGCGGCGCCCTCGGGGGGCTCGCCCACCCCGACATTCCCGTGGGGCTGGGCACGACCCACTGGGAACGCCCACCGGCGGGTCTGCGGGCGGCGCCCGCGCTCACCGCGGGCCTGTGCGTCGGTGGCGCGGTCCATGCGTTGCCCCTCTCTCGCTTCGTGTTGCCTGCGCTGTTTCCGGCGGGCACGGTGCCGGGGGCGGCGGCCGCGTGGGGGCGTTCGCGTCTGGAACTCGAGCTCGCCCGGCTGATCGGCGGCGGCAAGGAGATTCGCACCTACCGGGACTGGTTGCGGCAGCGCTACGGGGCGCCGGTCGTCGAGCGGCTGTTCGTGCCCTACTGCGAGCGTCGGTTCGGCTCCCCTGATGGCGTCACCGCCAACGTGGCCCGCGCGGTTCACGGCCCTGCTCTGGACGGTCACGCCTGTTCGCCGTCGGAGGGCCAGGTGGCGGAGCTGTCCGGCCTCCTGTCAGGCATCGACCTGCGCGTGGGAGTGCGGCTTCTGGGCCTCGCGCCCGGCAAGGTGAGCCTCGAGGGCGCAGAGGTGGAGGGCGACGTTTTTGTGGACCTTCCACCCGCACGGGTCGTCGCGTTGTTCGGGGCAGCGGCTCCCGAAGGGCTCGCCGAGGAGGTGAGCTGGTTGCGGATGCGTCATGCGTTGGAGGTGACGCTCACGGGAGGGGCGAAGCTCCCCTTCGTCACCCACGTGGTCGAAGGTGCGGGGCAGGCCTTCCGGTTCGTGCGGCACGCGCTGCTCCCGGGGAACGGCCCGCTGCAGGGCCACGTGTCCGTGCAGCTCTCCGTGGAGGCCGACGACCCGTTGTGGGCGGCCTCCGACGCGGTTGTCGCCGCGGCCGCCCTCGTGTCACTCGACGAGGTCGCTCCCGGCGGTTCCACCGCTGGGGCCCGTGTGCAGCGCGTGGCGGACCACCACCCCGTGTGGGTCACCACCACGGCGGCGCGCATGCGCCGATACACCCTCGCGCTGGCGGAAGCCAAGCTCACGCCGGTGGGGCGCGCCGGCACGTTCAGTCCGCTCTCCGGGCAGGCCGAAGCGGACTACCTCGCGGCGGTGGCCGGGGGGGCGGAGCCGTTCCGCGACCTCTTGCGGCGCTTCGTGGAGCCGCCGGTGCTGGAGCCCGACGGGCAGGCACATCTCACCGCCTTTGCGGTTGCTTGACGGGGGAGGGGTCGGCGCTTAGTGTCGCGGCGCCCGCCGAAGTGGCTCAGGGGTAGAGCAGCTGATTCGTAATCAGCAGGTCGTGGGTTCAAATCCCATCTTCGGCTCCATCGAAAAGCGGCGCTCGTCTCGGGGGTAAAGCCTGGGGCGGGCGTTTTGCGGTTTTGGGGGCGTAGGTTGACGGCCCCCCTCGCCGGCCGTAGATGGTTCCCATGGCTCACCCATCCGCGCCCCCGTCAGCCGCCGCGCAGCCGGGCGCTCGGTTCGCCGTCGAGATCGACCGCGAGGCCGACGACCGATGGATCGCTGACGTTCCGGACCTGCCCGGCTGCATGGTTTACGGAGCAACTCGCGACGAGGCCCTGTCTCGCGCCATCGCGCTCGCTCTCCATGTGCTCGCCGACCGGGTCGAGCACGGCGAGGCGCCCCCGGACGTACTGGCTGGCGTGTTCGTCGCAGCGGCGTAGGCGCGCGGCCCCCCCCACGCTCACTCCTCCGCCTCCATCGTCGCCGACTCCACGTAGCCAGAGCGCAACAACGCGCTGCCCAGCTCGGCCTGAAGGCGCCACACCACCCTTCCCTCCGGCGTGAGCTCGGTCATCATGCCCGCCATCGACCACACCGCCAGCCAGTTGCCGCCCGGCAGTCGGCGCATGTCACCGAGCGCGGGCGAGAGGCTGTGTGCCTCAGATTCGAACGCAAACGTGCGTTCCACCGTGCGGGCGCTTTCGTCGTAGCTGTACGCAACCACGCGTGACACCGGCCGTTCGTGGTGGAATCCGTTGTCGAAGAGCGCGAAGCCGCCCTCCCAGAACTCCCCAACGTGGCCGTGGCTCCACCAAGTCTCGTTGGGTCCGTCCACCCGCCACGGCTGTTCGGCGTTGGGCACGTCCCCCGCCACGTCGGTGAACTCGCCGAAGCGCCCTCCCAACTCCCACACCCGTTCGCCGCTCCCTCGGTCCACTCGCAGGAGCGCATCGGTGTGGTGGGAGAGCAGGAAGAAGTCGTCGGTGGCCGCGTCGTAGCCGAGGGAGTTGGTGTGTGTCCAGTCGAGGGAAACGGCGTCGTAGAAGAGCTGCTGCGTGTGGGTGCAGCCGACCCAGGGGGTGTGGCCGCCGGCGTCGAAGCTCGCGACCACCCTCCGCGCGCTGCCTGCTGGCGCGCCGACTTCGGCCTCCATCAGCACGTCGCCCGACCAACTGCGCACCACGCCGTCCTCGCCTTCCAGCTCCCGCTCTTCGTGCTCGAGCCAGGCGATACGGCCATCGGGCAGGTCTACCGCGTCGTGATGAACCTTCGGCGCCGGGGTGAAGCTACGCGAGGATCCGTCGAAGGCCACGACGTGGACGCCCCCGTCAGGATGATCGTACTCGAGGTCGTTCACCTCGTAGAGCACGCCTCGGCCATCGGCCGTGATGCGCACGCTCGGCATGATGAGTCCAGCGGGTGCGGCGTTCCACCACACATACTCGCCCGCGCGGTCCACAAAGGTCACCCAACTGGCAATGCCGAGCTGGAGCACGGGTACGAGCACGAGTCCATCCCCCGCCCAGGCGCTGGCGTCCCCATCGGACACGGTAAGCTCGGGCAAGTCCGGCGGTGGGCTCTCGGTGGTGAACGCGACCTCGTCAGACCATGCGGTCAGGCCTTCGGCGTCCCGCGCCACCGCGCGCGCAGCGTACTGTCGCCCCGGCAGCAGCGCGAGGAGCGTGGACTCTGCTTCGGCACCCTCCGCCGTGGAACGCACCAGTTCGCCGTCCAAGCCGAGCTCCAACCAGGTGGTAGCGCCCTCCTCGGCGTCCCAGACCGCGTGGACGACGGCGGGGAGCGCGGCGTCGGGAGTGAGCGTGGGCGCCCCCACGGACGGCGGGAGGTCGTGACAGGCCGCGAGGAGCAGGAGGGGGAGGGCCGCGCTCCGCACGAGCCCGCTCACGGAGCCGACACCGTCACCAACGCACGATCGATCGTCCGCTCGTTGCCGTCGGTGTCGACGGCTACGATCTCTAAGAGGTGACACGCACCGGCGTCGAGCGACACGGTGCCGGTGAACCCGACGCGCTTCCCGTCGGGGTACCCCGGCCACGCAACGGCCACATCGGGCCGCGCGGCGCCGTAGGACAGCACGGTTTCGGTGACTTCGTCCACGCGTGCGACGACCTGCACAATCCCTCGATTGTCGATCGCCCAGCCTGCCACTTCCAACTCGCCGCGAACGGAGGCTCCGTTCGCGGGGGAGTCGAGCTTGCCGAAGGGCTGCAGGCTGGTGAGCAGTGTCGAGGCCTCCGACCGAATGGTGTCGAACGCGCCGATCAACAGGTAGGCACGCGCGTTGACGGTGCCCCACGCCGGGATCTCAAACGGGAACAGCGCCCGGACGTTGTTGAACGGCAGCGACCGATTTTGCCATCCTTGGAATTGCGTGACCCCGTTCTCGTACAGGATTCCCACACCGTACGTGCTACTCGCGTCCTGGAGCGTGACCCAAGGCTGCGGGCTCGTCGCATTCGTGTAGTAAAAGCCGTCGTTTGCGGAGGTGTCGATCGCCACTTGGGTGCCGTCGGACATCAGGAGCCGCCAGAGGTCGGGGCCGGCTGTGCCGTTGGATGCGTACAGCGTGGGCATCTCGTGGTTGGTGGCGGCGTGGGACATGCCCTCCGTCTCCGTGACGGTGTACCGCAATTCCACAGCATGCGTCCGCGCGAACCGCAGCGTCTGCGTCAGCTCGATCCCGCCTGACAGGTGCGCTGCAGCGTCATCGGAGCATCCATCGCTTGTGCAGTCCGTGGCGTCCCAGTCGGGGTTCCATTGCAGGGGCGTGGTGGTGATGGTGAGTCCGCCGTCCGACTCCGCACCCGCGTACGTCACGCCCGAGCCGTTGTTGCAGCGGTTGCCCCCCTGCACCGGGTTCCAACCCAAATAGGTAATCGACACGGGACAGGTGCTCGCGGCGGCCGCGCAGGAGGCGTCCCAAGCGCAGCCCTGCATGGCACGATCGGGGTCGTAGAGCGCGATCTGCACTTCGCGCCCGGTGTCGTTTCCGTCGATGGTATTCGTTCCGTTGACGCCGGCGTTTCCGTCGGTGAGGCCGAAGAACACCACGCTTCCGCCCCAGTCCTCGCGGACGCCGACCTTCACATAGTCGGTGGCGTCGTACAGATAGCTGTCCGAGTAGCCGTCGACCGTGGTGGTCTCTTGCCTGCCAGACACGTTGGACGAGAGGGCACGATCGTTGGGCTGCTCCGGCGTTGACCACGGACACTCGATCGGGGCGGTGTCCGGGGGCGGGTCGGTGTCTCGGCGGGTGTCGTTCACCGGGGCGCGGAGCGGCGAACACGCGGCAAGGAGCAGGAACACTCCGGAGGCGTAGCACACCCGATGCGGCGGCGGGGCTAAGCGGGCGGGGAGTGCCTTCAGTCGGTGGCGTGTGCGCTCACACCGCGAACCCGGATCGAAGGCACGAAGCGCTCGAAGTCTTGCGGGTTGAGCGTCACCAACACACCGATCCCGTGCGCGATCATGGTGGCGGCGATGTTCGCGTCGTGCACCTGCTTCCCGGAGCACGGGATGGACTCCAGGAGGCGGAACAGCGCGTCCCGAACGGTGTCGTCCTCCTGAAGGAAGTTGCTTCGGTCGAGGAACTGCCGGGCATTCCCGATCGCCTCCGTTGCACGTAGGCCCAACCCGTTCACTGCGGCCGGTCGTGTCGCAACGGCGATGTACTCTCTAAGCACCTGACCCGAGAGGAACAGCGAGCGCTCTGCAAACGCGGCATCGAGGAGGGCGAGAGCGGCGCCGTGGCCGGGCCGTGCAACCGCTGTCGCCGTGAGCAGCACATTGGTGTCGACGAAACGATCAACGCGCATCGTCGTCGTAGGTCTCTTCGCGAGACCAAGACCCGGTGGCGGGTGCGTGGGAAAGGGCCAGATGAAGCGGAGCCGGCCGCTCGGGCGGCGGAGCGCGAAGCGCCGCGTCCTCCAAGGCTGCGAGGACCTCGCCCTGAAGGGAACGATGGTTGGCGCGCGCCCGCCGTTTGAGGGCCGCGACGACATGGTCGGGAACCGCACGGATGTGAAGTGCTTGCATAGCAGAATGATACCAGTGCGCGAGGCCTGTGTCAACGGAACCGGGGGACCCGTGGCTTTCGCCCCACCCAGGGGCGCCACGGCCCCCGCGGCGCTCGTGGTAGGGGGGAACCGTGCTCCGCGACCTGCTTCTCCCGCTAGCCGCCCTCTTGGTCCTGTGGACAGGCGCGGGAATCGGGCTCTGGCTGGCCGGAGTGGAGAAGCGCCGGGCGGTGGCGTGGGGGCTGCTCTTTGCGGTCGTCGTTTCATTGCTGTTGCTGATTCTAGTGCTCCTGATGCTGATTTTCTTCGCCATCGTGTTCGTGGCTCTCATGTGGCTCGTCGCGAGCGACCCGACCAGTGGAGGCTTCTGAGACCCTCGACGCCGAAGGCGACCTCGACTACACCGCAGCGCGCACCCACTCGGAGCAACGATGGTCGACGTCATGATTCGCGGCGGCACCGTGGTGGACGGCACGGGCGGCGCGCCGTTTCGCGCTGACGTGGGCGTGCGGGGCGGGCGCATCGTGGCGATCGGGGAGCTCAACGGCGAAGCCGCCGCCGAGGTGATCGACGCGGAAGGCGCAATCGTCACGCCGGGGTTCGTGGACCTCCACACCCACTACGACGGTCAGGTGAGCTGGGACACGACGATGGCGCCGAGCTCGCTCCACGGCGTAACGACCGCGGTGATGGGGAACTGCGGCGTCGGTTTCGCGCCGGTCCATCCGGCGGATCGGGCCGCGTTGATCGCGTTGATGGAGGGGGTCGAGGACATCCCGGGCAGCGCCTTGGCCGAGGGCATCCGCTGGAACTGGACGGACTTTCCGAGCTACCTCGACGCCCTCGCGGCCACCCCCCGCACCCTCGACATCGCGGCGCAGGTGCCGCACGACGCGCTCCGGGTCTTCGTGATGCGGGAGCGCGGCCTTGCGCACGAGCCTGCCACCGAGGATGACATCGCCGCGATGCGTGCCCACCTCCGCGATGCCCTTCGGGCCGGCGCGGTGGGCTTCTCCACCGGCCGCACCGACAACCACCGCTCCGCCACCGGCGCGGCGACGCCGGCTTCCGAGGCCACCGCCGCAGAGCTCGTCGGACTCGCTCAGGCTTTCGACGGCCTCGGCCATGGCGTGCTCCAGGCGGTGAGCGACTTCGACATGACCGCGGGCAGCGAACCCTTTGACCGGGAGTTCGACGTCATCGAGGCCATGGCCCGCGCCGCGGGCTCCCACCACACCTCGGTCTCGCTCTCCGAGCGCGACGGCGACCCCACTCAGTGGAAACGAATTCTCGCCCGGACGGACGCCGCAGTGGCGGCGGGGATTCCGATGCACGTGCAGGTGGCGCCGCGCGGGATTGGTGTGCTCATCGGCCTCACCGCGACCTTCCACCCCTTCATGGGCAAGCCAAGCTTTCAGGCTCTTGCTGGCTTGCCGCTGGCGGAGCGGGTGCGTGCGCTGCGCGACCCCGCCGTGCGTCAGCGCATCCTCACCGAACCGGGCGTGGCGGTCGCGGGCGACGGCAGCGCGATCCCGCCTCTGGTCGACCGCTTGCTCTCGATCATCGACCAGGTTTCGTTCAAGTTCTTCCGGCTCGGCGACGTGCCGAACTACGAGCCGGGCCTCGCCGACTCGATCGGGGCACAGGCCCGGGGCCGCGGGCTCGCCCCGCTGGAGGTGCTCTACGACGCCCTCCTCGAGCGCGAGGGGCACGAGCTGCTCTACTTTCCCATCTTCAATTACCACGCGTTCAGCCTTGACTCGGTGGGCACGATGATGAGCCACCCGCAGGCCCTGCCGGGGCTGAGCGACGGCGGCGCGCACGTCGGCACCATCTGCGACGCGAGCTTTCCCACCTTCCTGTTGAGCCACTGGGCGCGCGATCGGGCCCGTGACCGCTGGCCGATCGAGCGTGCGGTGCGCTTCCTCACCGCTCGCCCCGCCGCGTTCCTCGGCCTGACCGATCGGGGCGTGCTCCGCGAGGGTCTGCGCGCCGACCTCAACGTCATCGACCACGCCGCGCTCCAGCTCCACCGCCCGCGCATGGTGCGCGACCTTCCCGGCGGCAGCCAGCGCCTGCTCCAAGACGCTACGGGCTACCGCGCCACGCTCGTCCACGGTGTGCCCATCACGCGCGACGGCACGCTCACCGGCGCCCTTCCCGGTCGACTCCTGCGCGCGGGCGCGTGAACCCGGCGCTGTTCGCGATCGTGCTCGGCGCCTTGGTGGTGGAGGCCACCGTGGGGTTCGGCGCCACCGTCGTGACCGTCACGTTGGCGAGCCACTTGATGTCGGTCGACGAGGTGCTCGCCCAGCTTGTGCCCGTGAACGTGCTGCTCGCCTGTTGGTTCGTGGCTCGCGACCACGCGCTGGTGGATTGGCGACTGATCGGTCGCCGGGTGGCGCCCGGCATGGGGGCGGGGTTCGCGCTCGCGCTGCTGCTCGGCGATCGGGTGGGCGGCACCGGACTCAAGGCGGTGTTTGGCGCGTTCGTCGCGCTCCTCGCTGTGGCGGAGTTGGCCCGGGTGCGGGAGGCGCCGCCGGGGCGATGGGCCGCCCGTGCGGCGCTGTTCGGCGCGGGCGTGATTCACGGGCTCTTTTCCTGCGGCGGGCCGCTCCTAGTGTGGGTGGTTGGCGGGGAGCTGCCGGAGAAGGGGCGGTTTCGGGCCACGCTCCAAGCGGTGTGGCTCGTCCTCGGGGTGCTTCTCCTGTGGCGCTACGCCCAAATGGGCACGCTCACGGCGGCATCGGTGGAGGGCACGCTGTGGTTGCTGCCCGCGCTGCTGCTCGGCGTGCCCATCGGCGGGTGGGTGCACGATCGGGCGGCGCCGGGGCCCTTCCGAACGGGCACGTTCGTGGTTTTGCTCTTCGCGGGTGGCTCACTCGCGGTGCGGTCGCTGGTCGGGTAGGCGCGGACCCCGTCACACCCCGACCGGGAACCCCTGCGCCTGCCACGCGAGGGTTCCGCCCGCCACGTTGATCGCTTGGTGCCCCTGCGTGTTCAGGAAGGCGGCGGCCTGCGCGCTGCGTCCGCCACTCTTGCAGATCACGTACAGGTCCTTCCCCGCGTAGCTGGCCAGCTCACCTACCCGCGCCTGAAGCTCGGGGAGGGGAATGAGAATCGCACCGGGAACGTGCCCCCCCGCCGTTTCGTCCGGATTGCGGACGTCCAACACGGGCTGGCCGGCTTCGAGGGCGCTCCGCAGCTCGATCACGCTCGCCTCGCGCACCGACGCGGGCCGAGGAGTTTCGATCGTGCGATCGGCCAACGCTTCCAGCGCGGCAGCCCCCTTCCACCCGACGTCGTGGGCCACGACGGCGTCGCCCTTCATCCCGACCAGCAGGGGAATGCTCTGAACACCGAAGGCCTGGGCGAGCGCGGGCTCTTCGTCGATGTTCACCTTCCCCACCCGAAGCGAGTCGCCCCGTTTGGCCTCCAACGCTTCGAGAACCGGACCGATGGACCGGCAAGGCCGGCACCACTCGGCCCAGAAGTCGAGCAGCACCGGCACGGGGCTCTCGAGCACCATGGACTGGAAGTTCTCGGTCGTGATCTTCAAGACGGCCACGGGGGCCTCCGTTTCCGGCGGGCGCCGGCGGGTTGATTCAGCCTTTCACGACGAACCCGACGAGCTTGTCGGGCACGACAATTTCTTTGATCACCTCGAATCCATCGAGGTGTTTTGCCACGTTGTCGACCGCGCGTGCGGCGGCGAGCAGGGTGTCCCGGGCGGCGCCACGTTCCGCGTCGAAGGTGCCGCGCAGCTTCCCGTTCACCTGAACCGCGATCGTGACGGTGTTCACGACCAGCGCTGCGGCGTCGTAGACCGGCCAGGGGTTTCCGTAGATGCTGCCGCTGTGGCCGAGTCGGCTCCACAGTTCGTCGGCGATGTGCGGGGCCCAGGGGTGGAGGATGAGCAGGAAGGACTCGGCAGCGCCGCGCGGGAGCGCCTGCCCTTTGCATGCGTTCACGAACTCCATCATCTTCGCGATGGGCGTGTTGAAACGCATCGCCTCGATGCCGTCTCCGGCTTCTTTGATGACCACCTGCAGGGCGCGGTTGGCCTCGGGGCTCAGCGTCTGTCCCACCCGCAGCGTGTCGGTCTCCTCGTCCACAAACAGGCGCCAGACACGCTCCAAGAATCGGTACACGCCCTGCACTCCAGTGGTCTGCCAAGGTTTGACCTGCTCCAGCGGCCCCATGAACATCTCATAGAGGCGCAGCGCGTCCGCCCCGAACTCGTCCACCACATCGTTCGGGTTCACCACGTTCAGGCGCGACTTCGACATTTTCTCAATTTGGGTGCTCACTTGGGTGTCTCCCCCCTTCACGAACCAAGCCCCGCCGCGTTCCTCCACGGCCTCGGGACCATAATACTTGCCCGCGGCGTCTTGGTAGCTGTACGCCAGAATCATCCCCTGGTTGAACAGCTTCTGGAAGGGTTCGACGGTGTGCACCCATCCCGCATCGAACATCACCTTGTGCCAGAAGCGGGCGTACAACAGATGCAGTACCGCGTGCTCCACGCCACCCACGTACAGGTCGACTGGGCCCCACAACGCCTCTTTTTCCGGGGAGAAGGGACGCTCGGGGTTGTGTGCGTCCATATACCGGAGCCAGTACCAGCAGGAGCCGGCCCACTGGGGCATCGTGTTCAGCTCCCGCCGCGCCGGCTGGCCTTGCCACGTGGTGTTCACCCAGTCCGTGGCGCGCCCGAGTGGGGGATCCCCTGAGTCGGTCGGCCGGAACTCGTCGATCTCCGGCAACATCACCGGCAGGTCTTCGCTTACCTGCAGCGTGCCGTCGGCGAGGTGGACGATCGGGAAGGGCTCGCCCCAGTACCGCTGGCGCGAGAACAGCCAGTCACGCAGCTTGTACCGCACCTTCCCTTCGCCCTTTCCGCTGGCCTCCAGCTCAGCGGTGATGCGGCGTTTCGCCTCGGCCGTCATGAGCCCGTCGAGCGAGCCCGACGCGCACGCCACCCCCTCGCCGGGGAAGGGGAGGGGGCCGCCCTCCACCACGCGCACCACCGGCAGATCAAACTTGCGGGCGAAGGCGAAGTCTCGTTCGTCGTGCCCGGGCACGGCCATGATGGCGCCGGTGCCGTACGTGATGAGCACGTAGTCGGCCACCCAAATCGGCACGCGTGCACCGTTGGCCGGGTTGATCGCGAAACTGCCTGTGAACACCCCCGTCTTGTCCTTCTCGGCGCCGGCAGTGCGGTCGCGGTCGGAACGGTTCTTGGCGGCGGCCACATACGCGGCCACTGCGGGGTTGGTGGAGAGTTTCCCCACCAGCGGGTGCTCGGGTGCCAGCACACAAAAGGTGGCCCCGTACAGGGTGTCGGGGCGAGTGGTGAACACCACGAGGTCGCCCGCGTCGGTTCCGAAGCGCACCTCCGCCCCCTCGCTTCGGCCGATCCAGTTGCGCTGCATCTCGAGGATGCCTGCGGGCCAGTCGAGCCCGTCGAGGTCCGCAAGCAGGCGTTCCGCGTAGGCGGTGATGCGCAGCATCCACTGCTTCATCACGCGCCGCTCCACAGGGTCGCCCGTTTCCACGTACCGCCCGTCCTGCACTTCTTCGTTGGCGAGCACGGTGCCGAGCGCCGGGCACCAGTTCACCGGCACATCGGCGAGGTAGGCGAGACCACGCTTGTGGAGCTCGAGGAAGATCGTCTGGGTGTGGCGGTAGTAGTCGGGGGTGCTGGTGTTTACCTCGCGGTTCCAGTCGTAGGAGAAGCCGAGGCGCTTCAGTTGGCCGCGAAAGTTGTCGGTGTTTCGTTTGGTGATGATGCGCGGGTGAATGCCTTCACGCACCGCGGAACGTTCGGCGGGGAGCCCGAACGCATCCCACCCCATCGGGTGCAGCACCCGAAAGCCGTTCGCACGTTTGTACCGCACCACCGCGTCCACCGCCGTGTACGACTCGGGATGCCCCACGTGCAGGCCCGCTCCGGAGGGGTAGGGGAACATCACGAGGCCGTAGAACTTCGGCTTGGCGGGGTCTTCGTCGGTACGGTAGGTGTCGTCGGCCTCCCAGCGGGCTTGCCAGCGCGGCTCGATCTCAGCGGGGTTGTAGCGGGCCATGGGGCTCTCCGGCGGGGGTCGCCGAGCTAACCCGCAGGATAAGCGCGCGCATGAGCTACGACCTCCTGATCATCGGCGGCGGCATCGTGGGTGCGGGCACGGCCCGCGATGCCGCGATGCGCGGCCTCAAGGTCGCGCTCGTGGAGCAGGAAGACGTCGCGTACGGCACCTCTTCGCGCTCCTCGAAGCTGGTGCACGGGGGCCTGCGCTACCTGCAGCAGGGCGAAATCTCGCTGGTGTTCGAGTCGGTGAGCGAGCGGCGCGTGCTTCTGGAGATCGCCCCCCACCTCGTGAACCCGCTCGGCTTCCTTTTCCCGCTCTACAAGGGTGGAAAACTGAGTCCGGCCACGCTCAACCTCGGGATGTGGTTGTACGACGGGCTCTCGCTGTTCCGCTCCCCGAAAATCCACAAGAACCTCACGCCCAAGGAGGCCGGAGAGGCCGAGCCTGCACTGCTCCGCGAGGGTCTTCGGGGTGCGCCGCTGTACTACGACTGCTCCACCGACGACGCGCGGCTCACCCTCGAAAACGCGCTCGACGCGCAGGCGCACGGTGCCGAGATTTTCACCTGGACGCGGGCGACCGGTTTTCTGCGCGACGGGGCCGGGCGGGTGGTTGGGGTGACGGTGCTCGACCGCCACGCGGGCACCACCCGCGAGCTGCGCGCCAGCGTGGTGATCAACGCCACAGGCCCGTGGACGGATCGGGTTCGTAACCCCGCTGGCGACCGTCCGCCGTTGCTGCGCACCACCAAGGGCGTACACGCGGTTGTCCCGCGGGAGCGCCTGCCGCTACGCCACGCGGTCGTGTGCAACCACCCCGACGACAAGCGGGTTCTCTTCGCCATCCCATGGGGCGACCGCACGTACATTGGCACGACGGACACCGACTACGAGGGGGATCCCGCCGACGTCGCCTGCTCCGGTGCCGACATCCGGTACCTTCTTGCGTGCATGGCCTACTATTTTCCTGGCAGCCAACTTGGGCCTGCCGACGTGGTGGCCACGTGGGCCGGGCTGCGTCCGCTGATCGCCAGCTCCGGCACCACCTCCAGTGTGAGCCGTGAACACGAAATCCACGTGGACTCGGACGGGCTCTTGACCATCGCGGGCGGCAAGCTGACCACCTACCGAAAGATGTCGGGAGAGCTCGTCGATCGGGCCGTCGCCCTGCTGCGGCTAACCGGCGCGGTGCAAGCGCCCCTCGCCGAGGCCTACACCGCCCGGCAGCCGCTCCCCGGCGCTGTAGGCTGGCCGGAGGACGACGACGCCACCCGAGTGGAACGACTGGTCAAGGAGGTTTGCCCTCTCGACGACGCCGTGGCTGAGCTGCTCGTGGCCACCTACGGCACCCGGGCGATGGACGTGGCCCGCCTCATCGCTGCCGAGCCCCTGCTCGGCGAGCCGATGACCCCCGGCAGACCAGAGCGCATGGCACAGGTGGATTTCGCCGTCGACCGCGAGTTGGCCCGCACGGTGCGGGACGTTCTCATCCGGCGCACCCAACTCTATTTCCGCGACACCGACCAGGGGCTCCTCGCCGCACCCAAAGTGGCGGCTCGGATGCAACTCAAGCTCGGTTGGAGCGACGAGCGCCGCGAAGCGGAGGTGGAGGCCTACGGGCAGGAGGTTGCGCGCAGCCGGCGCTGGCGAGAGGAGATAGCTTAGCCGGCCATGCAGATGACCCCCACCCCGTTGCGGATCGCCTACGACACCACGGGCGGAGAAGGTGGGCCTCGGCTCTTGATGGTGATGGGCTTCGGGATGCGAGGCAGCGTGTGGCTGCCCCAGGTGCAGGGGCTACGAAACGATCACACCCTCGCTTGGTTCGATCATCGTGGCATTGGCGAGAGCGACCTCCCGCCCAAGGCGTTTCGGATGGTCGACCTCGCCGGCGATGCCTTGAGCGTGGCCGACGCGTTGGGGTGGAGCGATTTTCACGTCGTGGGCGTGAGCCTCGGAGGCATGGTTGCTCAGGAGCTCGCGCTCTCCGCGCCCCATCGGGTGCGGTCGCTCACGCTGATCGCCACCCATGCCGGGGGGCCATTCGGGGTGATTCCGACGCCTCGCGGGGTGTTTCATTGGGTGCAGGCGGCGTTCGGCCCGCAAGCGCGCCGAGTGGCGAACCTCACGAAGCTGCTCTACCCGCGTTCGTTTCTGGCTACGGTCGACCCCGACGACCTGCGGTCGAGAATGCAGCTTCAGGTGGGGCGGCGGCCCCCGCGGCGCACGGCGCTGCTCCAGCTCCTGGCCGTGATCAGGCACAACACGAGAGGCCGGCTCCCCGGCCTGCGCACCCCCACGCTCGTGGTGAAGCCGGAGGGCGACCTGCTGGTGCGCCCGTTCCACTCCGACTTCTTGCACCGTTCGATTCCCAACGCACGCCTTCTTGCCATCCCCGACGCAGGGCATGGGCTCACGTTCCACGCTGCAGGCGCGGTGAATGCGGCGATCCGGGAGCATGTGGGGGCGAACGATTGACCTCGATGCGTTTCGCCGCGCAGGACGCGGCGCCGGTGGCGCGAAGGTCCATGGCCAGCCGCGGACCTCGGAAGGGACAGCGTCAGGAGAGACGAGCCTTGGCGCGGGGGCCTGCCGCTATCGGCCGCGCCTCCGCTCGCCCCGCAGCGGGGCTCGGTCGCCACGGCCGACAGCGTCACACAGCTGGCCCACCTCGGGCCCGTCACCGCCTCGTCCCGCCGCGGTGCCGAACGAGGACGGGCCGGGCGGCCAAGAGACTCCGCTGGGCTTGCTGCTGTGGCTCAGCGCGGGGCGCGATCGTGCCCGGATTGGGATCAGCCCTGATCGGTCCCGCCCCTACCCACCGTGAGCAACCGCACTTCGTAAGCCTGAAGCGTGCCCGAGCAGTCGGGCTGCGTTCCCGCCTCCACCGCGGTTGCAGCGTCCCGGATGCTCTCGGTGCGGACCGGGAGAGCGGCGCCGGCGGGGCACTGGAGGCCCCACGACACGGCGCGATTCGACTCGTTCGCCAGTAGCACGGCCGTTTCGCCGGAGGCGGAGCGGCCCGCCAACGCCCAGATGGGCCCGCGGGCGGAGCCGGTAACGTCGAGGCGATCGGGGTGGTCCACCATGCGCTTCCAGAGAAGAGCGGCGTACCCCGCGGGCTTCGGCCGACCATCGTTGTAGAACATCCCGTAAAAGGTGGAGGGGTACGGGGCGGGGTCGGGGCCGCGGTAGAAATAGGCTTGGTCCACGCCCCCGAGCTGGAGCGCGATCCAGCTTGCGGTGGTGAGCGCGGAAGCACGGGCGCCGATGCGGAGCTGCGGGTCGGTCTTCTCGGCTTGTCGCTCCGCTTGCTCCGCGGGGTCGCGGTCGCCTTCGAGGCCGCCCCGCTTGTTGTCTCCGGCGCGGCGCTTCCCGCCGCCGTCGCCCGCCTTCCCCGTCTTTTTTCGGGCATCCTCGGCGCTGCCCTTCGCCGCGCGGAAGGCCGTGTTCCACTCGGTGATGTGCTGGTCGAGATCGCCGAAGCCCGCCTTGACGCTTGCTTCTCGGTAGAACTCAGCGGCCGAGGCAAATTCTTCGGGGTGGTTCGAGTACAGATGCCAGGACAGAAAATCCAGCGGCGCGCCGGCGGCCTTCACCTCGGTCAGGAAGCGCGACACCAATGTGCGCCCCCGTTGGGTGAGCACGCCGGCGGGCGTGAGCGCAGGCCCCCCGATTTTCACGGCCGGGTGCCGGGTGCGGATTTCTTTGGCGACGGCGATGTACAAGGCGATGTAGGCATCGTCGCCCTGGGTCCAGAACTCCCTGTTGTCCGGCTCGTTCCACACCTCCACGAACTGCACAGGATGGGCCTTGTCGCTGCCCCCTTGCACGTGGTCCAACATCGCCACCATCGACCGAACCAGCTCGTCCTTGCCGGCTTGGGTGGCCCCCGCGCCGAAGGAGTCGCCCAGTCGAAGGTAGGTGCCGAAGCCGCCCGAGTTGATGCGGGTGAGCACCCTGTCGGTGGCGCTGTAGTCCGGCGCGGAGAGGTCGAATGCACCTTTGAAGTCGTGCGTGCGGATGCGAGCGACCCCGCGCTCTACGTAGAGCGCCGCGAGGTCACCCGTGCCCTTCCCGTGGGGTGCGGGCCCCATGTTGATGTCGAGGAGCGGCGCGATCGAGCCGGAGGGTGCGCCGAGCGCAAAGGTCTGGTCGACCAGCGCGGGCTGAGGCAGGCTCGACGCCGCCGTGCCCGCCGGGTCGACCGTCGCGCACCCCACCAGCGCGGCCACTCCTGCGGCACGCCAGCCGCCCAGCTTTGACCCGGCCATGATCGTCGCCCCCCGCCGCGCATGTAGCACCCGCTCCGCGCGGCCGTTGCTGATAGTTAATCGACGCCCACGCCGGAGCCCGCCTTGTTTTCCCGTCTTGCCCTCGGTGCCCTCTTGGCGCTCGTCCCGCTGCCCGCTGGGGCAACCGTCTACTACGTCGCCGCCGCCGGCACCGATACCGCCTCGGGCACCTCCGAGGGGGAGGCCTGGCAGACGCTCTCCAAGGTGAATGGCCAGGTGCTCCTGCCCGGTGACCAGGTGCTTTTCGAGGGCGGCCAATCGTTCAACGGGAGCCTCACGCTCGATGAACGCGATGCGGGCGATCCCACCGCGCCCGTGGTGTTTTCTTCCTTCGGATCGGGAACGGCCACGCTGATCGCCGGAAGCTCGGGCGGTTTCTACGCCTACAACACGGCTGGCATCACCCTCACCAACCTGACCTTTCTTGGCGCCGGCGCCGATCGGAACACCAAGGCGGGGGTGGAGTTCTACACCGATCTGGGGGGAGCCACTCGGCTGGAGCACGTGTACCTCGAAAGTGTGGAGGTCAGCGGGTTCCGCCACGGCATCCTGCTCGGGGGGTGGAACGGCAGCTCGGGCTTCGACGATGTGCGGGTCACCGACTCCAGCGCCCACGACAACCAGCGCTCCGGCCTCACCAGCTACGCGGAGTCGCCGTACGGCATCGTGGGCCTCTACGTCAGCACCAGCGACTTCTACGACAACTTGGGAGACGCCTCGTTCGCCGGTCCGAGCGGCGGCGGAGTGATGTTGGGACAGGTGAGCGGTGCGAAGGTGGAACGCAGTCGCGCCTGGGGGAACGGCGGCGATGGCAAGCCGGGTGAGGGAGCGGCGGGGTTCTGGGTGACGGGCTCGACAGGCGTGACCCTCCAGCGCAACGAGTCCTTTCGCAATCAGGCGAACGGGACCGTCGGCGGGGCCGGTTTTGCGTTGGACGCAGCCACTGCCGGTTCGGTGGTGCAGTACAGCTACGCTCACGACAACGACGGCGCCGGCGTGGAGCTGCGTCAGGGCGCCGGCGCAGAGACGTGGGGCGGCAATGTCGTCCGCTACACCATCAGCGAAAATGACGGCCGCCAGAACGGGTACGGCGCCATCACCGCCGGCGCCGAGACGGGCGCCCTCGACGGGTGCGATGTGTATGGCAATACGCTGTACATCAGCCCGTCGGCTTCAGGCACCGCGACGGCAGCTCAGCTCAGGGGGCCGACCACTCACTTTCGTTTCCTGAACAACCTGTTCGTCACCGCCAGCGGGGTGCCGCTCCTGCGAGTGGCCGAAGGGCAGTCCGATGTGCTCTTTGCGGGCAACGACTACTGGTCGAGCGGCGCGGCCTTTCTCTTGGAGTGGGGTGCCGATTCGTACTCGGCCCTGCCGGATTGGGCCTTGGCGACTGGCCAGGAAACCGTAGGCGGCAGCCTGGTGGGGCTCGATGTCGATCCTCGCCTCACTGCGCCGGGGCGGGGCGGGGCGGTGGCGGAGGGCGCGGCGCTGGAAACGCTGGAGGCGTACCAACTGCAAGATTCGTCGCCGGTGGTCGACGTGGGCGAGAACCTTGTGGGCGCCTATGGGATTGCGGTGGGCGAGCGCGATTTCTACGGCAACGCTCTGCCGCAGGGGGCGGGTTTTGACCTCGGAGCGCACGAACGGTCGGTTGCTGGGAACGGCGACAGCGGGAGCGACAGCGGGGCCGACTCCGGGCCGCCGGACGACGGTGCCGGTCCTCCGCTCCCTGACTGTGGCTGCGGTGGGGGAGCGCAGGCGGGCTGGTTGGCGGTCGGTGCGGCGCTCGTGGCCGGCGGTCGGCGTCGCAGGTAGGCAAATTCTGCCCTTGCCGACCGGGGCGCCCGGGGTAGCTTCCGGCCCCGTGCGAAATGTCCTCGCCATTGCCCGCCGCGAGCTGGGCGCCTACTTCGATAGCCCGCTGGCCTACGTGATCGTGCCGATCTACGTGGTGTTGGTTGGTGGTTTCGCCCTGTGGTTCGACGACCTGTTTGCCGCAGGCGCCGTGAGCATGCGCGGCGTGTTTTTCTGGAGCAGTCTCTTCCTCGTGCTCCTCGTTCCCGCCGTCACCATGCGGCTCTTCGCGGAGGAGTACCGAACGGGCAGCATCGAAATGCTCGTTACGCTGCCCATCCGCGACGAAGAGTTGGTGGCCGGCAAGTTCCTCGCGGCCGTCGTTTTGGTGTCGGTCGGGGTGCTTTGCACGCTCAGCTACCCCATCACGTTGGCGGCTCTCGGCGTGCCGGAGAGTGTGGCCTCGTCCACGCCCTGGGTGGTTCGCATGGTGAACGAGAGCGGTCTGGATTTTGGTGAGGTGGCGGGCGGCTACGGCGGCCTGTTGCTGTTGGGAGCGGCCATCGCCGCGATCGGCACGGGAGTGTCATCGCTCACGAGCTCCCAGATCGTCGCATTCCTGGGCACCCTCGTGCTGGCGCTGTTTCCCTTCGTGGTGGGCTTCGTGCTCGACAGGGTGCCGGCGGGAGTGGTGCCGATCGCCCAGTACCTGTCGCTGTCCTTTCACTTCGACAACCTTGCTCGAGGCGTGCTCGACACGCGCGATCTCGTCTACTTCGGCAGCCTTGCGGCCTTGGGCTTGCACACGGCCGTCTACTCGCTCGAACGCCGGAGGCTGGCGTGACGCGCCGTGCGCTCCTCGGCAACTCCGCCCTTCAGTACGCACTTACGATTCTGGTCGTCGTGCTGGGGAGCCTCTGGAGCAGCGCCCACTTCGTCCGCGCCGATCTCACGTCCAACCGGCTGCACAGCCTCGACGAAGCCTCAAAAGTGCTGGCAGGAAAGCTGGAGCGTCCGCTCTCGGTGAAGGTGTACTTCACGCGCGGGCTCGAGGCGCCCTACAACAACCACGAGCAAGCCGTTCGCGACAAGCTTGAGGAGTTCCGGGCGTACTCCAAGGGGCGGATGCAGATCACGGTGGTCGACCCTACCGGGAACGCGGAGCGCACCGCAGAGGCGCAGGGGTACGGCCTCACGCCGCTGCAATACACGGTGCGAGAGCAGGACCGCGCCGAACTGCGAACCGTGTGGATGGGGGCTGTTTTCATCCACGGCGATCGCACCGAGGTGCTGCCGTCGCTCACGCAGTTGGCCAGCCTCGAGTACGACGTTGCGGCGGCGATCCGACGGCTCGAACAGCCCGTGAAGGACCGTCCGATCCTCGCGTACTCCACCGGCAACGGCGAGCCCGACCTCTCGAAACCCGAGGGCCCGTTGCGGGCACTGGTGGAAGGGATGGCGCGGAAGGCCTACCTGGTGCCCGTGCAGCTCGGCGGGGAGGGCCTCATCGCCGAAGAGGTCGACGCGCTGTTGGTGATTGGTCCCCAGCAGCTCTTGTCCGATCGGGCCCTCTACCAGATCGACCAGTTCGTCATGCGGGGCGGGTCCGCCGCCTTCTTCGTGACCAATACGCGGCCGGAGATGCGATCCTTGAGGGCGGAGCGCGTGAACAGCGGGCTTGATCCGCTCCTCGGGAGTTGGGGGGTTCGCATCAACCGCGACGTCGTGCTCGACAGGGTGCAGAACGGGGCGATGCGCTTTCCTGTGCGGGTGGGCGACAAGACGGGGAGCCGAGAGATCAACTACCCGCTGATCGTTCGGGCCACCGACCTCTCGCAGACCAGCGTCCTCACCGCCGGGTTGGACAGCCTGTTGGTGCCGTTCGCGGCCTCGATCGAGCTGCCGGAGCCGCTCCCGGAAGGGGTGCTGTCCACGGTTCTCGCACGCTCCTCCCCGTCCTCCGGTTCTGTTCCAGCCCTTCGGCAGCTCGATCCCGCCCAGTTCGAGAAGGTGCTGGAAACGGAGCGGCGGGGTCCGTTTACGCTGATCGTGGCCTTGACCGGTGCGTGGAGGAGTTTTTTCGAAACTCGTCCTGCCCCACCCGGCGACCCCGAGGTGCCCGATAAACAGGATGGGATCGGGCCGGCCGCGCCGCTCCTCACGCAGGGGGCGCCCACGCGGCTGGTCGTGGCGGCCAGCGCCGATGTGGTGGCGAACAACAGCGCCTTCGTCTTGAACCTGTGTGACTGGCTGGTGCAGGACGAGTCATTGATCGGAATTCGGAGCAAGCGGGCCTCGGTGGCCAGCCTCGCGCCCACCACCCCGGGCGAGCGGTCTGCGTGGCGGGCGTTCAACCTGCTCAGCGGGCCGGCCGTTCTGCTCCTCTTCGGCGCCTTGCGACAGCTGTGGCTCCGCCGCCGCGTGCCCGCATGAGTCTCACGCCCAAAAGCCTCGTACTCATGGCTGTCGCAGGGGTGTTGGCGGCACTGAACGCCCTCGACCTGCGCGCTCCCGCCGCGGAGACCTCTGCGCTTCCTTCGTTGCCGGTGCTCGATCCCAAGGCCGTTACCCGGCTCACGATCGGCGACCAGATCAACATGCTGGTGATCGAACGTGCCGATCCTGCCTCGCCTTGGCGGATCGTGGCTCCGCTCGAGTACGCCGCTGACGCCAAGATGGTCGATACCTACGTGCGGGCGCTTGCCGCCGGCATCCCCATGGACACGCAGGTCGACGTGGGCCACCTCGAAGACTACACGGTGGACGACCAGCACGCGCTCCGGGCCGAACTCTACACGGCCGACGCCGAAACCCCTGCGCTCGCCGTGATCGTCGGCAAGGCGGCCGGGGGGGACAGCAGCTTCGTGCGGCTGCCGGGTAGCGAGGTGGTGTACCGCGCGGCCGTGGGAGCGCGCTCAAGGTTCGAGCGGCCGGCGGGGGAGTGGCGCGACCGTGTGGTGCTCGAAGTGGAGCGCGAGTCGGTGCAACGGATGGAGCTGACCCGGGGGGCCGAACGGCTGCTGTTCCAACGCGCGCCCAGCGCCGGAAACGACGGCAAGGGCAAGCCGCTTCCGGGCCGATGGAGCCTCGAGGGCGCTGGCTTCACCGTCGACAACGACTCTGTGGAGCTCATCGCCCACAACCTTGTGCGCATCCGAGCCGGCGAGCTGCACAACCCCGACTACGAAGCGGGTCTCGACCAGCCCGCCGTGGTCGCGGAGCTGGTCCTGGCCGACGGCGCCACGCACACCATTGTGCTTGGAAGCCGGGAGGACAGCCGCTCCGCGTGGCTGAAGGTCGACGATCGTGCGGAGGTGGTGCGGGTGTCGTCGAAGGTGAAGAAGGCGCTGGAGTTCAGGGTCGAGGAGCTACGCGACCGCAGCCTTGCCGGCCTCGACCGCCACGCCGTGACGCAAGTTTCCTGGAGCGAGGGCAGCGTGACGGTGGCCGCCCGGTGGAAGCCGGAGGAGCTCAAATGGGAGGTCGTCCAGCCCGCGAACATGCAACTGGAGCAGCGGGGGGTGCATCAGGCCGTCGCCATCCTCGCCCAGCTCCGGGCCGCGGCCATCGCGCCCGACGCGGTGTTCACGCCTTCGGGCGCCGTGGCGCGGTTGGAGCTGGGTGACGGCACGCGGTGGCAGGTGGAGCTCGGTCAGGCCGACGAAACGGGGCGGCTTGTGCGCGCGAAGGTCTCGGGTCGCTCGGAGATCTTCCTTCTGGAAGCGAGGCAGATCGCCGACGTCCGCTCGGGTCTGGGGCGCTGAGGGGCGTCGGCCGGTATTAATTCCGCCCGTCGGCGAATGGCGGGCAGCACCGAGGCGTACCTGCTGCATCCTCCGGGTGTTTCATGTTCGGTTCTCTCCTCTTGGCTCTCTCCCTCGGTTCCACCGCTCAAGCGAGCGAAGAGGTCGCTCCGGCGGAGAGCGCTCCCGTTTCGCTGGTGGGTGATGGGGATGCGCTGGGCAAGAAACGTTCGGAGAAGAAGAAGGGCAGCTCCGAGTCCGAAGAGCGCAGCGAGAAGCGCAGCGAGAAGCGCACGTCGGCCGAACGCAGCAGCAAGTCCGGTCCCGGGCGCAAGCTGGACACCGAGCAGGACGGCGGGCGCAGCATCACCCGCGAGAGCGACGAGCCGCGCGATCGGGCGGCCCGTACGCACGAGGCGGCCGAGCGCCGCGAAACGGGCCGCCACGAGCGGGCGGAGCCCAGCTCGGCGTCGGCGAGCCGGCACCACCGGGCGGCCGAGCGCCACCGCACCGCCGCCCATGCGCGAGCCGGCCACCACGCGCCGGCCTATCGTGCGGCTGCGCGGCACCGCGCGGCCTCCCACGCTTCGCACGCGGCGGCGGCGCATCACTCCGCTTGGGCCGCTCGCCACGGCCGCCACGCTTGGTACACCCCTTGGCGGCCCGGTTACCGGCACCACTGGTACCACGGCGTGTTCGTGTACGGCCCGCCCGTGGTGGTAGTGGCCGGCGGCGGCGGCGGCGGCGGCGGCGGCGGCGGTGGCGGCGGTGGCGGTGGGTCGCAGGCCAAGGCGCCCAAGCGCGCAGTGGATCGCGAGGGCGATTTCTCCCTTGGCGTGCATGGTGGCAGCTACCTCTCGGGCTTCGGCCCCGGCGAGAGCTACGGCGACGCCGGCTTGGGACTCTCCCTGCGGTACCGCCCGATCGAATCTCTGGGCTTCGAAGCCTCGTGGACCTACTACGATGCCACATGGTCGGAGAGCAGCGCGCGCATCCAGCAGCCCCTGCAGATCAGCGCTCAGCTGTTCGCCTTCCCGTGGACACGGGTGAGCCCCTACGTGCTCGGCGGCGTGACGATGACCGACCGAAACCTCGACCAGCCCCTCAGCGGGGATCGGGACCTCACCACTGAGGACACCCTATGGGGACCGCACGCCGGCATCGGCATCGAGTTCGCGATCGGGGAGTCCGTGTCCCTCGACTTCGACGCCCGCTTCGTCGGCTACCTCAACAAGTCCGCCTCGGATCCCAGCGCTGCAGGCGCCGTCCAGGGAAACATGGGCGTGAACTTCTACTTCTAGGCGTCCGGTGTCAGAGCAGCGTTTTGAGGCGAACGATCGACTGATCGCAGTCCGGCCAAATGGAGGGGGTCTTCCCGCTCTCAGGCACGCCGCCCGCTAGCGCTGTGGCCTCGGCGATCACCATCCCTTCAGGGCAGCTCAGCGCGATGATGCGTTCGACTCCCGGGCCGCCGCTCAGCGTCAGGGACCCTGGCACCGGCTGGTTTCCCGAGGCCATCTCGAGGGCAACCACACCCGATTTGGGAAAGATCTGCTTCACCTCACCCTGTCCGTTGGTGCTGAAAATTAACAGCGGAGCCGACTTGGGGGTGGAGACTTCGAAGTCGAGGCGGTCGCCGATTCTCGCGGTGGAGCTGTCGAGGAGCCGCTCCGGGGACCCCTCGCGCTCTCGGTACACTCGTAACGAGAAGGTACTGGGCGCGCGCGAGACCTCCTGGGCGGACGTGTCGTCACCGCTTGAGGACATGAAAATGATGACAACCAGCACTCCGGCCAGCAGCAAGAGGGTGGGTGCCTGTCGCTTCCAATCGACAGGTGTGGACTTTTCTGTCGTCGCGGGTTTGGGGGGCCGGCTCTCGTTCTGCGGTTTGGAGAATTCCTTCCAACTCACGGTGCGACGTCCCGCCGGCGAACCGGTGGGTACCGCGGGTTCTGCGGGTTGCGGGGTGAGCCCCGCGGACGCCTTCAGGGGGGGGAGCGGGGACCGGTAATCGTCATCCCCCTTGTCGACCCGCCTTCGACAGGAGATGCAGGCGAGAGCGTGCCCCTCGACATCGTTGCGGTGCTCCAAGGAAAGCTCGCCGCGAAGCAGGGCGTCCACGTCGAGGTCGAGGAGGTGGCCGTCGCGGGCGAGGCGGGAATTCATGCGCCGAGCGTGCTGCTCCGGGCGCGCACGAGGTCGGCAACCCAGCCGCGAGGCTTGCCCATGACGTCCGCGATTTGGGAGGCGCTCATGCCGTCCACTTCGGCGTAGACGAGGACCTCAAGCATCACGGGGCTCTCGCTGCGCCAGCCGTGAGCCAGCGCGCGCATCCCCGGTGCCTCGCCTGCGCCCGACTGCGCCGCCCAAGAATCGGACGGCAGAGGCGACACCAAGAGGTCGCGACGGTCGGAGTCTCTCACGCGCCGCAGGCAATGCTTGGTTGCGAGGGCCCACACGGCCTCCGCGCCCCGTGGGCCACCTTGCGACTGCCTCTCGAAGAAGTCCAACAGCACCTCGTCCGCACTCTCGCCGTTGGCGAAGAACAGCCGGATGCGCCGGCGAACGAGGGGGGCGTCGCGGAGGTATTGGGGTGTCAGAACACCCATTCGTCTCCCACCGCGGTGCTTACCCCCACGTTGTGAGATGCCGTCATAATGAACAGGTGGTCGTCGTCATCCACGTCGCAGTGGCCCTCCGCCAAAAAGTCGGTCTCGGACGCTCCGGTTACCTGATAGTTCCCGCGCACCATGCCGTCCGGCGCCCAACCGATCTCGGTGAACTGGCGGGCCGCGACGCGGTCCCACTCCGCCTGCGTTTTGTCGAGTTCGACGTCGGAGCGAGGCATCAGCGGCGCGTCGACGAATTCATCGTATGCGGCGGCGTAGGCAAGTTCGGCAATTTTGATGGACGAGACGGCACCCGGAAGCTCGGCCCGCTTCGCCCGGTACTGCGCCGACATGAAGTTCGGCACCGCGATGGCTGCAAGGATCCCGATGATCGCGATCACGATCATCAGCTCCAGCAGAGTGAATCCTCTGACGCATTCACGCGGTGCGGTGCTGAAGCGTCGTGGCCGATGGGCAAGCATGTTCCATCCGTATCCGGTTGGCACCCACGCTGCCCGCTCGCCCAAACCGATCGGAACCAAACGTTTACACCGTCGCCCGGTCAGGCTGGGACCGCGCCCCGCGACGTGACCCGGCGAACGGGAACGGAGCTGGTGAGCCGCACCTGATCGTGAGCACGCTCGAGGCGGATGTCGACCTTCTCCCGGTCCACCTCGGCGTAACGGGCGATGACCTCAAGGATCTCGGCCCTCATCGCGTCGAGCTGGCTGGGCGTGAGATCGACCTGATCGTGCACGAGGAGCACCTTGAGGCGCGCCTTCGCGTCGTCTTTGGAGCCGGTTCGGGTGTTGCCGAACAGTCGGTCGAAGAAGTTGTTCATCCTGCCACCTCCCGGACTTCTGCGAGTCCCATCCACCGCTTCATGGTTGACCACCAACCGTCGGGCTCTTCCAGCGCTACGAACGGAATGTCCGTCTCGCCGGTGATGCGCCGGGCCATCCGCCGGTAGGCCTCGCCGACGATGCTCTTGTCGTCGAACGCCGCGGGGGTGCCGCGGTTGGCGCTGACGATGATGTCCTCGCTGTCGGGCACCATGCCGATGAGCGGAATCGCGAGGATTTCCAACACGTCGTCCTTGTTCATCATGTCGCCCGCTTTCACCATCTTCGCGCGGAAGCGGTTGATGATGAGCTGCGGTTCGGGCAACTCTGCCGCCTCCACGAGGCCGATGATGCGGTCCGCGTCGCGCACAGAGCTCACTTCGGGGGTGACCACTACGATGGCCCGGTCGGCTCCCGCGATGGAGTTCTTGAATCCCTGCTCGATGCCGGCGGGGCAGTCGATGAGCACGAAGTCGAACTCGGCCTTGAGGTCGGCCACGAGCTTCTTCATCTGCTCCGGGCTCACGGCGTTTTTGTCACGCGTCTGGGCGGCGGGCAGCAGAAAGAGGTTGTCGGTACGCTTGTCCCGAATGAGAGCCTGGCGCAGGCGGCATTCCCCCTCGATCACGTGGACGAGGTCGTACACGATCCGGTTTTCCAAACCGAGAATCACGTCGAGGTTGCGGAGGCCGATGTCGGCGTCCACGACGACCGTGCGTTTCCCCAAGCGCGCGAGGGCCACGCCAAGGTTCGCGGTGGTGGTCGTCTTGCCGACGCCCCCCTTGCCGCTGGTGATTACGATGCATTCACTCATGCGTTCTCCTTCTGGTGCGGGAGTTTTCCGCGGTAGGTTTCGACGGCAAGGTGCCCGTCGACGATGGTGGCAATTTCGGGGTTGAAGGTTCGAGCCGCACGGTCGGGGGCGGCGCCAGGAATGATGCCGATCACCTTTCCGATGCGGAGTTGGGTGGGGCGCAGGTCAAACGCGAGGATGACGGCCGTGTCGTCGCGGGTGCCGGCGTGGGCCATGCCCTTGAGCGAGCCGAGCACCACGATGCTGCCCCCGGCGATGATCTGGGCGCCCGGGTTTACATCGCCGAAAATCTGAACGTCGCCGCCGAAGCGCACGCAGGCGCCGCTCCGAAGCGTGTGGTGGAGGGTGAGGGTTCGCCCGCCGAGGTCGGCGTCGTCCTCGGGATCGCCAGAGGGGCTCACGATGTCGGTGCTGCCCTCTTCGGTCTCGAAGTTCGGGCCGGCGAGGTCGGCATCCACGGCGAACAGCGCCGGGCTGGTTCCCTCCTCGTCGATGATGGTGACTTCGGCTCCAGAGGGAGACGCGGTGGCGGCCTCCGTCGGGTCGGGGGGCGCGAGCACGCCCACGGTGAGCTTGAGTTTGAGCTCCCGTTCCGCCATCTTCTGGAGGGTCAGACTCTCGCACTGCAGCCCGACGATCTCGATGTCGAACTCGTCTTTGCTGAGGTGGACGATCCGGCGCACTTCCATCAGGTCGAGGTCGCGGGTGCCGAGGTCGAGCCGTAGGCGGGCACCCTTGAAACGCCCGGGTGACTCATTGAAGAGGTCGCGAAGGGCGATCCGCAGCGTGTCGAAGCGCATCACGGGCGGAAGCGTGAGGACGAGCAGGCCGCCCGCCGCGCCGCGAAGCTGCAGCGGGGACGGTGAGACCGTGCGAAGAAGGGCGGGTTCGGACATGGCAGCTGGGGGGAGGGGAGGGAGAAGCGGCGGGGAGGCGGGGCCGAAGCGAGGATCCGAAGGGTCACCGTCAGAGTACCACGTTGCACAATAAGGATGCAAGAATATCTCTTGACATGACAATGCCTTTGTCAAGAGAAGGCGTTCGTCGCACCCCACACTCGGTTCGATGGCCTCCGTCGTAGGTTAGAATCGGTCCGTGCTGCCCGCATTGTCCGGACTCGTCGCCGTCGCCCTGGCCCAGTCGCCCTTGGTGGTGGATGTCACCCGGCTTCCGCTCCCCGGCGCGAACTTGCAGGATGCGGTGCCGCTCGACGGGGTCCCGGACGACTGGCGGCTGTCCACGACAAGGGGCGAGCTCCGCCGTGTAGCGGGCGACACGGCGGAGGTTGCCCGGCTGACCTGGACGGCCGGAACGCGGGCCAGCCTTTGCTCGGCGCGAGTGCCAGCCAACCCCGGCACCACCGTGCGACTCACGACGCGGGTAAAAGGAAGCCCGGAGCTCGGCGACGTCACGGCGGTTCATCTCAAGCTCGCCGGTGCCCGCGGAGACGAGCATGTGGCGCGCCGGCGCTTCGACAAGGGTAACTTTCCCTGGGAAGACGTGAACATCACGGCCACGGTTCCGGCGGGCGCCAACCACGCCTATCTGTGTTTCGAGATCCAGATGGTGAGTCCCGAGGCCGCGGGGAGCTTCGACGTGGGGCCGGTTGTCCTCGAGGAGCTGCGCGCGAGCAGCTCGTCGGTCTCCTTGGCCGTCCGGCGCATCGTGCTGGTCTCCATCGAGACCCTCCGCTGGGACCACCTGAGTGGCAACGGCTACGGCCGCGCCACGACCCCCAACCTCGATCGCCTCATGCGGGAGGGCGTTGCGTTCAACCAGCACTACACCCCTGCACCGTACACTCACCCTTCGCTGGCTTCCTTAGTGACCGGGCAATGGCCCACCACGCTCGGATTTGTCGACAACATTCCCACCCTCGGCCAGGGCCAACCCACGGCCGGCGACCTCCTCGCGCAGGCGGGCTACGTCACCGCTGCCTTCAACGTGCAGTATGTTCTGAGCAACCGCTACGGGCTCAACCGCGGTTTCCATTACTACCGCAATCACCCGAACGACACGTCGGCCGCGGTGCTCAACGGCGAGCTGCTCCCGTTCCTGCAATCCCACGCCGGCGACAACCTTTTCGCTTGGGTGCACTATTTCGATCCGCACGGCCCCTATCGGCCGCCGCCGAGCTTCGATCGCCTCTATGAGGGCGATGCGGCCTGGCTTGCCGACCCGATGACAGTGGAGCGGGGAGAGGGTGCTGAGGGCGCGCCGAGAGTGCCGAAGTACATCTTCGACAACGGTCGCACCGAGCGGAGGCACTACGTCTCGCGCTACGACAGTGACATCGCCTACACCGACGCGGAAATCGGCCGCCTCGTGGGCGCCCTTGAGTCCGACAACCGGAATGACACCCTGCTCATCGTCACCGCCGATCACGGCGAGTCGATGACGGACCACGACCGTTACTTCTGCCATGGCAGCCTCTACGATCATGACCTGCACGTGCCGTTCATCGTGTGGGGGCCTGGAGTCGTGGCTCCCCGGGCCGCGCCGGCAGGCGTGACCTCCCATGTGGACGTGGTGCCCACCCTTCTCGACTACGCCGGCGTGGGCACGCTCCCCGGCTTCGAGGGCGTGAGCCTACGGCCCGCGCTGGACGGCGGAACCTTGGCTGAGCGCGAATGGGTGCTCTCGGTGGTCGGCCGTGCAGACCGACTGCGCTACGCTCTGCATGGTCCGGGAGGGCTCAAAGTGCTGACCAATGCGCGCGGGCGTTTGCAGAGTGTGTGGAATGTGCTGGACGACCCAACTGAGCGGCGCCCCGCCACGGGTGCAGCGCAACGGGCCGGTCGCAGCCTCGCCAAACAATTCTCCACGTGGCTCAAGGGCCGGGCCACGGCGCGCCGAACGGTTTCTACCCTCGACGCCGAAGACGAAGCCCGACTGCGCGCCCTCGGGTACCTCGAATGACCCCGATCGCCGGCTTCGCCGTGAAGGACCTGAACGTGATTCCCGATGATCGCGGGCGCCTTTTTGAGGTGCTCCGGTGTGACGAGCCGCTCTTCCGGAAGTTCGGCCAGGCCTATGTGACCACCACGCTGCCCGGCGTTGTGAAGGCCTGGCACCGCCACCGCCTGCAGACGGACTTCTTCTGTTGCCTGATGGGGATGATCAAGCTCGTGCTCTACGACGACCGGCCCGGCTCCCCGTCGGAGGGCAGCGTAGAACAGGTGTGGTTGGGACAATTCAAGCCCCGCCTCGTGACCGTCCCGCCGGGAGTGTGGCACGGGTGGACCTGCACGAGCGAGAACGAGGCGATGATCCTGAACCTCGCCACCGAGGCGTACGACCACTCTGCTCCCGACGAAGAACGGCTCGCTCCGCATGGCGTGCTCCCCTACGACTGGCGCCGTCGCGACGGGTAGGCCGGGCCGTGCCGCGGTGCTAAGGCGCGGGGTGCTCCAGGTGCGCCTCACCCCCCACGTGTCTGCGCTCGACCGCGAGGCATGGGATGCGCTGGTGCCCGCGCACGACCCGTTCCACACCCACGCGTTCCTCGGTGGTCTTGAGCGCGCGGGCGCCGTCGGTCAGGGCACCGGCTGGGTCGGTGCCCACCTGGTCGTGGAGGAGAGGAGCCGCCCGGTGGCGGCGCTTCCCCTTTGGCTGCGGGGCGACTCCTGGGGCGAGTACGTGTTTGACCACGGCTGGGCCAATGCGGCGCACCGCGGAGGCCTTCGGTACTACCCCAAGCTCACCACGGCCCTCCCCTTTACCCCGGCCTGCGCGGGGCGTGTCCTCGGCGATTTGGCCCAACTTCCGGCTCTTCTCGCCGGCGTTGAGCGTGTCCGGCAAGAGGCGGATGCCAGCGGCCACCACGTGCTCTTTTGCACCGAGCGGGAAGCTGAGGCCCTTGCGGGCCACGGCTACGCCGTTCGGCTCGGGCTCCAGTTCCACTGGGAGGACGAGGGGTACGGCGACTGGGCGGGCTTCTTGTCGCGCTTCACCTCAAAGCGACGGAAGGAGTTGCTCCGCGAGCGCCGGCAGGTGCGGGAAGCCGGCGTGGAGGTAGCGGTTCAGCGCGGCGCAACGCTCATCGAGTCGGACTGGGATGCCCTCCACCGGTTCTACCGGCGCACGCAGCAGCAGCACGGCCACGACGGCTACCTGCCCGAGCGCTGGTTTCGGGAGGTGCTGCCCACCCTCGGTGACACCGTGCTTGCGGTGCTCGCGCGGAGGAACGGGCGGGTCGTGGCCGGCGCCCTCAACTTCATCGGCGGCGACTGCATCTACGGTCGATACTGGGGCGCGGACGAGGAGGTGCGCGGCCTGCACTTCGAGGTCTGCTACCACTCGCTCGCGGAGTGGGCGCTCCACAACGGAGTCCGGCGGGTGGAGGCTGGAGCACAGGGAGAGCACAAACTCCAGCGGGGCTTTCTTCCCCGGCTCACGTGGAGCGCGCACCGGCTGGTGGAGCATCGCTTGCAGGCGGCGGTGGCGGACTTCTGCCAGCGCGAGGGCGAGGGGGTTCGTGAGGCGGTAGCGTCCTACGCCGCTCACTCTCCGTTCACGTAGCCGCTCAGCGCACCTCCGCCTCCACGCCCCCGCTCTCGACATCGCCGGTGCCCACGCTCGCCAGCGCCCAGCGCCCGGGCGTGAGCGTTACCCCACCGGTCGAGGCCGGGACGATCTGCGAGAGCACCCAGCCCTCGCCCGAAGCCGCGTACACCGTGACGGCGCGGCGGCCTTCGGCGGCGGCCCAGCGGAGGGTGGTGCCCTCCTGCGAGAGCGTCAGCGGCGCCTCTTCCTGACCCGCAAGGGCGTGCACGGGGGGCGGGAGCGCGGGCGAGGGGTAGTAGGTGCCGGCAAAGGTTTCGAGCACACCGGACCAGCCTTCGATGAAGGGGGAGGCGTTGTACCAGACGTTGCCGCGCGTGCGGGTGAGCGTCGGGTCGCGGCTGATGGCGATCTGGGCGGCGAACTCCTCGAACGTCCAGGTGGAGGAGGAGCCGAGCTGGTAGAGCGCGTTGGCGGGAAAGTTCCAAGTGGTGTCAGGGAGCTGGGCGTCCCACCACGGGGCGAGAAGTCCGTACTCCTGCCCGCTGTTGGTCGTCTCCCAGTACAGCTGGGGGGCCAGATAGTCCAACCACCCCTGCTGCGCCCAGTGGAGCGGGTCGGCGTACAGGCTCTCGTAGGGGTCCATGCCGCTGATGCCCTCGGGGTAGCCGGGGCGCCAGATGCCGAAGGGGGCGACGCCGAAGCGCACGGCGGGATTCGTGGCTGCGATGACGGCGGACACATCGCGGACGAGGTCGGAGGTGTTTTGACGACGCCAATCCGCGAGGGCGAGCGTTCCGCCCGAGCCGACATAGGCCGCGTAGGTGGCGGAGTCCGGGAAATCGCCTCCTTCGGGGTAGGGATAGAAATAGTCGTCGAAGTTGATGCCATCTACATCGTAGCGGGTCAGCAGGTCGGCCACGACGTCCACCACCCGCGCCCGCACGACGGCCGCGCCGGGGTCCATCCACACGTCGCCACCGTACCCGTAGGCGTACTCCGGAAAGGCGAGCGCCATGTGCCCACCCGTGAGCCCCGACGTCGACTCCGAGCCCGCTTTCGCTCGGTACGGATTGAGCCACGCGTGCACCTCGATGCCGCGGGTGTGGGCCTCTTGCACCCAGACCGCCAGCGGATCGTAGCCTGGGTCTTGCCCTTGCGTTCCCGTGAGGCAATCGCTCCAAGGTTCGAGGTCGGACCGGTAGAGCGCATCGCCTTCCGGACGAACCTGCACGAAGACGGCGTTCATTCCGGCGGTGTGTGCGAGGTCGAGGAGGGTGACGATCTCGGCCTGCTGTTCGTCGGCGCTGAGCGTGTTCCGGCTGGGCCAGTCGATGTTGTACACCGTGGCCACGTACAGCCCGCGCATTTCGCGGGTGTGGCTGACCGCCACCGTGTCGGGGACGCTGCCCGTGTCGTTTCCGGCGGTGTCCTTTGGGGGGGTGGAGGCGCTGGCGGTGCGCCGCACGGCGGTGGCGTCGCAGGCGGCGAGCAGAGCGGGAAGCGCGAGGGCCAGCATGGTTGAGGGGGGAGTATCGCACTGGATACACCCCGCCGTGCTCCGCCCCGCAGAGAATCCGCTGTTCGACGATCTGGCGAGCTGGGTGCGGTCGCGAGGGGGATTCGTCGGTTCGATCACCGCGGTCGGGTCAGGGTCGTCTCGGGGAATGGTAGCAACCTCCGCGCTCGCGGCCGGCGAACTCCTGCTGCGCCTGCCGCACGCGGCCTGCCTCGGCGATGCTGTGGCGCGCAAGACGCGGTCCGGGGCCGCGGTTTTGGCGGGCTGGGAGGGGCCGGGGCGCGAGGCGGTAGCGCTTACGGCGGCGCTGGTGGAGCTGCGCGAGGCCGGGGCCGCGGAGTGGCTCCCTTATTTGGCGACCCTGCCGGCGCGGGTGGAAGGAAACCCTGCCTCCTACGCGCTGGCAGAGCGCCTAGCCTTTGCGGGCACCGCCGTGGGGCCCCTCCTCCGTGACCTTGCGCTTCGTCACCACGACGAGTGGTTGTGGCTTCGAGGGTGCTCCGAGCTCCCGCCTTCCTTTTCTGCTCAAGACTGGGCGGACGCCCGTGCCCTCGTCACGAGCCGGCAGCACTTCCTGCACCCCTACGAGGGCACCGCCTTGGTCCCCGTGGGCGACCTCTTCAACCACGCCCGCCGGCCCGACGTGGCCTGGACCTTCGACCGCGATCGAGGCGTTTTCGAGGTCCACGCCCGCGGTGCCGTGCCGGCCGGCACGCCGCTCCACACCAGCTACGGCGCGAAGTCGAACTCGCGACTCCTCGTGCACTACGGATTCACGCTCGCGGAAAACGCTGACGACGACGTGCTCGTCGACTTCGGGTGCCACGGCGTGGCCGCGATGGGCTACCCCCGCGGGGGGGGCGACATCCCCGGAATTCGGCGCGCCCTCCGCATCGACGGCGGCACGCCCGCGCAGCGCCGGCGGGGGTGGCGACAGTTGGCGCGTCTCCTTCTGCGAGAGCGGGCGGAGCTGCCGGTGGTGCCCGCGGGCCACCCCGCCGCGGTTGATCTGGGGCGCATCGTGGCGGGGGAGCGTGCGGTCCTCGACACCTGGCTGCGTCGTTGCTCCGCCGGCGTCGAGCAGGTCGTGGAGCGCGGGGCGTCGGGAGGGCGTCGGTTCCGGCTGCCCGTCGGTCAGTAGTCCCCGATCTCTTCGTCCATCCACTCCAGACGCGCCACCACCCACGCTTCCACGCGTGCGTACTCCTCCTCGGGCGAGCCTACGACGTAGAGCTGGCCGCCGAAGTCGACGGTGGTGATGTCCCAGCGCGCCCAGTTCCGATCCACGGCGTCGCCGAGCACGGCGCGCTGGCCGGCGATGCGCTCCAGCACGGCCGCAGTGGCGAGTGGACCCTGCCGCGCTTCTTCCCAGCGCTCGACGAGCCGTGCGCGGAAGGCGGACTGCTCGGCAGGGAGCGAGACCAGAGCGGGCCGGTAGGCGATCCACGTGTCCGTGCGCCAGTTCTCGTTGTAGTCCGGCTGCCCGAGGGTGAGGTCGAGGTCCCAGGGCACCATCCGCAGCCACCCGTCGACGCCCGCCTCCACTTCGCGGGTGAGCTCGCTCCCGCTCGGCGAGTCAATGGCCCACGCTGCATATTGCAGACCGCTGGCGAACCCTTGTTCGTCGGCCTTCACGATGAAGCGGCTGCCCGTGCCGTCGTCGTCTTCGAACGCGAGGCGGGCCTGATCGCGGTCGATCCACATGCCGTTGAGCACCCAGTCGGCTTCGCCGCCCATCCCGAAGAGGTCGGCTTCGGCCGCGGCCCGGTCGTCATCCCGCAGCGTGAGCCGGTACTGCGGTTTGGGGAATCCCGCGGAGCTGCGGCCGCGCTGGTGGAGGGCCGCCGGTCCCGACCACTCCTCGCTCCCGTCGGGGTGGAGGATGCGGATGTCGCAGGGGATGTCGGTGTCGACGGGGATCGGTCCGGGGCACGTGAGCTCCACGAGGCCCGGCGAGGTGAGCGCCGGCTCCACGGTGGGATCGGGGGTCGGGAGGTGCTCGGCGGTGTCGTTGGCGGCACTCGCGCCGGAGTCACCCCCGGCCGCGGTGCCTCCGCCCACGGGAATCGACTGCGTGGACGAGCAGGCGAGAGCGAGCGCCACTAGCAGGCTCACCCGACCGTGCTCATTCCTTCCCGCTAACGCCCGCGCTCGCGAAGGTGGCCATCTCGGCCATCACGCGGGTGGCCAGGCGGATCGTGTCGATGCCGAGAACGGCGCCCGTGCCCTCGCCGAGCCGCAGTTCGAGGTCGTGGACGGGGTCCTTGCCCAGCATCCGGCTCATCGCCCAGTGCGCGTTCTCGGCGCTCTTGTGGCTCACTTGGAACCAGGCGCTCACGCCGGGAACCAGCAGGTTCGCGACCATCCCACCGGCCGTGCTGATGAAGCCGTCGAGTACGACCGGCACGCGGGCCGCGGCGCCGCCGATGCACAGGCCGGCGATGGCCGCGATCTCCAGCCCGCCCACCGCGGAGAGGATGCCGATGCCGTCGAACCGATCGGGCCGATGCAGCGCGAGGGCACTGTCGATGGCGGCGACCTTGCGGGCCAGGCCGGCGTCGTCTACGCCCGTGCCTCTCCCCGCCACCAGCTTGCCGGGCATCCCGGCCGTGGCCGCTAGGCACGCCGCCGCCGCTGTGGTGTTCCCGATGCCCATCTCGCCCGCGCCCAAAAGGGAAACGCCCTCCGCGGCCGCCGCCGCCGCACACCGGATGCCCACCGCCACGGCGGCCTCCGCTTCCGCCCGCGACATCGCGAGCTCCCGCACCATGTTGCCTGTGCCCGATCGGACCCGTTCCGACAGGAAAGCCGCGTGCTCCGTGCTGGCGCAGCCCTCGAGCGGCCCGGCCACCCCCACATCCACGACGGCCAACTGCACGCCGTACTGTCGGGCGAAAACGTTCACGGCCGCGCCGCCTGCGAGAAAGTTGTACACCATCTGCACGGTGACGGCGCTGGGGTAAGGCGAAACTCCCTCGGCGGTGACGCCGTGGTCGCCGGCAAACGTGTACAGACGTGCGCGCTCAGGCCTCCGCGCCGGGAACGTGTCGGTGGCGCCGCACCACCAGCTGCCGAGCTTCTCGATGCGGCCGAGGCTGCCCGGGGGCTTGGTGAGCTGGTCGAGGTGGGCGAGCGCCGCGGCTTCGGATTCGGTACCCCAAACGGGGAGGGGGGGAAAGTGCATGCGCGCCGGCGTATGCTGGCCGTCCGTGACCCGCCCGAAGCTGCGCCCATTCGTCGTGCTCCTGTCGCTCTTGTGGGCGCTCCTGCCGCTCGCGCCCGCGCTGGTCCAGGGCAAGCTCCCCGGCTCGCCGATGACCGACCTCTACCCTTCGGTGTGGGGGCTCGACGTCTTCGCCTCCGGCCTCCCCGGCTTTGTGTTGCACACCGAGCGGATGGGGGCCTCGGTCGGCATCGGATTCTACTACTCCAGCCCCCTGCACGGGCTGGTGGGCTGGCCCGTCCACGCCCTCGCCGGGCCCGATGCCGCCTACATCTTCACGCTGCTGTTGGCGCGAGCGGCGACCGTGTGGGTCTGTTGGGAGTGGCTCTGCTGCCTCGGGCGCACCGCGTGGCCTGCGCTGGCCGGGGCCCTCCTCTACGGCGCGTCGCCCTTCTTCCATGGCTACGCATCCGAGGGGATTGTGGAGGGGACGGACGGGTGGGCGCTGGCGCTCTGGGCGTGGATGGTGACGGCTCGTCGCCCCACGGCGGCGGCCGCCGCGCTCGCGCTCTGCATCGTCTCCAGTTGGTACCTCGGCATGGTGGCCTGCACTCTCGCGGTCTTGGCTTCCCTTCGCCTTCCCACCGCGCGCTGGAGTCTACTGGGCCTCCTCGTCGCGCCTCCCGCGCTGTTCGCGTTTCACCACGCCTTCGGCGGGAACGCTCCCCTCGACGCCACGCTGCGCGCGGCGATGGGCGCCCCCTTGCGGGTGCCGACGCCGTGGTTCAGCTTGGCTACGCCCTTCGCGCTCAACACCTTCATCGGGGCGAGCGCGGTGGTGCTCGCCTACCTCGCCCGCCATCGTTCGCCGGTCTTCCTTGCGGGTGCGCTTCTCTGTTTCGTGCTCAGCACGGGGCGGGGTCCGTGGTGGGAGCTGCCGGTGTTGGAGCTGGTGCGCTTCCCCTATCGCTGGCACGCCGGCACGCTGCTCTGCCTCGCCGCCCTCGTAGCGGCGCTGGAGGTGCGCCCGGTCTGGCTCTTTTTGCCGTGGGTCGAGGGCCTGCTCTTCAGTCCCATTCATCCGGTGCTGCCGGGCGCCCCCCGCGAGCTCCCGCCGATCTACGCTGCGGTCGAGCCTACGGTGCTTTTGGAGCTCCCCGGCCCCCTCGCGCTCCCGCCGGGGCAGCCCAACCCCTCCCGCCCGCGGGCTCGGTGGTTTCTGTACGCCCAACTCCAGCACGGGGCCGCCTCCCCC
>CANKOI010000030.1 GCA_947484175.1 Deltaproteobacteria bacterium
CTGCCTTGTGCGCATAGGCGGGGCTCTCCGGCCGAAGGAAATCCATCCACTCCGGCGATTCGGCCCACGCGCGCTCGGCGCCCGCCCGGTTGGCGCGGGCCGCAGGAACCAACGTCAGGCCTTGGGGCCCGGCTTCGGACGGGGCGAAGGGCGCCACGCCTTGGGGCCCGGCTTCGGACGGGGCGAAGGGCGCCATGCCTTGGGGCCGGGCTTCGGACGAGGAGAGGGACGCCAATTCATGTGGGGCTCGGGGAAGAGCCCTATCGTTCCCCGGCAGCGGCCCAGTGTCAAGCGAAAGGGACACGGGCAAGGGGCCGGTGGCGTTACCGTACCGCCCATGCTGCTCTGGCTCGCCCTCGGCTTCACGCCGGCCCCCGCCCCTCGACCCACCGGCGCGCCCCTGCAACACCTCGACCGCCATGCGGCGCTGCAATGGAAGTTCAGCTCGGGGGCCGCCGCGCGGTCGTTCGAATCGGTCTGGGGCCCCACCACCTTCCGGTGGAACGAACGCACCGGCGCCCCCCGGTTCGTAGGCCTCGCCGCCGTTGCGGAGGCCGATGCCGACGCACTCGTGGCCGACCTCGCCGCCCTCTCCAACGTCCCGACGGACGAACTGCGGCTCGCCAGCGTTCGCTCCACGCCCCGCGGCAACGGTGAGCGCACCCTGCTCCGCTACACCCGCACCTGGCGCGGCGTACCCGTGGAGGGCGACGAAGTTTCGCTGGTCAGCACCGACGGTCGAATCGGCGCCGCGTGGGTACGTCTCACGCCGCTGGGTCCGCTCCCCTCCCCCAAGGCGGGGGAGGTGATCGTGGCCGACCCCGAACGCGGCTACGGCCGGCTCGTACGCCTGCTGCGGAGCCCAACGTGGGTGCGCGCCCTCGACCGCGAGGGGCGAGAGGTCTTCGCCTACGACCCCCGCCACTTCGACAGCGTGACCGTCACCCACGAAGAATTCACGGTGGACGACGCGCTCGTCACCCATCCGGCGCGCGACGTCCGTGTCACCGACTCCACCGGCCTGAGCGAACAGACGGCCGACGACGGCAGCCACACCCTCACCGGCACGCTGACCGTCACGCTCGAGGGCACGACACTGCGGGTCAACCAAAATGGCTCCACCATCAGCCACACGGGCAGCGACGACATCGACCTCGACGGCGGCGACGACCTGTCGTTGTCCGCCGCCAGCACCCTCCACCATGTGCACGAAGTGTGGGACTGGCTCGGCCTGCGTTGGCCCACTCACAGCTGGCTGTCGGGGCAGGTGCGGGCCGACGTGGACGTCGCGGCGGGAAGTTGCAACGCCTACTACACCAACGGGACGATCAATTTCTTTGCCGCGAGCGACACGTGCAACGCCACCGGACGCATCGCCAGCGTCATCTACCACGAGGTGGCGCACGGCATTCACGAGTACATTCTTGCGTCCGGCAGTTTCGCCAGCGACGTGTCCGAAGGCAGCGCCGACTACGTGTCCGCCACCCTGTTGGACGACCCGGACATCAGTCGTGGCTTTTACATCGATGGCAGCGGCATCCGTGAATTGGACACCGACAAGGTCTACCCCACCGACATGACCGGCGAGGTACACAACGACGGACTGATTTGGGCGAGTTTCTTATGGAATCTCCGTGAGCAGTGGATGGGCAGCATGGGCGAGGAGGACGGCGTCGAAAACACCGACCTGCTCTTTCTCGGCGCGTTGGAGCAGGGCCCGGGGCTCACCGACCTCGGCGAGGCGGTGCTGGTGGCCGACGACGACGACGGCGACTGGTCGAACGGCACCCCTCACGACTGCGAGCTGATCGAGCTGCTCGATCACCATGGCATCGGGCCGGGAGCCCTCGGTGTCCTCACCGTTTCGCAGTTCCCCCTTGGTCCCCAGGCCAGCGACACGGAGGGGTACCCCGTGTCGGTGACCGTCGAACAGCATTTTAACCACTGCACCGGCGCGCTCCCACCCACCGTGGCCGTGTGGATGTCCGACGACAGCAACGTCCGCGTTCCGCTGCCCGATGGAACGGGATGGGACGCGTGGACCCAACTACCCCTCTCCTCTGCCGACGGAGAGACGTGGACAGGCACGCTGCCTCGACAGGCCGTCCCGGCGTTCTACAGCTACTTCACCGTGGTGACCTCAGCGGACGGGACCGAATCGGCGGCCTCCCACGGCGACCTCGATCAGGGGCTGTACAATTTCCGGATCGGGGACCGTGCGGCGCTCTGGTGTGACGATTTCGAGAGCGGAGGACCGGGGTTCAGCCATGGGGCCAACATTCCGTGGGAAGGGGTGGTGGGGGCGACAGACGAGTGGACAATTGGGAGCGCGCTCGGCACGACCGGCCGCGATCCCGATGTGGCGGCCTCGGGCACGGACGTCGTCGCTACGGCCCTCAACGCGGACTACCTCCCCAACAACGCCGAGCACCTGTTCACTCCCGCGCTGGGCCTCACCACGGAAGGGCGCATGCGCCTCCTCACCTACCAACGGTGGCTCACCGTGGAGGACGGACAGTACGACAGCGCCCAGGTGGTCGTCAGCGACGGCACCACCGTGGCTCGCCTGTGGGGAAACGCGCCGACCGTGGGAGGAACCACCGCGTTGCTCGACACCGACTGGACGACTCTGGACCACGACCTCTCCAGCATGCTCACCCATGAGGGCCTGAGCGCGGCGCCATTGAGCTTCGGCTTCTCCCTTCGCACCGACGCCGGGCTCGAATACGGCGGCTGGGCCCTCGACGACCTGTGCGTGGTCGAGCTCGACGATCCGCCGGACCACTACCGGCGCGTGGAGTTGGTGGGAGCGTGGACGGACATCGGGGACGGCGAAGTGGGCGAAGTGGACCTCCAGTGGCACACGCCGTGGATTTGGCCGCTCGCCGGCACAGTCCTGTTGCGCCAGGAGGGGCGCGCGCCCGAGTCGCTCGACGACGGCGTGATCGTACACCTCGACCTCTCCCCTCAACACGGCGAACTGCACGAGGTATCCGACGTCTTGCCGGGGCTGGAGCGGGGCACCTCCTGGACGTACGCGCTCTTCGCGTGGGGCCAGAACGACACGGAGACCTTCACGACCGCGGTGGATGGGCAGAACGCCCTCACCTTCACCTTCCCGCTACGCGACACCGCCGCGCCGCCCGACACCGGCACCGACACCCCCCCCGACACCGGCGACACCGTCTCCGAGCGCGACCCCGCCCCCAAGGACACCGGGACACCTCCGGACAGCGAGTGTGGCTGCTCGACGGGCGCGAACGGTGCCGGCGGTGCGGCCGCCGCCGGTCTCGTGCTGGCGAGCCTCGTGCGGAGGCGCCGTCCGTGGGCATGACCCGCTTTCTTGTTGCGGCGCGCGGCCACTGTCGGGTACACCCTCGCATCCGAGCCTCGTGAATGGTCCTGTTGTTCGCCTCCCTCGCGTGCGCCCCCGAAGCAGCGGAAGCGGAGCTTGGCTTCGTGGCCAACGCTTGCGGCCCGGTCGCGGCCTTCCAAGCCGACCGGAAGTGGGCCTGGGCGAGCACCGACGAGGCCGAAACCTTGGTCGACTGGACCTCCGAAGTGCGGTCGCTGAAAGGCAACAGCGCACGAATCTGGACGGTGGGCAGCACCGCCGGGCCGCAGTTCACCGAAGACTATTCGCGCACCTCCGAATACGAATGCGGAGGCGGCGCGTGGCTTCTCCGGGAAGAAACTCAGGCCGCAGGGCTCGAAGCGGGCGTGTCCTATACGCGCAGCACCGTGACGGAGTACGACGAACCCGTGCTGATCTGGCCCGACGAGCTGGCCAACGGCGTCAGGTGGCAGTCCCACTGGGTCGGAACCTCCACCTCCGACGGGGTGAAGTCCGCGGTGGATCGAACCGTCGACTACGCGGTGAAGGCGCCGTCCGTCATCGAGGTGGAAGGCGGCCAGTTCCAGGCCTTTCTGGTGATCGCCACCGACCAGGATGGAACAGACTCACGCTTCTGGCTGGCGCGGGAAGCCGGCCTCATCAAGGGCCCGGACTACGAGCTGACCGGACTCTGGTAGCCTAGGGCTCAGAACTCCAGCTGCCCAGCCGCACGTGGGAAAGGAATCACGTCCCGGATGTTGTCCACTCCGGTTGCGTACATGACTGCGCGCTCAAAACCGAGGCCGAAGCCGGCGTGAGGGACGGTGCCATAGCGGCGGAGGTCGCGGTACCAGTCGTAATGGGCGGGGTCGAGTCCCATCTGGGTGAGCCGCGCGTCGAGCACGTCGAGCCGTTCCTCGCGCTGGCTGCCGCCGATCATCTCACCTACACCGGGCGCAAGCACGTCCATCGCCGCCACGGTGCGGCCGTCGTCGTTCTGGCGCATGTAGAACGCCTTGATGTCTCGTGGGTAGTTCATCACCACCACCGGGCCGCCCACCTGCTCGCAGAGCCAGCGCTCGTGCTCACTCTGGAGGTCAACCCCCCAGTGCACCGGAAACTCGAATTTCGCGGAAGCCGCCTGCAGGCGGCTCACGGCCTCGGTGTACGTCATCCGCTCGAACTCGGCGTTCACGAAGCGCTCCAGCCGGGTGATGCAGTCCTTTTCCACCCGCTGCGCGAAGAAGGCGAGGTCGTCGGACCGTTCGTTGAGCACGGCCCGGAAAATCGTCTGGAGATAGTCGCCGGCGAGGTCGGCGTTCGCGGACAGATCGTTGAACGCCACTTCGGGCTCGATCATCCAGAACTCGGCGAGGTGGCGGCGGGTTTGGCTGTTCTCCGCGCGAAAGGTAGGGCCAAAGGTGTAGACCTTGCTCATGGCGAGGCAGTAGGCTTCGACGTTGAGCTGGCCCGACACCGTGAGGTGGGCGGGTTTGCCGAAGAAGTCCTGAGAATCGTCGACCCGACCGTCCGGGAGGCGAGGAGGGTTGCTCAGGTCGAGGGTGCTCACGCGGAACATCTGCCCGGCGCCCTCGGCATCGCTGCCCGTGAGGATGGGCGTGTGGATCCAGAAAAACCCGCGTTCGTGGAAGTAACGATGGGTCGCTTGCGCGAGGCAGTTGCGCACGCGCGTGACAGCCCCGATGATGTTCGTACGGGGACGCAAATGAGCCTGCTCCCGCAAAAACTCCATCGAGTGTTGTTTGGCCTGCATCGGGTAGCGCTCGGGGTCGTCCACCCAACCGACCACACGCAGGAGGCTTGCTTTCAGCTCCACCGCCTGCCCTGCCGCGGGGCTGGCCACCAGCTCGCCTTCGGCCTCTACCGCGCATCCGGTGGTGAGCCGCTTCACGTCGGCCTCGTAGTTCTCAAGGCCCGACTCGCAGATCACCTGGAGGGGGTGGAAACCCGAGCCGTCCGAGAGGCCCACGAAGCTCAAGCCGGCCTTGCTGTGGCGCGCCGTCCTCACCCAGCCGCGCACCTTCACCCTGGTGCCAACGGGTACGGTGCCAGCGAGCAGATCGGCGGTGGAGTGCGTGCCCATGGAATTCTCAGCGAGGGCCGGGGCTATCCGGTTCCACGGCGGCCCGCTGGCGCACCAGAAGCATCGTCAGCGCCTGAACGGCGGCGGGGGTCACGCCGGGCAGGCGCGAAGCCGCGCCGAGCGTGGCGGGCTGCGCCCGCGCGAGGCGCTCCCGCGCCTCCATCGAGAGCGCAGCGATGTTGGCGTAGTCGAGCCCCTGGAGCGGCACATCCTCGAAGGCGCGGGCCTGCGCCTGCCGCACGGCGTCGCGGGCGATGTAGCCCGCGTACTTCACGTCGATCTCCACCTGCTCGGCCGCCTCGGGGTCGGCCTCGGGGAAAACGTCCCGCCAGGTGAGCTCCGGCCGCCGGAGGCGGTCGGGAGCCTCGGCAGCAAGCGACTCGATGCGCGACGCCTTGGCCTCGAAACGCGCCCACGCGGCGTCGCCAAGCAGGCCGAGCTGCCGGGCACGCGGCATCAGGCGCCGGTCGGCGTTGTCCTCGCGGAGCACCAAGCGATGCTCCGCCCGACTCGGGAACATGCGGTAGGGCTCACCGCCCACACCGCGGCTCGTGAGGTCGTCGATCATCACGCCGATGCACGCCTCTCCGCGGCCCAGCGTGAGCGGCACGCCGGCCGCGTTCACCCCCGCTACGAGGCCCTGCGCCGCGGCCTCTTCGTAGCCGCTGGTGCCGTTCACCTGGCCCGCGAAGTACAGCCCCGGCAGCGTGCGCAGCTCCAACGTGGGGTGCAGCTGCGTGGGGTCGATGAAGTCGTACTCCACGGCGTAGCCGTACTGCAGGATCGTGGCTGCTTCGAGGCCCTCGATGGAGTGGATCATGGCCTCTTGCGCCGCAGCGGGCAGGCTCGTGCTGGTGCCGTTCACATAGATGCGCGGCGTGTCGAGGCCTTCGGGCTCGAGGAACAGCTGGTGACGGTCCTTGTCGGGGAAGCGGGTGACCTTGTCTTCGATGCTCGGGCAGTAGCGGGGGCCAGAGCCGGTGATCGCGCCGGAATACATGGGGGAGTCGCCCAGCGACGCGCGAATCGCCGCGTGGGTGCGCTCGTTGGTGAACGCCACGAAACAGTCCCGGCGCGGGAGTCGCTCGCGCGGCGGCGTGAACGCGAAGTGGCCGTCGGGGATCACGTCGGGCTGCGCCTCGAGCCGCGACCAGTCCACCGTGCGGGCATCGAGGCGCGGCGTGGTGCCTGTCTTCAACCGGCCGAGGCGCAGGCCGTGGCGCGTGAGGCTCGTCGAGAGCCGGTGCGCCGCCGCTTCGCCCACCCGGCCTCCCTCCGCCTGCTCGCGCCCTCGATGCAGCACCCCCCCCAGAAACGTGCCCGTGGTGAGGACCACGGCGGGAGCGAAGAGATCGGTGCCATCGGCGAGCCGAAGCCCGCGCAGCCGCTCGCCGTGCAGGAGCAGCTCGGCCGCTTCGCCTTCCACGATCACGATGCCCGCCTCGGCCACCACGGCAGCCATCACGGCAGGGTAGCGGTCGATGTCCACCTGCGCCCGCGACGCCTGCACCGCAAGGCCCTTGCGCGTGTTGAGTCGGCGGAACTGCAGACAGGTACGGTCAGTGACATGGGCCATGGCTCCGCCCAGCGCGTCGATCTCCCGGACGAGCGTGCCCTTCGCGAGCCCGCCCACAGCGGGGTTGCAGCTCAGCCGGCCGAGTTGGTTGCGGGAGAGGGTGACCATTCCGACACGCCGGCCGAGCCGGGCCGCCGCGAGCGCAGCCTCGCACCCCGCGTGACCGCCGCCGACCACCAGCACCTCGAATTGCACGGAAGCGTCCATCACCGGCGCGCTATCCGACCCGGGCGCGCCGGGGTAGGATGCCCCATGTTCACCCTGCTCCTGCTCCTCGCGGCCTGCCCACGCGGCGACAAAGACGACAGCGCCTCCGTCGACGAGATCTCGCTCCAGAACGAGAACAACTACAGCTGGTCGGGCGGCTTGGTGATCTCCAGCTTCCAAACGGCCGAGCATGTCGACGTGCACATCGACTTCTCCGCGCTCACCTTGGACATGCTCTGCCACGAGATGAGCCCCGTCACCGACGTAGACACCCTCGGTCTCACCCGCTTTCCCCTGCTCACCCAGCTCCAGGTGGCTCAGGGCCTCACGAACAACTCGCTGTTGCAGGCCAACACCAACGGCTACCTCGCCTGCGAGCCGGAAGATGCCACGGACTGCTACCTGTCCGACTTCAACTTCGGCGGCACCGTTTACGATGCCATCCCGACGTACGACGCGTCGGGCGGCGTGTACCTCCTCTCGGTATCCAAGGGCAACACTCCGAGCCAAGGAGGGCTTTTTCTGGCCTTCCTCGAGCCGGTGGCCGAGAGCACGGTCACCGAGGTCAGCCTGCAAAATGACTGCGGCCTGGTGGACTACGACGTGGACATGGAGAGCCTGGCCAAGCTCGAACTGCCCGCCGCGGGCCCCTGGAACATCGAATGGTCGAACGTATCGATCTCCGGCAACGGGCAGCCAGTGGTTCCCGGCAAGCTCGATGAGGTGCTCGTGGGCCACTACACCCAAACGCCCGCCGAAATCCAAGCCCAGTTCACCGACCTCGAGCCGCTCGCCGCCGAGCTCTACAAGCTGGAGCTCACCGGGGGCACCGACGCCGACCTCGCCGGCCTCGCCGACGCCGATGGCAACGCGTTCACCGGGTTCACCACCGATGGCACCTGGGTGCTCGGGCTGCGCTGTACAAGCTGCACCAACCCGGCCCCGCTCTTCCTCACCGTGGTCGACGTGAAGTGAGCGGCGAGGGCAGCCCCGCCCCGCTGCGGGACAAGCGGCTGTGGCTCGTCATCGCAGCCGTGGCGGCGCCCCTCGTCTACTCCATGGGCCGGCCCGCCGACTTCGACGAGGTGAACTTTCTCACGCTCACGCGGGGCGCGGCCGCCGCCCCTTGGCGGCCCCACGACGTGGGGATCAACTGGCAGGGCAGCACCGAGCGCGCCTTCGACGTGCTCAGCAACCCGCCGGGCCTTGCTTGGTGGTTGGCGCCGCTCGTCGACGCTCCCGTGTGGGCGCAGCGAGCGGCCATGCTGCCGTGGCTGGTGCTGGCTGCGTGGGGATGCTGGCAGCTCGGCCGGCGCTTCCTCGACGGCGGGCAGTCCGGTGCGCTCCTCCTGCTCACCTCGCCGATGGTGATCCTCTCCACAACCGCGCTTCTGCCGGATGCGCCGCTGTTCGCGCTCACGGTGGCGGGGGTCGCAGGCTTCGTACGGGCCGCGGAGGAACGGGCTGCGGTGTGGCCGTGGCTGCTCCTCCTCGGGAGCGCGGCGCTCTTCCGCTACAGCGCGGTGGCGCTGTGGCCGCTGGTTCCCCTCTGGCTCTTCCTCCAGCGGCGGTCCCTTGCTGTGGCGCCGCTAGTGGCGTTGCCGCTCGTGCTCCTCGGACTGCACGACCTCTCCGCGTACGGCGAGGTGCACCTCTTCGCGATGGGGCGCTTCCAGTCGGTAGCGAACACCCCCGCCGACTGGGCGCACAAGGCCGTTGCGGCGATGACGATGCTGGGTGGCGCGGTGGTGCTTCCGGTGTTCCGCTGGCGGGCCGTACACGCAATGGCGGCGGTGGCAGGGGCGCTCTGCGCGGCGCCTTGGGGATGGGTGGCTGCGGGCTTCGGCGCGCTCGGTGGGGCGGCGCTCGCTCCCATCGGCCAAGCCCTGCTGGGCCGCCCTCACGCTCCCGACGGCGACGCGCGCCCGACGCCCGATCGCATTTTTCTGGCCACGTGGGCGCTAGTCGGCCTCGGCTTCCTCCTCACCCTCCGGTTCACGGCAGCGCGGTACTGGCTGCCGTTCTTGCCCGCGGTTGCCTTGCTTCTGCCCGCTTCGTTCCTCCGCGCAAGGGTACTCCTAGGGGGGCTGCTCGGCCTGCTGCTGGTGACGGACGACGCGATGCACGCCCGCGCCAGCACGGCGCTCGCCCAGCGGGCGAGCGCCCTCGGGCGCGGGAGCTTCACGGGCCACTGGGGCTGGCAGGGCGCCCTCGAGGCGGCGGGCTGGAGCGCCCTCAACGAGGGCGCGGCGCCCGCCGCCGGAAGCCTCGTCGCCATCCCCACCGAAGCGTGGCCGCAGGCCGTGAACGTGCGCTGCGACCACGTTCGCTGGGAGGGCTTTTCGTGGTCGCCGATCCCGTGGGTGCCGCGGGCCTACTCGCGCTCTGTGGGGGCAAACCTGCACGCCAACTGGATCGCCGGGCCCCCGCCCACGCGCAGCGTGGTGCCGTGGTGGTTCGCGGACGACGCGTGGGAGCACGCGCGGGTGTGCCAGGAGTGAGGCTGCGCGCCGCGGCCGAATCGCCTACAGCGACTCGAAGTGGGTGGCCTTGAACTTCAGCTCCTGCAGCCCGATGTCGGCGCCGTAGCTGTCTACGAGGGTGAGGGTCACGGTGTCGATCGTGGAGCCCACGTAGCCGAGGTGCGGCGCGAGCGTGATCCACTGGAGATCGGGCTTGTCGTTGAGCGTGAAGGACTGTTCGGGGCGGTCGCCCACCTTCACTGTGACCGTCTTGGCGCGGCCCGCGCCCTTGTCGCCCTGGAAGCCGATCGAGCTGACGGCCCAACCCTGAGGGTTCACGTCGAAGCTGGCGCCCGCTGCTCCCTTCCACAGCGTCTTGGGGCTACCGTCCGACAACTCAGGAGCCTCCACGTTCAGCGTCGGCTTGGCGTCCATCTCAGCAAGGTACACCGCCACTTCGGACACCCGGAGGTTCGGGTAGTCCATCCCCTCGTACACGTCGAGCACGGTGAGTTTTACCCGGCCGCCGAAGAAGCTGTCGTCGCCGATCCGAAACTTCCCCTTGAGCGGGATCGACTGCATGCCGCGCTTGTCGGCCACGTCGATCGTCTCGGTGCCCACGAGTTGATCGACACTCTCATTGTCGAGCGTGTACACATCGACGCGGAGCTGTTTTACGCGCGGGAAGTCGGCGAACGTGTCGGCATCCCGATCCCAGCCCGCCACGATGCCGATCCGCTCCACCTCGCCCTTGGGCACGTCGATGAGCAGCCACTCACCCTTGTTGGCCGACTCGCCCGGCACCGACCACGCCGACTCCGGCTTGCCGTCGATGGCGCTACCGGCATTCCAGTAGTTCACTCCGAGCTTCGACTCTTTCTGAAAGGCAGATGCCTTCGCGCCGGCGAACGCCGGTTGCGCAAAGAGCAGGACGAGAACAGGGAACATCGGCACCTACAGGGGTGAGCAGCGTATCACACCCCCGCGAGGCGAGGCCTATTCCTCAACGGGGTGGAGCGTGACCGCCATGTCGGTGCGCGACTCGGTGCCCGTGGCCAACCGCCCCGAGCTCTCGCCGCCGAACGAACCCACCTGCTCGCCGACTTCGTTTACGGCGCCGTCGCCGTCGGAATCAAGGTAGGCCCAGAAGTACACGATGGTGTTCGCAGGCGCGATGAGGGTGAACGGGATGCTGCTCCCGGTAAGCTCCGCGTCGCTGAAGTCCTCGTAGTCGTAGGAGTTGTCGGGGATGTCCGCCGACTGGATCTGGGTGTCCGGGCGATACTTCATCGCGGCCACGTGCAGCACCGAGCCGGCTGGCAGCGAGTCAAAGTCATCGCTCTCGAGGCTGAGGGTGCCGGCGAGCACCACGAAGGGCACGATGCTGGGGTTCACGTCGGTGCCGTCGGGGATCATCAGCGTGAGGCCGGGGAGGTCGATCTCGCCCACGGGGAACTCGCCGACCGGGGTGCCGGTTTCGTCGACGTACTGCCCCCACTTGTCAGCCGGGTCGATGAGACCGTTGTAGTTTGCGTCCCACGCCCCACGGAGGGTGACGTTGCCCATGTTCTTCGCCACCCACATGCCGTACTCGCCTTCGGCACCACCCTCGGTCTGCACCGGTGTGAAGCTGTCTGCGTAGTAGGGGCCGAGGCCTGCCGCGTCGTAGACCATCGCCACGCAGCTGCCGCCCGCGTACGCGTCGGTGATCAGGCCGTCGCCGCTCATCCAGATGTAGTTGGAATAGTCTGCGTCGCCGCCACCCCCGGCACCTCCGCCCACGCCGGGGCCGCCGCCACCGCCACCCGTGAAGTCGGTGAACGCAGCGAGGATGTCGATGTCGATGTCGGGGGTCTCCGCGCCGGCGGTGACCGGCACGATGTCGGGCCAAACGCCCATCGGCTCGTTGGAGGACAGCATGCCGTCGCCCCAGTAGTCGAGCACCGCATACACCCGAACGTCGGTGGACTTGGCTGGGTCGACCTTCAGCTCGTAGGTGTTGCCCTCGGGGTCGGGCGAACGAATCACATACTCGTCCACGTACGAGATGCGGCCCGTTTCGTCGTCTACGGTGTAGGCGGCCACGAAGATGCTGCCGAAGGGGAAGGAGTCGCCGTAGGCGGCTTCCCAGTCGAGCGTTTCGATTTCGCCCCGGCTGTCGTAGCCGTAGAGCTCGACCTGTACTCGGCCGGTGATCGTGCCGGACTGGGTGCCATCGTCTTCCGGTTCGCCGCTGTCGACCACCGGGACCTCTTCCAGGCCGTTGTCAGCGGGGTCGGTTCCCCCGGTCACCGGGTTGTCCACCGTGCCCACCGACTGGCAGCCGACGAGCGAAACAGCCATGAGCACCGACGCGCTCAGCAGAGTCTGTGAAACGAAGAAGCGCATCGACGGCCCCGGAAGGAGGACATGATAACAGATTTTGCCTATTTTTGATCGACGATGATGAATTCCACCCGGCGGTTCTCGGCGCGGTTGGTCTCGCTGTCGTTCGGCACCTTCGGGCGCATCTCGCCAAACCCGGCCGCGTCGAGGCGACCTGGATCGATCCCCCGGGCCACGAGCGCGGCCTTCACGGCCTCCGCGCGCCCCTGCGAGAGCTTGAGATTGGCGAGGTCGCTGCCCACGTCGTCGGTGTGACCCTCGATTCGGATGCGCAGGAGCTGCGGGTTGGCTTCAATCACCTTGGCGATCTCGTCCACCAAGCTGTTGCTGCGCTCCTGGATCGTGACCTTGTTGAAGTCGAAGTAGATCAGGTCGCTGATGCGAATGAAGCCCTTCTCCACCGTTACCCGACCTTCGTCGGGGCACCCGTCTTCGTCGCGGTCGCCGTCGACATCTTCGGCATCGTAGGGGCAGCGGTCGAGATCGTCGGCGATGCCGTCCCCATCGCTGTCGCGGTTGGGGCAGCCGGCGAGGTCGGGGATGCCCGCCTCGTTGGGGCACTGATCTTCGGCGTCGACGACGCCGTCCTTGTCGTTGTCCGCCTCTGGGCACCCGTCGTTGTCCATGAAGCCGTCGTCGTCCTCAGGATCGTTCGGACACTTGTCGATGCTGTCCTCGCGGCCATCCGCGTCGTTGTCCGGCTCAGGGCAGCCGTCCTCGTCTTGGAATCCGTCGATGTCCTCGGGTTCGGCGGGGCACTTGTCGCGGCCGTCCGACACGTGGTCCCGGTCGCTATCGCTCATGGCAGAGTCGAAATTCGGGGCGAGTGTGACGCCGAAATAGGCGCGGAAGTCCGGGGAACCCACACCGCCGAGGAGGCCGGCGCCGCCACCGGCGGTGACGGCCACGAGGTCGGCCACCAGCACCTTGGCGCCCACCAACAGCTCCGCAGCGTTCTGCGACGTGCGGGAGCCGGAGCTGTTCCCATGGAACTCGAGGTTCAGTTCCAGCGGGCGCACCACCCGGAGGCCGAGCGCAGCGCCGTACACCACCGCATTGCCGAGGCTCGTGTCTTGGATGCGGGCCGACTCGCGCAGGAGCGCGCCGCCCATCGCCGCCACACGAAAGGTGTACTGCCGCGTGTGTACCCTGCCGTCCGACCACTCCAGAACGGCCTGCGGCGTGGCTGTGACGGCGCCCTCGCCGAGGAACGAGGCGCCATCGCCGGAGGGGAGCGACACGGGAACGGCCACCGCTAGCCCGACGGGGAACTGGTCGCGATCGACGAGTACACCCTTGGGCGTGAGTACGATGTCGCCCACGCCGGTGGCGGCGATCTTGCCCACCGTAGGGTCGCCAAGCGTGGGGGCCGAAAAGCCGTCCTGAGAAACCACGAAGGGCACACTCAAGCTGATGCTGCCGAACTTCGTGAGGCCGAGGGCCACCTGAGCGTGGGCCTGGGCGCGGGTGTTCACCAAGCCGTCGTCCTTGCCGCCGTTGGGCGACACGCGCTCGCCGTCGGCGTTCACCAACACCACGGGATCGTCGCTGTAGTCGAGCCACACCCCGCCGCCGAACTGCATGTTCTGGAGGGTGGCGGCCCCCGGCACCACGCTGTATCCGTAGAAGTCGGCGTGGGGCTTGAACAGCTCAAAGTCCACGCCTGCGTCGCCTTCTTCGGCGCGGGCAGCGAGCGCCAGCAGCAGCAGAGTCGGGCTCATGCGTTCCGCCGACGGCCGGCCGCGAGGGCAACGCCCAACAGCGCGAGCACTGCCGCGGCATCTCCCGCTGTGTTGCACAACCCGCCTCCCCTCACGGTTGCGGTGTTGAGCTCCCGCACACACGTAGGCAGGTTGTCGATCCAGCCGTCACAGTCGTTATCCACCTGGTCGAAGCACACTTCGCGCGCGCCAGGATGCACCTGCGCGCTGAGCGCCCCCTCGCTCTCCCCTACGGCGGCGGCCTCGAGGTCCATGCAGTCGCCGGCCTCGGCCGTGAAGCCGTCGCCATCGGCGTCGGGCAGGTCCACGACCCCGTCGCAGTCGTCGTCGACTCCGTTGCCGTTGTCCTCCGGAGCGCCGGGGTGCACGTCGGCGCTGGAGTCGTCGCAGTCCACCCCGTCGCAGCCAGGACCGGCGGCGGCCATCGCTTCGTACCCGTCGGCGTCGACATCACACTCATCGAACCCGTCGCAGTCCTGATCGGCGCCGTCGTACGGCACCTCGGGAGCATCGGGGTTGAAGGTGGCGTCGCCCTCGTTGCAGTCGTAGCAGAGGTGGTCGCGAATGTCGATCACGCCGTCGTCGTTGCTGTCGCACACGAGCGGGCAGGTCGTCCACCCGTCGAGGTCGACGTCCACATCGTCTTCGCAGCCGTTGCAGTCGTCGTCCAGTCCGTTGAGCGACTCCACAGCGCCGGTGTAGATGGTGGGGTCCCCGTCGTTACAGTCCCCGTCGATCTCGGCCAAGCCATCGCCGTCGTCATCGGTGATGCCGTCGTCGCGGATGCCATCGCAGTCCGCATCATCGTTGGCCACGCCGTTGGGGTCGGCGATGCCATCCACCGCGTCGGGATGGATGTCCGCATGTTCGTCGTCGCAGTCACCCTGAAACTCGGAGTAGCCGTCGCCGTCGTTGTCGTTGTTGTACTCGGCGCTGCACTGATCGTTGGCCGTGCCGGGCGTGCCGTACATGCCCGAAACGGGGATGAAGGCTTCGGCCGGGCACCAGTTCCACGAAAGATCGTTGGCCCACTCGTTGCCGAGTGCGTTGGGCTGCACCTGGTGCGCCGCATTGGGCACGAGGTCCCACGTGGAGTCCCAGTCCAGTTCATCGAGGACCAGCCCGTCGTAGCTGACGATGAGCTCGTCGTCGGGGGCCGACATGTTGAACTCGTCGAAGTAGCTGTAGACGTAGTCCACAGGCACGTTGCCGTTGTAATTGCTGGCAGCGCTGTTCTGCTCTGCGCTCACCCCGAAGACAAAATAGTCGCCCGCGCCGAGCGTGATTGGCGGATCGGCGGGCACGGTGATCGACTCGCCGGCGCGAGAGATCATCACGCCGTTGAGGTCGATGGGGCGGCCGGCGTTGTTGTAGATCTCGAACCACTCGCCGTAGTAGGGGGCGACTTGATTCGGGTCGGCCTGCACCTCGGTGATCGTGAGGTCGCTGCCCCGACTGGGCGGCACCGCCAGAGCGGTGGACACGAACACGGAGGAGAAGAGGACGAACATCCGTAGCGCTCGGGAAGCGTCCAGACGATACCGCGTTGCGGGCCGTCGGTCCATCCGTGGGTTCAGGGGAGGACGAGGTCGATGCCGGCGACGGAGGCGGCGCCGACGGACACCTTGCCGTTGTACCGCACGACCGGATCGCCCTTCGTTGGCCCGTCTGAGTCAGGGTCCTGGTAGGCCTCCACCACGATCACGCCGAGGTTTGGAATCACCCGTGCGGACCACTTCCCGTCCTTCGCCTGCACCTTGCCGAGGTGCTTCCGGGCACCCGCAGCGTTCGGTGCGGTGAAGAGGTCGATGTGGATGGGCAGAAGCAGCCGGGCAGTGGCCGTGCCGCTCACGGTGACGAAGGGGATGTCGACGGCGCCGGCGCTGGGGGCTGCCTCGGGCGAGGAAGGCTTGCCGCGGGCGCCCACGGCGAGCGTGAGGGTGGCGGGGGTGGTGACCGTGGCGGCCGTGACGTCGAGGGACGCCCACGGATCCTCCCCAGTGGGGCCGTCGTGGGCGGCATCGGCGAAAACCTCGATGTGGAATCGTTGGACCGTGAGGGGCACGTGGAGCACGAAGGTGCGGGTGCCCTGCAGGCGGAGCTGGCCCACCCGCTTCTGGCCGCCCGGCGCCTCAGGATCCGCCTCGCTGACGTCGACCTGCAGCTCACCCGCGGACTCGCTCACCACCGTGGCCGTGAAGAGCCGGGTGGGCCCGATCCGCCCGGCCCACGGCGCTTCGCCGGGCCCGCCGGGCCCGCCGGCTGGCGGGGGGGCCGCGCCGGGCCCGCCACCACTCCCCACGCTGCCGCGGCTCCCCGCCACGAGGGTGAGCTGCACGATCTCATCGTCGATGGTGGCAACCACGACCGTGAGTTCGGCATAGGGATCGTCGGCGGTGGGGCCGTCGCCGCCTTGGTCCACGAAGGCCTCCAGCCGAAACTTCTCCCGGTCGGTGGGCACCTCGAGGGTGAAGGCCCCGGACTCGGGGAGGCGAACCTGCCCCACCCGCCGCTGACCGCCCGGCTCCGCGGGGGCCGGCTCCGTCACATCCACCTGGATCTCGCCTTCCACAGGCGAAAGGACCGCCGCGAGGAACTGCACCCTGGGCGGCCCCGTGATGTCGCGCCAGGGCTCCACCACGCCGCCGTCGCCGCCGCCGGGCCCCGCTCCACCCCCGGCTCCGCCCGAGGGCGCCGGCCGGGAGCCGGCCACCAGGGTGAGCAGGATCGGACCCTCCACCTTGCCCATGTCCACCGATGCAGCAGCATAGGGGTCGGCGGGGCTGGGACCGTCGCCATCGGCGTCCTGGAATGCCTCCACGACAAACGTGGTCACGGTGAGGGGCACCTGGAGCGTCACGCTCTCGGCCGCCCCCTCCACCCGCCCGACGCGCTTCACGCCGCCCGGGGCCGATGGGTCGGGCTGGATGACGTCGAGCTGGATCGGGCCCTCCGCCGTGGTGGAGAGCGTCAGGACGACGGGGCGGGTGGCTCCCGGCTGATCGGCCCACGGTGGACCGAGACGCTCCGACGACGCCCCCGGAGTCTGCGCGTCGCCGGCGCCCGCGTAGAATCGTGGATCGAGCGGCACCGCCACTTCGGTGACACGCTCCAGACAGGCGCTCAGAAGGAGGAGCGGAACCACGCGACCGTCTCCTCAGCACCGGTTTCAAAAGTACAGCCCGCCCGCCATCCCGTGCGCGCCCACATCGCCGAGCCGTCAAGCACCTTTCGCGGCATGCCGTCGGGCTTGGAGGCGTCCCAGTGGAGCTCGCCGGTGAAGCCGGCGGCGCGGGCGATGACGGCGGCAATCTCCGCGATGGTGCGCTCCACTCCGCTCCCCACGTTCACGGGCGCCGAGCCGCCGCCTACCTCCAGCAGGGTGAGCAGACCTTCGGCGGCGTCCTGCACATGAAGCAGGTCGCGAGTGGCCTTCCCTGTTCCCCAGCACGTTTCCGAACCGCTACCCCGGTCGGCCGCTTCCACGAACCGGCGCACCAGCGCGCCCACCACGTGCGACCGCTCCGGTTCGACACTCTCGCCTGGACCGTAGAGGTTGGTGGGCACCCCCACGACGCAGTCCACCCCGTGCTCCTCTCCGAGGGCGTGCGCGTGAATCATCGCGAGCCGCTTGGCCCACCCGTAGGGCCCATTGGTGGGCTCGGGCTCGCCGTGAAGGAGCGTGGACTCGTGCATGGGCTGCGCCGCGGTGCGGGCGTAAGCGCACGCCGACGAGACCACCAGCGTTCGCCGAACGTTCGCGGCCCGACAGGCGTCGAGCACGGCCGTGTTGATGAGTACGTTCTCGCGCAGGGCCGTCGCGGGATGCTCCTTCATCCAGCCGATGCCACCTCCGGCCGCCGCAGCGTGCACGACAAAGGTTGGTGCGAGCGAGGTAATGCACTCGAGAACGGCGGTCGGGTCGGTGAGATCGCACTCCCCGCGACCCACCGGCACCCCTTCGGCCCCCCTGGCAGCGAGCTCGCACATCACGTACCGGCCCAGAAAGCCGTGGCCGCCTGTGACCACGACGCGCTGCCCCCGCAGGGTGAGCCTCTCATGCGCTCCGTGCGCCATCCCTACACGTTGCTGTAGGGGTTGCGGATACGAACGTGGCTGAGGCCGCCGATCAACTCGTTCAGCCCTCGGTCGATGTCGACCGCCACCTCAAAGCCGAGGCCGCGCACGCGGGCATAGCTCACCTCGTAGTCCCGCTTGTCCTCATCGCTGCCCACGTCGGCGAAGTACAGGTGAAACTTCAGCTTGTTCTGAAGGAGGGTCGTGATGTCCTCCTTGGTGTAGTTCATCGACTCGTGGCCCACGTTGAGCACCTGATCGCGCGAGCGCTCCCAGTTCTGGAGCAGGTGCGGCACCACGCGGGCCATGTCGTGCACGTGGATGAAGGTTCGCCGGAAGTGCCGTTCGTACACCAGGAGGTACCGGTTCACGAGCGCCTGGTAGGCGAAGTCGTTGATCATCAGGTCGAGGCGCAGACGCGGCGACAGGCCGAAGGCGGTGGCAAAGCGAAGGGCTACCGAGTTGGTGCGGGACATCGCCATCTGCTCGGCTTCGGTCTTCGTTTCTCCGTAGAGCGAGAGCGGGTTCAGCGGCGTGTTCTCGTCGCACACGCCGAGCACCTCACCGTAGTTGCTGCCCGTGGAAAAGTTGATGAATCGGGTTTCGGGACGGATGTTGTCGAGCACGGCGCGCGTGCCGTCGAGGTTCGTGCGGCGCGCTTCGTCGGGCCACTTTTTGCAGGCGGGGTACCCCACGACCGCGGCGAGATGAACCACGGCGTCGGCGTCGGCCAGATCGGCGCGGAGCGCGGGCACATCGAGCACGTCGCCGTGCCGGAAGCTGAAGTTGGGGTGGATAAACGAGCTGAACAGCGGCTCGATGCCGAACTTCAGGATGTCGACCACGTGCACCCGGTACCCCGAGGCCAAAAGGTGCGGGACGAGGACGCTGCCGACGTAGCCAGCGCCCCCGGTAACGACGACTTTCATGCTCTGCTCCATCGTTCGATCGTGCTGCGAAGCCGCTCGCCGTGGACGGGGCCAAAGGCGTGGTGGTTGCCGACGAACAGCCCGTGGGTGTGCACGCGGTCGGCCGTGGGAAGTGGCACCGGAGCCCGCGCACCCACGACCCGCTCGAACGCGGGCTGCCGAACGAGGTTGCTCCCCGAGATGGGGCGGGTTTCGATTCCCGCCTCTTCCAAGGCCGCCATGAGCGAAGCCCGATCGCCGTGGGTGATCATGGGGAACGCAAAGCCCGCGTGCTGCGTGTCTGCCGCTTCCGGGAACACCTGTACGAGCGAACTCACCTCTGCACACCAGGCGGCATGGTTCGCTCGACGACGGGCGAGCCATGCGGGCAGGCGCTTGGCCTGCACGAGCCCGAAGGCCCCTGCGATCTCGGTGGGGCGGAGGTTGTAGCCGCTGGACACGAAAAGGAAGCGTGCGTCTACCTCGGGGCAGCGGGCCACCCACTCCGCACGGTCGGCACGTTCACGCACCCAGCCGTGGGCGCGGAGCGAGCGCAGCGTGTCGGCCAGCGCGGGATCGTCGGTGACGATCATGCCCCCTTCGATCGTGCTGATGTGGTGCGAGAAGAAGAAGCTGAAGGAGCCGGCGACCCCGACACTCCCCACGCGGCGGCCCTGGTACATGGCGCCGTGGGCCCCGCAGGCGTCCTCGAGCACGAGCAGGTCGTCGAAGGCGGCCATGTCGGCAGGTTGGCCGAGCAGGTGGACGGCGAGCACCGCGCGGGTGCGAGGCCCGCGGGCGGCGCGGGCGCTCTCGGGGCTGATGCAGAGGGTGCGCGGGTCGACGTCGACCATCACCGGCACGAGCCCGCACTGCGCGATCGGGAACAGCGAGGTGGACCAGGTGACAGCGGGGCAGAGCACCTCGTCGCCCGGCTGGAGTCGGCCCAACTCCACCATCGCCGCCAACATCAACAGCACGGCCGAGCTGCCGCTGTTCACCATCACCCCGTGGCCCACTCCGCAGTAGCGCGCCCACTCGCCTTCGAACGCACGCACCCGCTCGCCCATCGTTACCCGCGTGGACAAGAGCGCGTCGAGGGCGCCGATCACTTCCTCGGCGCCGTACGGCGAGAGCACCAGCGGGTGGCCAGCCTCGGCGTCGGCCGCTTCGACGGGGTGGCCGGCCATCTCCTCGCGAACGAGGGCGGCGATCTGTTCGCGGCGATCCATGCCCGCCGGAACATAGCACCCCGCATGGCACCCACCCCCAATCGGGCCGCGACATTCAGATCGGACTGTCGGCGGGCTTCGGGTCGGGCTACCCTGCACCCCGAGGGAGCGAACATGTTCGCCTTGTGGGTACTCAGCGGCTGCCCTGTCGATCAGGAGTTCACGCCGTCAACGAAGGACAAGGGGCAGGTCGATCCCTTGCCCGACATCGAGATTGAGCCCGACGCACTGGTGTTCGAAATGGCTGATCCCGGCTCCGAGACAGAGCAAACGATCACCATCGAGAACCGGGGCGACCTCGACCTGCACGTGACCAACCTGGTGCTCTCCGGCACCACGGCCTTCTCCGTGGGCACGGAGGTGACGACGGCCACCATCTCGCCCGGCTCCAAAATCACGGTCCCGATCCGGTTCACTCCCGTGAACCCCGAAGACTTTGCGAGTCTCGTGGTTACCAGCGACGACCCCGACAGCGGCTCGCTGACCGTTCCCCTCACCGGGACCGGAAAGATCCCCCAGCTCTACGTTTCGCCGAACCCGTACAACTTCGGCTCGGTGCTGCTCGACTGCGCGCGCGAGCAACCGCTCACGCTGAGCAACATCGGCAACGGCACGCTGATCGTGGACAAGGCCGTGACCACCGCGACCGGATTCGAGCTCGATGCGAGCGCACTTCCCGCCTACCTCGGTCCCGACGAGTCCCTCTCGCTCGCGTTGCTGTTCACCCCGCCCGAAGCCCTCGACTACGGCGGGGAAATCTGGCTCACCAGCAACTCGCTCGTCACCACGACCACGGTGGCCCTCTCCGGTACCGGCACTACCGAATCCGGCGTGGTCGACGAGTTCTGGCAGGGCGACGGCCCCTGGGATCGCACCGACATCTTCTTCTATGTAGACCAGTCGGGGAGCATGGCCGACGATCAGGACAACATGATCGCCAACTTCTCAAGCTTTGTGGACAAGCTCGAGAAGCTCGACCTCGACTGGCAGATGATGGTGGCCACGCGCGACACGGGCTGCAACAACAGCGGCATCCTCACGCCCGAAACGCCCAACCTCGAATCGGCGTTCCTCGAAGGCGTGCGTGGGTCGGGAGGGCGCTACACCGAGGCGGGCCTCACGGTGGCGGCGAGCGGGATGACCCGTGCGGTGCCCGGCGAGTGCAACGAAGGTTTCCTCCGGGCCGACAGCAAAGCGAGCGTGGTGCTGGTGAGCGATGAGCCCGACCAGTCGCCCGGCAGCTACACGTCGTATGTGGCGCAGATGCAGGCGGTAGCGCCGAACGTGGCGATCACCGCGATCGTGGGCGACGTGCCGAACGGCTGCGCCACCGCCGACCCGGGCTACGGCTACTACGAAGCGGCGCTGGCTACCCACGGCGCCTTCCTGAGCATCTGCGAGGCCGACTGGAGCACCTACTTCGACGCGATTGCGGTGCTCTCCTCCACCGGCGAAACCGACCGCTTCGGTCTTTCCTCCCCGCCCGACCCCACCACCTTGAAGGTGACCGTCGATAACGTCGCCCTCACCTCCGGATGGACCTACGACGCCGCGGGGCAGGCTGTCGTGTTCGACGCAGAAGCGGTGCCGGGCCCCGGGGCCCACATCGTGGTGGAGTACACGCTGCTGGCGGACTGCGCGGAGTAGACTCTCGTATCGACCGATCGCGATTTGCGCCTGAACACGGCCGGTGTCGAGCCGCAGCAGCAAGCCCAGCGGAGTCTCTTGGCGGCCCGACCACTCCTCTTTGGGTGCCGCGGTTGGACGGGGCGGTGACGGGCTGGGTGACGCCGTTGGCCGTGCCGACCGAGCCCCGTTGCGGGGCGAGCGGAGGGGCGGCCAATGGCGGCAGGACCCGGCGCCAACACTGGCGTTTCCTCACGCCTCCCGTTCGAGGCGGCCGGCTGGCAAGGGACCTTCGCCCCAACGGCGCCGCGTCCTGCGCGGCGATCTGCGTCGAGGTTAATCGAGATCAGCCCCGCCGACGCAGCCGCTGAACGCCCACCACGAGGACCGCGAGCAGGAGCCCGCTCGACGCATCCCGGCAGCCGCCGCCGCGCAGGCTGTAGCTGTCGCAGGCATCGCCGATGCCGTCGCCATCGGATGAATCCTCCTGGTCGGCGTTCGGCACGGCGGGGCAATTGTCACATTCGTCGCCGACGCCGTCCCGATCCGTGTCGACCTGGGCGACGTCCTTTACGGTGGGGCACACGTCGCATTCGTCGCCCAGACCATCTTCGTCGGCGTCGACCTGAGCGAAGTTGTCCACCTCGGGGCAGTTGTCGCAGAGGTCCCCGAACCCGTCGTCGTCGCTGTCGTACTGCTCCGGATCGTTGGTGAACGCGCAGTCGTCGCAAGGGTCGCCCACGCCGTCGTTGTCCACGTCGGCCTGATCGAGATTGATCACCTCCGGGCAGTTGTCGCACTTGTCGCCGAGGCCGTCCTGGTCGCGGTCCTGGGTGGTGACGGTGTCGTCGAGAGGGCAGCGGTCGCAGGAGTCTCCGAACCCATCGCCGTCCGTGTCGTCCTGGTTGCCGTTGGGCGTGACCACACAGTTGTCGCAATCGTCGCCCACCAGATCGAGGTCGGCGTCGTCCTGCGCGGGGTTGCTCAGGTACGGGCAGTTGTCGCAGGCGTCGCCGGCCCCGTCGTGATCACGGTCCTCCTGCCCCGCGTCGGGCCAGAAAGGGCAGATGTCGCAGACGTCACCCAGCCCATCAAAGTCCGTATCGACCTGGTCAGTGTTCTCATCCTCGACACAGTTGTCACACACATCGCCGATGTCGTCGCAATCAAGGTCGGACTGGTCGCGGTTGTAGATCGCAGGGCAGTTGTCGCAGAGCAGCGACGCAACCTTGTCGGGGAACGGCGCGTCGGGCGGGATTTCCTGCAAACCCGAGCTCATGCCGTCCTCGTCGAAGTCCTGACTCACGAGGAGGTACGCGCAGCCGAAGGAAGCGTAGTCGTAGTAGACGTCCTGATTGGGGTAGGGTTCACCGGTGACCGGGTCGATGTTGGCCAGACACTCGGGGTCGGTGAGGTCGACGGGCTGCTCGTCGTACACCCCAATCGAGTTGCAGTTGATGTCCTGGTAGAGGTCGTTCTTGCACTCGGTTTCGGCGAGGGCCGTGGCGAGGAAGAGGGCGTGCAGGAGGGCGATCATGGTTCCTCCTCGACGTCGTCGAAGTTGCTCTCAACGTCGGCAGGAGCGGGTGCAGGCCCGGCCTCGACCGGACCCGGCGGCGGAGGGGGAGTCGGCAAGAGTTCAGGCTCGCCGCTCCACGGCTGCTTGATTTCCAACGCGTACACCGGCGGCTTCTCCCCGATCGCGAGGCGCTTAACGATGTGGAATTGCACCCGGCGGTTCTCCGCCAGCGAGGACTCGTCCTCCCCAGCGTTGCGGGGCTCCACCTCGCCCATCGACCGCGTGGAGATGCGTGTGGGCGACACTCCGGCTTCGATCAGCGCTCGCCAGATCGCGTCCGCCCGTTTCTTCGCAAGGTCGTAGTTGTAGTAGTAGCTGCCCTCCTCGCTGGCGTGCCCCTCGATCACCACGTGCACGATCTCGGGGTGCTCCGACATCAGCCCACCGACGTAGTTCAGCGTGGGGATCGACACAGGCAGGATCACGTCCTTCGCGAACTCGAATTGGATCGGGTCGCGGATCACGATCCGGTCCTGTTCCACGCGGGCGAGCTGCAGCGTCTCCCACACCAGCTTGGGCGGCGGCGGCTTGGCGAGCTCCTCGATCGTCACTTGATCGGGAAGAATGTCAGGCGGCGGGGGAATCTCAGCGACGACCGGAGCAGGGGTGACCGGCCGTGGACGGCGACTCCAGGTGACCCCCGCCACCACCCGAAACCGCGTGGTGCCGTAGCCCTCGGTGAGACCCCGACCCACGCCGGCGTCGAGGGTCCAGTCTCGGTGCGGCTTGGCTTGGAGGCCCGCGACTAGCTCCACCACATTCTCGGCACCCCCGGCGGTGAGCGTGGCCAACCCCACCCGCGAGGCCACGCCCCCGTGCAGCGCAAGGTGGTCCTCCCAAACGGAAACGACGAGAGCGGCGTTTTCCACCAGCTCACTGCCGAGGGTGAAGTCGGCGTCGGTGTCGAGGCCGCTGCGGAGCATGAAGGCGGTGTCGCTACGGAGCGACAGAGGACCCCACCCCAGCGCAATCAGCACCCCCGGGAAGCCGCGCACCGTGCCCTCCCCTTTCCAAGACTCCGTGGCGCCCACGGGCACGATCAGGTCGGCGTGGGCGCCGAGATCGAGGGGGCCCCAATGGCCGACATGGGCGCGAAGGCCGGCGAGGATGTCCCCCATTCCGAACGCTGACCCGCTGAACTCCGTCTGCGTGCCCGGAACGTCGTAGGCCAGCGGCAGGGACACGCGCGCGGCAAAGTGGCGGCTGAAGTCGAGGCTGGCCCCCACCGTGAGCCCCACCCGGGTGTCGATGACGGCGCCCTGTTCGTCGCCGTATCGGTAGAGCACCAACGGCGCGTCCTCTACTTGCACGAGCGTGCCGACCGAGAGGGTGCCGGCCTCACCGGCATAGGCCACGTCGGCCGCGGGCGTGCCGCCGGGGCTGAAGGCGGGGCGCACCAGTTCGATGTCCGCGGAGAAGCCGGCCATCAGAGCTCCTCGCCGAGGTCGTCGGCAGGCAAGGTTGGCGCATCCGGGACGACGGCCGGCTCGTCGCCTTCGCCCTCCACCTCGACGGGACCCTCAGGTGCGGCAGGTGGGCTCAGGACGGCCGGCACCGGCGCGGCGGGCGCGGCGGGCGCGGCGGGCGCGGGCGGAGGGTGCGCCGTGTTGTAGGCCTGCACCAGCCGGTCGGCCTCATCCCGCGTGTACACGATGTTGGGCAGGTTCTCGCGACGGTCGTTGTCGCGCCCTACGAAGGGGACGGCCGCGAACAGCACCGCGCCCGAGCCGCCCAAGAAGAGCGCGGTGCCGAGCCGCTGGTCCTGCCAACTCGCCACAGCATTTTCGTACTGGCCCTCTGCAAAGTCGGTGGCCACCACGTACTCCTCTTCGGTGGCGTAGAGGTCACTGTCTACGTCGTAGTCGTTCACGTCGGGCTCGCCGAACGCGCCGGTCGCCGCGATGAGGCTGGCGAGGAGCAAGCCGCCCGCGCCGATGGCTAAGGCCGTCTGCCCCGACTTGGCCAAGGAGCGTGCGCCCTCCAAGCGGCGGAGCGTGGGCGCATCGCCCACGAGGCGGGCGAACTGGACGGTGGTGTAGCGGCTCCCGGCGGCATCGCGGACCGACCACCGGGTGCTGCCGCGCACGCTGAGGTTCACCCCGATGGTGCCGAGCTCGGGTGGGGGGGGCAGCGCGAGGGCGGAGACGGAGCTGGCGGCCATGCGGTCGGCGGCAGCGGCGGCGGCCCAACGCTGGGAGGCGGATTGGAGTTGGGCAGGCGGTTCGGGTTCGATGGCGGCAGGGGGGGAGGGCTCCACGGCCGGCGCGGGAGCGGCGTCCGCGGGCGGGGCGGGAGCCTCGGCGGGGGGGCGAGGTGGCGGCGGTGCAGCGCCGTCCGGAGGAGGCGGCGTGATGTTGCCGCCCAGCACCGACGGTTCGGGGGGGGGCGCCTTCACCACGGTGACCTCGAAAACCGGCGCCTCAACCTTCTTGACGACGACAATGTCGTAGACCGGCGACGCCGCCTTCTCCGGCGGCGGCTCGGCCGGGGCTTCTGCCGGCTCTGCGGGGGCGGCGGGGGCGGCGGGGGCGGCGGGGGCGGCGGGGGCGGCGGGGGCCTCGGTGCCTCCCTCGGCGGGGGCCGATTCGGCCGCCAGCGCGGAGGAGAAGAGCAGAGCGAGCACCATCCCACCCATCGTAACCCCGAACCTCGGGTTAGCGACCGCCCCATGACGACCCCCGCGCCCGGATTCGACACCCTCGCCGTTCATGCCGGGCAGGAACCCGACCCCACCACCGGCGCCGTGATGACGCCGATCTACCAGGTCTCCACCTACGCGCAGGATGGGGTCGGCGGCCACAAGGGCTACGAGTACAGTCGCACCGACAACCCCACCCGCACCGCGCTCCAGGCGTGCCTCGCGGCGCTGGAAGGCGGCCGGTTCGGCCTGTCCTTCGCATCCGGGCTCGCCGCCACCGACGTGATCCTTCGCGCGCTGGTCGCCCCGGGCGACCTCGTGATCTGCGGCGACGACGTGTACGGCGGCACCTACCGCCTCTTCGACAAGGTCCTGCGCCCATGGGGCTTGAACTTCCAGTACGCCGACTTCGCCACCGCCCTGCCCGCCGTGGCGATCCCGACCGGCACGCGCATGGTCTGGCTGGAAACCCCGACGAACCCACTCTTGAAAGTGTCGGACATCGCGGCCGTTGCCGCGCGCTGCAAGGAGGTGGGTGCGCTGCTGGTCGTCGACAACACCTTCGCCACTCCGTATTTCCAGCGACCTCTGGCGCTCGGCGCCGACATCGTGGTGCACAGCACCACCAAGTACATCAACGGCCACAGCGACGTGGTGGGCGGCTTCGCCGCAGTCAACGATCCCGCGCTCTACGAGCCGCTGAAGTTTCTGCAGAACGCGGCGGGCGCGGTGCCGGGACCTCAGGACGCCTGGCTCACCCTCCGCGGCGTCAAGACCCTCGGGGTGCGGATGGACCGCCACCAGCAGAACGCCGAGGTGGTGCTCGCCTTCCTGCGCCAGCACCCCGATGTGAGCCGCGTGTACCACCCCTTCGACAACCCCGTGGCCCGCCGTCAGATGAGCGGGTTCGGCGGCATGATCAGCTTCGACTTGCGCGGCGACCTCGACCGCGCCCGGCACTTCGTGGCCGCGACGAAGCTGTTCACGCTGGCCGAGAGCCTCGGGGGCGTGGAGAGCCTGATCGAGACGCCGGCGCTGATGACGCACGCCAGCATCGAACCGGAGAAGCGCCGCGCCGCCGGCATTGAGGACGGGCTCATTCGCCTGAGCGTAGGCATCGAGACGGCCGCCGACCTCGTGGCCGACCTCGCGCAGGCCTTCCGGGCATGAGCGGGGCCGCCCAACCGGCGCTCTTCGCACCGCCCCAGCCAGCCGGTCACATCCTCAGCGTCCGGCTCACCTCGCCCCAACAAGCCAAGCCGATCCTCCGCGCCCTGCTCGCGCTGGACGTCGGCGACCACACGCTCGTGGGGCTGGGCATCACGTTCGTCTCGGCGCTGGGCGGCAGCGTACCCGACCTCCGCGCCTACCCAGCGCTGGCCCACGCCGATGGGAAACCGCTCCCCGTCGCACCCGCCGACGTGTGGGTGTCGGTGACCGGCGCGGACCCGGCCATCGTCTTCGCACGCGTGCGCGCCTTCACGAGCACGCTTCCCGGCGGCCTTGCCTGGGTGGAAGACCTCGCCACCTTCGGGCAGGAAGACCCGGTCGCAGGGGGCCCCGAGCGCACCATCGCCGTGGCAGAGGGGCCGCTCGCGGGCGGCAGCTTCGTGGCCGCCATGAGGTGGGAAAACAATCTTCCCCAGCAGCCGGAACCTGCGGAGGCCGCGGGGCCCTCGCTCGCCTCGCTCGCCCGTTGGGCCCGATGGGGCGGGGCCGAACGAAGCGGACTCTACTTGGCGTGCACCAGCGCCGACCTCGATGCGTTCGAAGAGGCGCTCCGCCAGCTTCTCGTCACCGGTGAGAACGCGCCCGACGCCCTATTCACCTCCTCCCACCCCACGAGCGGCGGGTATTTCTGGTGCCCCCCGCTTTCCGGTGGACGGCTGAACCTCGTGGGCGTGCTGCCCAGCGGCGGAGTGGATGCGCTCCCCGACATCGAGGTCGCTCCGGGGTAGATGCCCGCGGGAGCTCCGATGGCCGTCGACCGTTTGGTCCAGAACCACTTCACCGCCCGCGCGGAGCGGTACAACCGCTCCAGCCACTGGGTGAGCGACGAAAAACTAGGCGCCTTTACCGTGGAGAAACTGGCTCCGCGGCAGACCGACGCGCTGCTCGACATCGCCTGCGGCACCGGCGAGGTGAGCCGCCACTTCCGCGGGAAGGTGGCCCGGATCGTGGGGGTAGACATCACGCCGGCGATGGCCGCACAGGCCGAAGGGATCCTCGACAGCTTCGTGGAGTCGCCCGCAGAGCGCCTGCCCTTCGCCGACGCGAGCTTCGACCTCGTGGTGTGCCGCCAGGGCACCCAATTCATGAAGGACGCCGAGGCGGTGGCCGAAATGGTGCGGGTGCTGCGCCCAGGGGGTCGCGTGGGCCTGGTGCATCTCTGCGCCTACGGCGAGGCCGACCGCGACGAGTACTTCGAGATTCTCCGCCTCCGGAACGAAGCCCGCCGCAACTTCTACCTGCGCTCCGACCTGCAGCGGCTGCTCACCGAGGCGGGGGCTCAGGATGTGGTGGTGCATGACTGGGTGAGCGTGGAAGACGTAGACGTGTGGAGCAACACCGGCGCCATCACGGAGGAGGCGCGGGAGGGCATCCGGCAGGTGTACCGGTCGGCCTCGGCGGCGTTCCGCGAGCTGCACGCGGTGCAGACAGGAGCGTCCTTGGTCGACCACATGCTCTTCGGCGTGGCGGTCGGGCGGAAGGGGTAGACCTCCCCGCGGTCAAGGTCCCGCGATCGCGGGCGCCGCCTGCGCGGCCTCCATCGCCGCTCGCGCCGCCGGCGGGCAAGCGCCGCTCTCCACAGCCGGCACGAGAAGCGCGAGCCCCCTGTCGACCTCACCCCGCCGCACAAGCACCGTGCCCGCCAAGCAGGCCACCCGCGTGGACTCTTCGCTGTCCTTCGGGATCTGCTCCAGCATGCGAAGCGCCTCCTCTTCCTGCCCGTCCCGGTACAGGGACGTGGCGTAGCGCAGCGCGTAGGTATCGGAGGGGTGGAGTTGCAGGGCGGTGCGCCAGACCTGCACGGCCTCGTGAGTGCGGCCCGCCGCGTCGAGCCCCGCCGCGAGGTTGGTGTGCGCCACAACGCCTCCGGGGTCGACCGCCACCGCATGCGCCCAGAGGGAGATGGGATTGCGCCACACGTGGGCGTACTGCCACGTGCCCCAGCCTAAGAGCAGAACCCAAGCAGCGGGCAGCAACAGAAGCGGCCGCCCCCGATCCGCTAGGAAGCCCACGCCCGCCGCCACGAGGAAGGCGAACGGCAGGCACGAGAAGTAGGTGTACCGATCCGCGATGAGCTGCGGGCCGGCCTGGAAGAGCCCCGACACGGGCAGCAGCACCAACGCATAGATCGACCACGCCACGCCGAACCAAGGCGCACGACGCCAGACGAACACCGCACCCACGGCAACCGCGCCCACGGCAACCGCGCTCACGGCGATCGGGTACTGCAGCAGGTCGTCGTGGTAGTAGAGCGGGGAGAGGCCGAGCGGCAGCAGCTCCTTGCCCGGGTACACGCTCAGCCCGTAGATCACCGTGGCGATGCGGCTCTGGAGGTCGCGCTCAGCGAAGTCTACGAGCGCGCCAGCTTCGGCTTGCGCCGCGAGTGCAGCGAGGGAGCAGAGCACCGAGGCGGCGAAGAAGGGGAGCTTCTCAAGCAGCGCACGCTGCAACGAGAGGTTGCGCCGGAGCGGCCACACGTCGAGGATGAGCAGGACCACCGGCAGCGTGACGGCATGGGCCTTGGCGAGCAGCGACAACAGGTGCAGGGCGACGGCAAGGGCGAACCATCGCCTCCGGCCCTCGTCTGTCCAGAGGAGCCAAACCCGCAGGGCACAGAGCGCGAGGAGCATCGAGAGGACGTCGCGACGCTCGGTGATCCACGCCACCGACTCCACCCGGAGCGGATGCACGGCGAAGAACAGCCCCCCCACAATCCAGCCGGCCAGGCCGGCGCGCGGAGCGAGACGCGCGAGCAGGCTCACCAAAACCACGCCCGACGCGGCGTGCAGGAGCACGTTCACCACGTGGTACCCGCGCGGATCGAGCCGCCAGAACCCCCACTCCAGCCCGAAGGTCATCCAGGTAAGCGGCTGGTAGTGCCCCAGCCACGACGAGCCCCACATCCACGAGAGTTGCTCCAGCCCAAGGCCCCGCCAGCGGGGGTTGTCCACGAAGTTCGCGTTGTCGTCCCACGCCCCGATCCAGTCCGCGTCGAAGGTAGGTGAGAACGCGGCGAGCGTGCACAAGAGCACCACGAGCTGCGCCCAGCGGACTGGGGAGCGCATCGGCAGCTACGCCCCGGGAACGTCGGGCAGCACGCTGGCTTCGGAGTAGCCAGGCGGCACGGTGAGGCCCTTCTCGTAGAAGCAGCCGTTCTCCACGAGCTTGCCGTCGGCCGTGGCTTCGAAGAACACGGGACGCGGCCCGCCGGGGGTGTCGGGCACGCCCACTTCTTGCACCCGGAGCTTCTTGCCCTGGAGTTCCCACAGCCCCGCGAACGCAGTGAGGCCCGACCATACGCAGGTGGCGCCAACCGGACAGGGGGAGACCATATCGACGGCAGCGTAGTGCTGGTGGCTCTCGAAACGAATGTTGCGCGCGTAGGAGCGACCGCCGCAGGCCGCCGATGTCCAGTTGCCCTCGATGCTGATCCCCTGCACGTCGCCGAGCAGGGTGGGCGTGGTTTGGTCGGTGGGCACGGCCCCTTCGGTGGCGACCACGGGCGGGGGGACCGGCTCGGCCGCAGGCTGCACCGGAGTGCCGGCGCACCCCGCCAGCAACAGCAGCACGTTCATTCGCCGTCCGAGATGCTGAACTCGGTCCACTCGGTGTCGGTGATGCGCATCTCGTAGTTGCCCACCGTGCTCCTCGCGGTGTCGCCGGTGCCTTCGTCGAGGTGGAAGAGCATCCAGGTGTCGGCATCCTTCTCGTAGGGGGCCGATGGCAGCTCAAAGTCGTCGAGTTGACGGGAAACCGAGGAGATGCGGAGCTCGTCGATCACGCCGAAGAAGCCCTCGGTGGCGGCCTTGGCGCAGCCCACTTGGATGCGGTCGTCCGGCTCGTCGCCCACGAAGGCCTGGGTGCCGCCGGCGCCGACGAAGCTGCCGTCGACGAACAGGCGCAGCGAACCGTCGCCCCCGTCGTACGCGCCGGAGACATGATGCAACACCCCGTCGAGCACGCTGAATGCGTAGGAGGCTCCCACCGTGTCTGCGCCCACCGTGAACAGCAGTTGATCTTCCGCGGTCTGCTGGAGCGTAAACACCTGATTCCACATCACGATGGGCCGCAACGCAGCGTAGGCCTCAGGATCGCCCCGCACCCAAGCATCGACGGTAAACGAGGCGGGGGGGGCCTCGTCGAGGTCGATGGTGGCGCAGTCGGGGGCGCCGTCGAAGGAGAGGGCGAATTCGCCCTCGGGGTTGGTCTCGCAGGCGACTAGGAGTGGGAGCAGGAGCATCGCGGAGAGGATATCCGCAGGCGGGGGGGGGTGCATGGTTTGCACGGGGCTGGAACGACTCTTCGACAATCTGGACGCCCTCCGGGGCAAGCGGGTCGGCGTGGCCTGCAACCATACCGCCGTCGATCGAGACCTAGAACACCTCCTCGACCGCCTTCGCGCCGCGGGAGTTCCCGTCCGCCGCATTTTCGCGCCAGAACACGGCCTTCACGCAACTGCGCAGGACATGATCGCCGTGGACGGTGAGGACGACGGGCCCGCCGTCGTGTCGCTTTACGGCACCTCTGCCGACACCCTTCGGCCGGCAGCGGCGCTGCTCGCCGACTTGGACGTCGTGCTCTTCGACATCCAGGACATCGGCAGCCGCTACTACACCTACCAGGCCACCCTTGGGTACATGATGGAGGTCGCCGCCACGACCGGCACGAAGATCGTGGTGCTCGATCGCCCCAACCCCATCGACGGCGTCACGCTGGAAGGCAACGTCGTGCAGCCGGGCTTCGAGAGCTTCGTGGGCGCCTACCCGCTCGCCGTTCGCCACGGAATGACGATGGGGGAGATGGCGCTGTACTTTCGTGATGTCGTCGGCATCCGATGCGCGCTCGAGGTCGTGCGCTGCGAAGGGTGGGACCGCCGCGACTGGTACGACAACACCGGCTTGCCGTGGGTGTTCACCTCGCCGAACATGCCGATGTTGGAGACCGCCGCGATCTACCCCGGCATGTGCCTCATCGAAGGCACGAACTTGTCGGAGGGGCGTGGCACCACCCGCCCGTTCCACCTCGTCGGCGCCCCGTGGCTCAACGCCGCCGAGCTCACGCGCCTCTGCCGCCTCGGCGCCGCGGATGCCCGCCTCGAAGGCGTGGCGTTTCGCACGGCCACCTTCGAGCCCCGTTTCCAGAAGTGCGCTGGGCAAGCCTGCCACGGCGTGGAGGTTTTCGTGACCGACCGCGGCCGAATGCACAGCCTGCTGCTCGGCCTCGTGGTGATCGAGGCGGCCCTGCGCGCCGATGCCTCCCGGTTCGCTTGGCGGACGGAAACGTACGAATTTGTGGACGACCCGATCGCGATCGACTTGTTGCTGGGCTCGCGGGAGGGGCGGCTCGCGCTGGAAGCGAAGCTGCCGATGCGTGAGTTGGTCGATGCGTGGGACGCTGGGCGCGGGGAGTGGGAGCGGGCGCGGAAGGGGTGTTTGCTCTACTGAGTGACGCGGAGACGGCCGACGGACGACGGACGGCGAGCGGAGCCGGCCGTGCCGGACGCGGCGCCGTTGGCGTGGGGGTCCTCGCGGGCGGACGACGGCGCGAGGGGTGGCGAGGACGGAGGGTCAGCGTCGGGGCCTGCCGGCACGGTCCGGCGCTCCGAGCCAGCCACCATCGAGATGGCGCGGAACGCGAGGAGCCCACTGAGGCTGGCTGCGACGGCCTGACGTTGGTGGGCGGAGCAGGCGGAGGCGGCGGAGCCTACAACTCCAGAGGACTGACCACCGCTCCATCCGGCGCCACCCCCTCGAACAGGGAGTCCGCGGGGGCCGCCGGGTTCCACGAGGAGAAGCGCACGTCGGCCACGACGCCGAGCGTGGGGAGCGAAACCCTCATCGAGGCGGGGAGCGGGCCGGGCTCCCAGGCGGCGTCCAAGAGGAGCTGCCCGCCCGCATCGAGCGCACGGGCGCTTACAAGGTGGCCCGTGCGGCTCTCGATGGCGGCTTCGAACGAGGCGCCGTCGGGGCGAGCCCACGTCGCCGTGGCCACGCTGCCGGCGGCACGCAGCTCGGGCACGCCCGGCAGTTCCGGCAGGCGGCCAAGGAGCAGGCTCGTGGCCACCGCGGCGCCGCCGAGGCCCTCGGCGCCGCCGAGGAGCGTTCCCAAAGCACGGTTCGCGTCGGGGAGCACACGGAAGCTGTTTTTGGGCGCGAGCCACGCCGTCGCGTCGGTGCCGTTGCAGGTGACGATCACCTGCGCCGGGCCGATTGGGCCCCGCAGCTCCACCCGGAAACGGTCGGGGGCGCTCACCACGAGCGTGCCCTGGAGGCTCACGCTCTGGTCGGGGAGCCGCAGGAGCGCGCTGAAACTCGCGTAGGTGGGAGCGGCGGCGGCCTCGGCGCGCGTGCGCGCCACCAGCGCAGCGGCGTCGGTAACCACCGGAGCGGCGGGCACCACGGGCTTGCAGCCGAGGAGCAGAAGGCAGCCGAGGAGCAAGGCGGCGCGCGTGCTCATGGCGCCAGCTCTCCCACGCAGCGATCGGTGAGAACGTGCTCGGCGAGAGGCTCGCCGAGGCGTTGGGCCGCGCGGGCATCGAGGCAGGCCAGCCACTTCGTGGGCGCGTCAGGGGTGAGCGCCAGCGTGGCTCGCAGCGCAAAGCCGCCGGGACCCGGGTTCGGCACGGCCTGCCAACGGGCGGAGACGGCGGCGGCATCGGGGTGGGTGGACCCACCGGGGAGAGCGAGCGCCGCCACCCAGGCGGCGTAGTTGTCGGGGCCCGCGCCGCGCGCCTCGGCTTCGCGGAAGGCGGCGTAGGCTTCCGCCAGTCGGCCGGCATGAGCGTGCGTGCGACCCAGCGCCGTGAACACCGTGGGGGCCGCCTCAGGGTTGGAGGTGGCGACCTCCAAGAGCGCCGTGGCCTCGGCGTTGGAGGAGGGGCCTTCGGGCAAGAGCCGCGCGAGGAACGCTCGGGGGGGGGCGGCGTCGGCATCGTGGAACAAGGCGGCGCGGGCGGCGGTGCGCGCGGCGTCGAGGTCGCCGTGTTCGGCGGCCCAGACGGCGAGGAGCATCTGGGTGCGGGCGCGGCTGGGGGGCGGAGCAGCGAGCGCGCTCGCCACCCAGACAACCACCCCGATCACTGAAGCCCCCTCGACCACAACACGGCCGCCGCCCGCCGGATCGGCCAGTGGCCGACCGCAAGGCAGAGCACCACCGGCAGCAGCCCGCTCACCAAGGCGCCTACGAAGTGACCCTTGTAGGCGAGGTACGCCGAGAGCACCAGAAAGGCGAGTACCACCGACACGAGCACCTGGGCGATCACCATGAAGAACACCGCCGCTGGACTCGCAGCCGCGCGAGCCGCGTTCTCCGCGCTGAAGTCCGGCCAGATCGCACCCAGCGCCGACGCCAAGCCCGAGATCGCCCAAGCGAGCAGCAGCGCCAGCGCCGCCTCGGCCGCGAGCAGCAGAGGGCGCGCTCCGAGAAGGTACCCACTTCCGACCACCACCACCTGCCCCACCACAATCATCGGCACGAGCCCGAACGACGCCTTGGCACGCAGTACCACGACGGGGTCGACCGGCGCGCCGCGGAGAATCCACCAGCTGCGCCCCTCCCGCGAGATTCCGGTGAACTGGAACCGAGCCGCCACGGCCGCCATCACGAAACCGGCCATCCCGAGGTTCAGAAAGCTCACGCCTTCCCGGAGCCACTGGCCGGTCGTGCCGCGAAACGCGCTCATGGGCAGAAATCCCACGCTCACAAGGTAGATCGCACAGAGCGCCGCCAGCAGGAGGAGCTGCGACCACTGCGCGGGATCGCGGAACAGAATGCGAAGCTCCTTCGCGGCGATGGGGCGCCAAGGCCGGGGGAGCACGCGCACCACCAGATCGAACGTGCGAGAGGCGTGGAACCGGGCCGAGCGGGCCTCCTGACTTCGCGCCCAGCCGGCGTCGAACCCCCAGGCTGTAGCCCACCGAGCAACGGCCATGGCCGCGCCGGCGGCCGCGCCAAGCCGCACCAGCTCCACCCACCTCGTCGGAGAGTTGAGCAGCAGCCCCCCCAGCACATCCCCGGCCCACCCAGGCGGAGTGTTCGCAAAAACATCTAAACGAATCGCCACCATGTACCCGGCCAAATCACTGAACGCCTGGGCATCCACGAGCTGCTCCGGGCGCAGCGACCGGAGGAAGATCAGCAGGCCCGCGATCACCAGTACCGCGCAGAACATCAACACGTCGCGGGCGCGGCGCGCAGAGAACAGGTTCACCAGCGCCGTCGCGAGCGCCACACCCACGCCGGTGCTGATCACCAGCAGGCTCGGAATGACGAAGAAGAGCGCGGCAAAGTAGGGCCAGCCGGAGCGGGCGGCGAACCCGGCGGCCAGAAATACGGGCAGGCCAAAGACGAGCATCATCCAGCTCGACTGCGTCAGCGTGTCCACGAAACGTGCGGTGTGGAAGTTGGTGCGGCCGGTGGGAAGGCTGAGCACCAGCTCGAGGTCGTCGCTGAGGTAGTACACCGACAGGGCCGTGATGACGTTGCTGAACGAGAGCAGTCCGGACAGGCTGATCAGCAGCACCTTGAGGAAGGCGGTGGCCAACAGCGGCACCATCGCGCCTTGGCTCCACGCCGAGTCCACCAGGAAGTAAATGCCCGCGAACAGCCCCGCCCAGAACAGGAACGCGAGCCCGATGAACCCCCCGTAGAGCCAGCGCCGCTCGCTGCGGAGGAGGACGTTCCCCAACGACTGGATGCGCGGCCGCAACAGCCGGCGCACCGTGCCGAGGTCGAGCGACTGGGCCGATCCGAACGGGTTGGCCACCGCTCTATTTGCCGCCGCTCGCCGGGTCGCCCACCGGGGGCACCCACGCCCCGCCGTCTTCTTCGCGAGCGTGCGCCATCGTCGACCGCACGTAGGCACGGAGGAGCGCGTTTCGCTGGGCGCCGCCGAAGAGTGCGCGCAGGTCTTCGTAGAGTTGGGGGTCCTTCACCAAGAGGCCGAGCGACCCCTCGCCGGCGTTTACCGAGGCCACCAGCGCGTTCACGCCGCCCACCGTACTCTGCAGTTCCTCCACGATCCGCGCGCCTTCGGGCTCGTAGAGCAGGCTGTGCAGGATCGACGGCTTCGTTTTGATGTCGGCCACCAGCCCCGTGGCTTCGTTGGTGAACAGGCTCAACTTGTCCGCGAGGTCCTCGCCGCCCTCCCCGTAGACCAGCTCGTGGGCGAGCCCGTCGCCCACGCGCACTTCCTGGGTGATGTCGTGCACGTCGGCGGTCACAGCCTCCGCATTCGCCAGCACCTCTTTCAGTTTGCGGCCGGCGCTCTCGTCGTAGATCAGCACGTTGAGGAGACCCTTGCCGGTCTTCGCCTCCGCCAGCATCGCCTCCACGTGCGCGAGACTGTCGGCGATCTTGGCGCCTTTCGCCTCCTCTTCCGAGCCGAGCATCAAGTCGAACTTGTGGGAAACGCTCGCCGTGTTGTCGACAATCGCGGTGGCACGGTCTGCATAGTCCACGAAGTCGAGCGCCTCCGCGGATTCGATCTCGCCGTTGTCGGGGAGGCTCACCGCGCTGACGCCACCCACCGTCACCGTGATGATGTTGTCGCCCAGCACGCCGACGTTGCTGATCCCCGCCACAGAGTCGGCCCGGATGCGCTCGTGGTACTCCTCGCGGATGGAAAGCACGACATGCACGTGCTTCCCGTCGTCGCGGTTCGCCGCCAGCTCCACGACCTTCACTTCGCCCACGTCGATGCCCGCGAGCCGCACCACCGCGCCGGGCTTCAACCCCTTTACGTCAACGTACCGCGCGTGCAGAGTGTACCGGGCCGCGAAGGCCTCTGTTCCCCCGCCGAGCACGAACGCCGCCGCGACGATCAGGGCTACGAAGGCCAGCACGAATGCGCCGACCTTCAGCTCCTGCAGGATGTTTCGTTCCATACGCGGCAGAGCTTAGCCCGCTCTGCGGCGGCCGTCGGTCAGGGAACGTCGAGATCGTGCCGAGCGCCGGTGGGGTCGATCCAGCAGAAACGAACGTGACCGTCGCGAACGAGGAAGCGGTCCGGGTCGAAGCCGGGCGGGCGCGGCAAACGGGTGAGGAGCCGATTCGCCCACCGAATCCGACGCTCGGCGTGGCGTTCGTCGTAGGCCGCGAGCGTGGCAGACTGGCCCGTGGCAAGGTCGAGGGTGCCGCACGTGGGGGCCCCGCTGCTGCTTTCCGTCACGATCGAAACAAAGGCGCCGTCCTGGGCAACCACGTCCAGCGTGCGCCAATGAGCGGAAGGCTCGCGACACCAGTCCTCGCTGTCGGGCGGCGACTCGCCCACCAACCGCCGGTCGCCCACCCACAGCGACTCCTCCTCCCAGCTGCACCCTCGCCCAGTTTCGTCGACCACCTGCTCTCTGAGCTCGGCCCGCACCGTCACCGCCTCCGGCCAGTCCGGATGCGGCGGGGTGCGCACACAGGCAGCCAGAACCAGCGGGATCACTCGGCCTCCACCCGTTCGATCAGCTCATCCACCATGCGCAGTGTCATCCCCCAGAGCAAGGTCCCATCGAGCCGCACGCAGGGGAGCTCGATGTCGGCGCCCTGCCAGTTGTAGTGAAAGGTGCCGCGGGCCTCTCGGCTCAAAAAGCGCGAGAACGGGAAGCGGACGACGCTCGCGACCTCGGCGTTGGGTCGCAGCTCGGGCCAGTTGGCCACCTCGAACACCCACGGCACGACCTGAAGCTGATGCCCTGGGGTGTTCCGCGGCGAGTGCAGCGCGCTCAGGGCGCCGAGGCAGCGGGCATCGGACAAATCGAGGCCAAGTTCTTCGGCCGTCTCACGCACGGCGGTGGCGAGGAGTGTGGCGTCGTGTGGCTCCTCGCGCCCCCCCGGAAAGGCCATGTGCCCACTCCACACGTCGCCCTCGCGCACCGCTCGGTGGATGAACAGCAAGTCGTGATCGGGGCCCATGACCACGGCCACGGCAGCGCGCGTGGCCCCCGGGGGTGCGAGTGGAATGTCCGCGGCCAGTTGCAGGCGGCTCAGAGGCGACACCATCCCGGTGTAGCGCAGAGCGTGCTACTTCGCCCGCCACCGCGGAGCCGGAGAGAGATGGGCGACGGACTGGACATTGACTTGCGGCAAGAGCCGCCCACCGAGCCCAGCGGCGGGCTGTGGGGCGCGCTGCAGAGCTGGGGCCCCCCTCTGCTCGCCGTGCTCGTGATTCGTTCCATCCTCATCGAGCCCTTCCAGATTCCCAGCGGATCGATGGTGCCCACGCTGGCGATCGGCGACTTCATCGTGGTGAGCAAGTTTGCGTACGGTCTGCGGGTGCCCTTCACCGACATCGAAATCCTCGAGCTCGGCGAGCCCCAGCGCGGCGACATCGACGTTTTCATCCATCCGCCCACCGTCAACAGCGATCCGTGGTGTCGCATCAAGCGCATCCCGAAGGACTGGACACTCGATCTCCTCCCGTTCATGCCGGGCCCCGAGCAACCCTGCACGATCGACTACGTAAAGCGCCTCGTGGGTCTGCCGGGCGACACCATCGAAGTGCGGTCCGACGTGTTGTACGTGAACGGGGTGGCCCAGCCGCGCGAGCAGGTCGAGGACTACGACTACGTGGATGTGCGTGGCTGCTACCCGCAGCGGATGACTCAGTACCGCAACACGCTCGACGACGCGCAGTTCACCACGTTGCAGACGACGGCGTACGGCATGCATGCACGCGACTACGGCCCGGTAGTGGTACCCGAAGGCGAGTACTTCTTCATGGGTGACAACCGCGACAACAGCGCCGACGGCCGGTACTGGGGGTTCGTGCCGCGCCACTACATTCGTGGCAAGGCCGAGATCGTGTGGCTGAGCTTCGACCCGTGCGAGAGCGGTGGGGTGCCCGGCTTAGGCGCACCGCGGGGTGAGCGCATCGGGCAGTGGCTGGAGTAGCAGCGGGATGGGGTAGACTGGCGTCGTGGCCTCCCTATTCCTCCTCGCCTGTGCGCCCGTTTCCGTGGGGTTCGGGGGAGGGGTGGGCACTGCAGACAGCGCCATCGACACGGGCGTCGCGTACGCCGACAGCGCGGACACCGTCGACACCCCCTTCGCCGGCGACACCGCCGACACGGTTGACACGAGCCAACTCGACGACGCCAACCGCTGGGTGCTCTACGCGGTGCGCCACGCCGAGAAGGAGGAGGAGGGCGACGACCCCGCGCTCACCGCTGAGGGCGCCGCGCGAGCCGAAGCGCTCGCCGTCCGCCTCGCCGACGTGCCGCTGGTGACGATCTACGCCACCGACCTGTTGCGCACCCAGCAAACGGTGCAGCCCACCGCCGACGATCACGCCCTGCCCGTGGTGATCGACGTGGAGCCCGAGCAGGAGCTGGCCGACCTGCTCCTCAGCGCGCACCTCGGGGATGCCGTGCTCCACGCCGGCCACTCCTACACGCTGCCGGGCCTCTTCTACGCGCTCAACGCCGAGGAGGTGGACGTAGACGGTTACGGCCAGATGTGGGTGGTCACCGGCGACGCCACGGGGGCGCTGCAGGTAGTGGAAGAGTTTGTGGGGGAGGAGTCGACCGAATGACACCAGAATCACGCACCCCCGCGAGCGACGCTGAGCTGGTGGCTCTGCTGGCGAGTTCGCCGCTGTTCGGAGACTTCCGGCCCGAAGTGGTGAGCCAGGTGGTGGCCCGCGGAAGCCTCGTGCGCGTGACGGCCGGAGAGGTGGTGTGTCGGGAGGGGGAGCCCTCGGAGGCGATGTACGTGCTCGTAGAGGGCGGGATGCGGGTGCAGGTCACCTCGCCCACCACGGGAGAGGTGGCGGAGCTCTGCGTGCTCGGGCCTCCCGCAGCGTTCGGCGAGATGGGCCTGCTGCTCGGCGACGCACGAACGGCCACGGTGGTGGCAGTAGCGGCGTCCCGATTGTTCGTGATCGAGCGGGCCACGTTCGCCGTCCTCGGCGAGAAGGTGCCGGGCTTCGGGCTGGCGCTCGCCCGCTCGCTCGCTCGCCGCCTCGCAGACGCCACGGGCATGGTGCCGCTGCCGGAGGCCGCAGGCGCCGCGGAGCCGGGCCTGCACGACCTCCTCCCCCGCGAGTTCGTCGAGCGTCACCGGGTGATGCCGCTGCGCCAAGACGGGCGGCGGCTGGAGGTGGGTTTTGTGGACCACCCCTCCTCGATGGTGATTGGCGCCATCCGAAAATTCGTTCCCGGAATGGAGGTGCGGGCGTCACGCCTGCCGGTTGCCGCGTTCAACGACCTGCTCGCCGCCCGCCCGGCGGTGTCGGCCGCGCCGCCGCGTCGAGCGGAAGCGAACGTGCGGGCGGCGCCCGGTGCGAACCGGCTGGACACGCTGCTGTATCGAATGGTGGCCGAGGGGGCCTCCGACCTGCACCTCAGCGCACAGCAGTCGCCCCGCTGGCGCGTGGACGGCGAAATGCTCTCGGTGCCAGGGCAAGACCCGCTCGGCGACACCGAAGTGTTCGAGATGATCTCGCCGGTGATGGCACCGCGCGCGGTGGAAACGTTCGCCCGCGACAACGACGTCGACTTCGCGCACGCGATCGATGGCCTCGCACGCTTCCGGATGAACCTCTTCCGCGACCGCAACGGCGTTGGGGCCGTGATCCGCCAGATTCCCGCCAAAATCCTCACCTTCTCTCAGCTTGGCCTGCCCACCGTGGTGCGCAGCTTCATCGAGCAGCCCAAGGGGCTGGTGCTGGTCACGGGCCCCACGGGCTCGGGCAAGTCCACCACGCTCGCCGCCATGGTCGATGCGATCAACCATTCCCGGCGCTGTCACATCCTCACGCTCGAAGATCCGATCGAGTTCGTTCACACGTCGGACAAGGCGCTGGTCAACCAACGGGAGGTGGGCGGGCATACCGCGAGCTTCGGCCGTGCGCTCAAGGCCGCCCTGCGTGAAGACCCCGACATCGTGCTGGTCGGTGAGCTGCGAGACCTAGAGACCGTGTCGATGGCGCTGGAGACCGCGAACACCGGTCACCTCGTCCTCGCCACGCTGCACACCGCCACCGCGGCCTCGACCGTCGACCGGATCATCGATGTCTTTCCGGCGGAGCAGCAGGCGCAGGTGCGCTCCGTGCTCGCCGACACGCTCCGAGGGGTCGTGGCGCAGACGCTCTGCCGCAAGGTGGGCGGCGGGCGCGTGGCCGCGCTCGAAATCCTCGTCGGGAGCTTCGCCGTGTCGAACATGATCCGCGAGGGCAAGACCCATCAGCTCGCCACGGCGATGTCCACCGGGCGTGCTCAGGGCAATCAGCTCCTCAACGAAGAGCTGGCCCGACTCGTGGCCAGCGGCGCCGTGGAGCTGGCCGAGGCCATGGCCCGCGCCGTCGACAAGCCCGACCTGGTGCGCCGCTGCGGGCCTCCGGCCGCGCGCTGAGGACCATGAAGCGTGACCACAGTGAATTGTCGGAAGACCTAGCCAAGCGGCTGCGCGCAGCCGCCGCGGGTGGCGTCCGCTGGCGCGAGCGACTCGGACTCGATCCGGATGGGTACCCGCTCGTCGCCCTCCTCGTGGTCGGCTGCTTTGCGGCAGGTACGAACGGCTGCTTAGCCACTCTCATCTACCCGAGGTACTCCGCGTTCGCCGCGCTCTGCGGGTTCGTGTTTGGCCTCTTCATGGGCATAATTCCGCCGCTCACTGCGGCCCGGCGAGGGTTTGGCGCGCTCCCGGTGGCGTTGGCCGGGCTCGTTGGCTTGGCGTCGGCGCTCCTCCTCGGCGCGTTCGTTGCCAGCCTGCGTGCCTGCGTGCTCCTCCACGAGCGGGATCAACCAGCCTGGTCCTCGCTCGCGCACCCCGACCGGTGGTGGGCGCTGCTCACCAGCGCGGCGCGGCTACCGGTGCAGTGGACTTCCCGTGGTTTCCTGCACGAGGCCACGCCGTTTGACCATTGGCTCTTCGTAGGCGTCGAACAGGCCGGATTTCTCGCCGGCGGGACATTCGGCTGCTGGTACGCGATCAGCGATCAGCGGCGACGCGCATCGAGGTAAGTCGCACTCACACCTCTACCTTCACGATCTTCCGGATCAACAGCCCTCCGATCACCTGCAGCGTGAGCATCAGGAAGAGCAGCCCCCACCCCAGCGCTGTCGTCCACAGCCGGGCGATCAGCACCGGGTCGATGCTCCAGAGCGCAAACGTGAGCACGAAGGGCATGCACACGATGATCACGCCCTGAGCCACGCCCTGCGCGGTGAGCGACTTCACCTTGCCCGAAACCTTCTTGCGCTCGCGGATGGTGTGCGCCACGGTGTCGAAGGTCTCGGCGAGGTTGCCGCCCGACTGGCGCAGGATGTTGATGCTGGTCACGATGATCTGAACGTCCTCGGTGCCCACCCGCTTCTCGAGACCCAGAAGGGCGTCTTCGAGCGGCATTCCGAGGCGCTGGTGGTTCAGCGTGAGCGCGAATTCCTGACTGATCGGGTTGGGCAGCTCCTCCCGCACCATGTCCATGCTCTGCAGCAGCGA
>CANKOI010000031.1 GCA_947484175.1 Deltaproteobacteria bacterium
GTGTACTTCACCAGTGAGCGCGGAGTGGGCCGCTGGGATGTGGGCGCGGTTCCCGTGGCGGGCGGCGACCGCCGCATCGTGGCGAGGGACGTGCGGTTGCCGATCCGTACCACACCGGCCGTGACGCCCGATGGCAAGTCGGTGGTGTACGGCAGCTCCGAGCCCGCCAAGGATGGCTCGGTGTACATCACGCGGCTCGACGGCAGCGTCACCAGCGAGATCAAGACCGGGCTCGCGGCCGTGGGCGAGCCCGCAATCAGCACCGTGGGCGGAAAGTCCTTCCTCTCCTTCACGGCGTTGCCCTCGTCGGGAAGCGACTGGCGGCAGCTCCATGTCGTGGACATCACGGGGAAGTTCTAGGCTGAGCCTCCGCGAGCCGAAAGAACACCTCGCACGTGATTTGGATGCGCTCCCGCCACGGCTGGCCTAATGGGCGGAGCGGACCCGCCAATGCCCCCCAGCTCTCCGCCCAGCCGGTCGCGAGCGCTGCGAGAGCGCCTAACAACTCGCTTCGCCGGTCGTAGTGCGACGCCGAACGGAGCAGTCCCTCCAACAGGTCGGCGCGGGAGCCGAATCCGGCGGGCAAGTCGTAGTCGCGGGCGAGCCCGATGAGGGTGGAGCGGGCGAACGCCCCGCCGGCGAGAGCCGGCACCGCGAGGTACTCTGCGATCGCTCGAATGCCTGTGCCGGGCGCGTCGAGCAGCGCCGGCAGCGGCGGGAGCGTCGGCGCGTCGAAGGGGGCGCCGAGGGCGGCCCGGTGGGCGATGGTGAGGTCGAGCGCCAGCTCGGCCGCCAGCTCGTAGAGGGGGGCGGGTTCGCCTGCGGCGCGCAATGCCGCCACCCCCCCAGGGAGCCACGCCAGCAAGGAGTTCAGCGCCTGGCGTTCGAGCAGTCGCACATCGGGAATCCTCGCTCCGTCGCGTTCGGCGTCGAGGACGGCGCCGCTGAGGAAGCCGAGGAGGGCGAGTTGATTGCCGAGGGAGTCGGGCTCGGCGCCCACCGCGCGCCCGCAGCGGCCGAGGAGCGCGGCGGCGTCGGCGGCGTCGTCCCCGCCCACGAGGCCGTCGGCGCTGCGCCACGCGCTGGCGCGCAGCGGCAGGTCGAGCACCACGACACGGGTGTGGACCTCGGCCGCTTGGGCCAGCGGCAGGTCGGCGAGCGCTCCCCGTGCCAGCGGCACCTCGCCCCATGCCTCTTTCGACGAGGGGGTGAGGCCCCTCTGAAAGAGGTCGCCCAATAGGGTGTAGGCGCGGCACCGGGCCAGAACGTCGTTCACGGGGCGTCGTATTCACCTCGGAGGGTGCTTGCGGCGGGGCAGCCGGAATGGAGCTACGATGGCCGCCCCATGTTCTTTCTCTCGCTCCTCCTCGCATGCGCCGGCACCTCCAAGATTTCGCTGGGCGGTGCAGAGACCGGCGGTCCGGTGGCCGACCCCGGCGATCCCGACAGCGGCGAGTCCCTTCCCGACCCCGATCCGGGGGAGGTTTTGGGCCACCCCGTGATGATCCCAGCCGGGGGCGGTTTTGTGGAGCCGACAACCGTGGAGCTGAAGGTGGAGGACGGGGAGGGACTCCTCGAATATTGCCTTGCCGATCCCCATGAGAACGGGTGTAGGTACGAGTCCTATCTGGCTCCCTTTGAGGTGGCCGAGTCCACGATTGTGCACGCCCGAGTGGTGCTCGCCGCTGAGCAGTCACCGCCGATCGCACACAGTTTCATACGGGTGAACTCAGGCTTGGCGAGCAGTTTCAACTCCACACTTCCCGTGTTGTTGTTTTGGACCGACGAAGGGGAGCCGGACTCTACCAACGATGTCCCCCTCGGTCTCACCGTGATTTCTCCGGTCGATGGTGGCTCGCTGAGCCTGTTGGACGACGTTGAGTCGAGCGGCCGGGCGCGGCTGCACGTTCGGGGCTCCTCGAGTGCTGGTTTCGACAAACATGCGTGGGACCTCGAACTCTGGGACGCGGACACCGAGGAGGATCGCACGGAAGCGATGACCGGCCTGCCCGCCGAGGGAGACTGGGTACTCTATGCCCCGTACTACTTTGACGAGGCCCTCATCCGAAACCCGTTGGCCTTCACCATCAGCAATGCGGTGGGGCGGTACGCCCCGAGGACCCGCCTCGTGGAGGTTTTCGTGGCGGAACGGGGGCAGTCGCTGGGCAGTTCGGCCTACGTGGGCGTGTACGTGCTCACCGAGGAGGTGGAGCGGGGGCCGGACCGGGTGGCGATCACGCCGCTGTTGCCCGAGGACGTGGCCGCGCCCGAAGTGACGGGGGGATACCTCTTCAAGGTGGACCGGCTGGCGGGCGGAGAGCGGGGGTTCACGGCTGGAACTGCGCGAGGCGAGTGGGAATTTCAGCAGACCTTTGTGTGGGTAGACCCTTCAGAAGCCGATGTTGCCCGCGCCCAGCAGACCTTCCTCGAAGACGAACTCGACGGAATCGGGAATGCGCTCGTAGAAAGCGACTTCATCGATCCCGCGAGCGGTCGCCGCTACGACCAGATCCTCGATGTCGACAGCTTCATCGACCACCACATCATCAACCTGGTGATGAAGAACCCCGACTCGCTTCGCCTGAGCGCGTACATGCACAAGGACCGGGAGGGCTTGGTGCAGGCGGGCCCGGTGTGGGACTTCGACCGCGCTGCGAGCTCGCAAGACTCGCGCTCGGTACAACCCACGTGGTGGGACAACCAAAACCAGACCAGCGATTGCACCGATGTATGGGACTTTGGATGGTACCCGGGGCTGTTCGAAGACTCGGCGTTCGCGGACCGGTACTGGGCGCGTTTCGCGGAGCTCCTCGACGGCGAACTCTCCGCCGAGAATCTCGACGGAATGATCCTCGCCCTTGCCGACGGATTGGATGACGCCGCCGACCGAAATCAGGCCCGCTGGGGCGGTGCAGACTTTCGCCCCGAGATCGAAGAGTTGCGCGGCTGGATGGGGCAGCGGCACGCTTGGATGCGGGCATGCATCGATGCCTACGAAGACCCGCGCCGGTGTCCGGGGTCGTAACGGCGGGGTGGGGCTTACCCCTTCCGGACGAAGGGGTCTGCCGGCAGCTTGAAGGCGGAGCGGAGCGGTTTCAGCGGGCGGTTGAGCCAGAAGGGGCGGCGCTCCCCGTTGGGGCTGTGGTGAACCGCGGAGCGAGCGAGCGCGTGCCAGCGTCGGTAGACGGCGCGACTCTTTTCCAAGTCTACATGTACGTCGCCGTGGCGCTCCCCGGGCACGGCTTTGCGAACGGAGACGACCTTCTGGAGCCAGCAGTGGGCGCCGCTCACCGGGTCGGGCTGCACGGCGTGGGTGAGGTTCTGGTGCACCCCGACGTCCTTCCACCAGATGCGCGCGGTGTCGGGATCGGGCGAGGGGTAGGCCCGCGCGCCCTCCAACATTCGTAGGGTATGTCCGCCCCGCCCGTCTTCGTCCAGGCTGGCGAGCGCGCTGGTGCCTTTGCTTCCGCCGGCATCGTCCTGCAATCGCCAGCGACCGAGGTGGTGGCTCATCGCGAGGATGCCCGGCTTGATGGCCTCGGTCACCCACGCACGGTCGATGAACCATCCGATCTCCGTCTCCACCCGCAGCAGTTCGCCGGTCCGTACGCTGAGCCGGTCCGCGTCCTCAGGGTGAATCCACACCGGGTTGTTGTGGCCGATTTCGTACAGCCACTTGGAATTCGCGGAACGGGTGTGGATGAGGTGCGGCAGTCGAAAGTTGGGCAACAGAATCATTTCGCCCGCGGCGCGGTTCAGCTCGGCAGGGTCTACGTGGCTGGGCAGCGACCAGGGAATCACGCGGTCGAGCTCCGGCCACCCCCAGTCTCGCAGCGTGGTGCTGAAAAACTCGAGTTTGCCGCTCGGAGTGCCAAAGCCGGCGCTGAGGATGCCGTCCACCACCACGCCGAGTCGCGTGCCGTCGGCTCGCGTGGCGAGCCCATCTTCGGTGACCGTTGCGGGCTCGCCCTCCACTACGGCATCGAAGGGGCGTTCGCTGCCCCGGCGAATCTCAAACGCCCCGTATTTCCGCATGTACCCCAGCGGCGAGAGCCCCTCCTTCGCGGCGGCTTCGGGCAAGCCGGGAACGCTGTGATCGAAAATCCACGCCCAATATTCGTTCTGGCTCACCGGCGTTCCGGGCCTCTCGATGCTCTCGACCCATTGGCGTACGCCGAGGGCGCCGTCCGCGTCCATCCGCCACGTGAGGTCTACCCAAAACTCGGCCTCCTCCCAAACCTCGCCCGGATTGGCCTCCCACGTGCGCGTTACCGGAGTTCCCAGCCGCTCCATGGCCACCCGCCGCACGGGTTGGCGGAAGCCGATCCACGTGGCAGCGTGGGTTTCCTGACTCATGAGGTCGTGCCGCTCGCCGGCGTGCCCCATCGGCAGAACATAGTCAGCAAACCACGCACTCTCGTTCCACGTGGGCGTGAGCGCCACATGGCACTTGATTTGCGTTTCGTCGCGCAGGCTTTCGAGCCATGCAAACCCGTCGGGATTTGTCCACATGGGGTTGTAGACGCGCGTGAAATAGACGTCCACATCGCCGCGCCCTTCCTGAAGGAAGTGCGGCAGCAGGAAGGACATCTCGTACATCGCTAAAGGCCATTCGTGGGGCAGGTGCAGCTCGTTCCAACTGTCGAACGCCGGTGGACTCTTGTACGGTTTCGGAACAAACTTGTTCCAATTGTTGAGGTTGGTGCCTCCCACGGCACCCACACTCCCCGTGAGCACGTTCAGGAAGAACAGGCACCGCGCCACCTGCCAGCCTCCGCGATTGCCCATGCTCGCGGCGCGCCACACGTGCGCCGCGAGCCGGTTCCCTGCCTGGGCTACATAGTTGGCGGCCTGCCGAATCCGGGCCTCCGGCACCTCGGAAACCTGAGCCGCCCACGCAAAGGTGAATCCGCCGTACAGCGCGCGCAGCGCTCGTTCGAAGTCGTCGAAGCGGAGCTCCGCGTCGGCTGCGGGCAGCGCGGCGAGCACGGCGGCCTTCTGGTCGGGCGGCAGGTCACTCGCCTTCACGGCTTCCCCAGCTTCACGCAAGAACGTCCGCCAATTCACCCACCGGCGCACGAACTCGCGGTCCCACTGGCCGGTCTCAAGCAGATGGTTGGCGATGGCCAACAGGACGGCGGCTTCGCTGCCCGGCCACGTGGGCAACCAGCAGTCACTCTTACTTGCGGTATTCGAGAGTCGTGGGTCGAGGGTGACGATTTTCGCCCCGTTGGCCTTGGCCTCCATGATCCGCTGGGCATGGGGGTTGAAATAATGGCCGGTTTCGAGGTGGCTGGAAATGAGCAGAATACATCGTGCTGCGGCGTGATCGGGGCTTGGACGGTCTGCGCCTCCCCAGAGCGAGTAGCCAGCCCGCGACGCCGCGCTGCAGATATTGGTATGAGAGTTGTGTCCGTCCACCCCCCAGGCCGTGATGATCCGGTTGGTGTAATGGTCCTCCCCAGGGCGCCCCACGTGGTACATGATCCCCGTGCGGCGCACCTCGCGGCTCGCCCGCATCCTCGCCGCGATGTCGGCGAGCGCCTCCTCCCACGACACCCGCACCCACTTGCCTTCGCCCCGTTTGCCGGCCCGTTTCAGGGGATAGAGGATGCGCTCGGGGTCGTACGTCTGGTTGAGCGTAGCCGGCCCCTTTGCGCAGTTGCGGCCGCGGCTGCCGGGATGCGCCGGGTTCCCCTCAAACTTGCGCACCTCCAAGGTTGTGCGGTCGACGTAGGCCAAAAGACCGCACGCGCTCTCGCAGTTGAAACAGATGGTGGGCACCAACGTGTAGCGGCGGGGTACTCGGCGGGGCCAGGCTTTGGCGTCCAGCTCCACCCAGTCGTCCCACAGCTCAGGCGGCGGGTACTGGTTCAGACGCCCGTCGTCCTGCCGCACCTCGATGAGGGGCACATTCGCATGGGCGCTCTCGCCGAAGGAGGGCATGGCGGTGCCGGCGGCGTTGGTGGGAACCCGGCCCGACTCGCGCTCCGGAGCGCGGGAGAGTCCCATCATGGCGGCCAGGAAATTCTCGAGAGGGGAGTTGGCCATGACTTAGGAGTTGGGGAGTTCTTGGGGCGCGCGCACGAACACGGATTCGTAGACGTAGAGGCCGACCAGCGTGGCGACGACCGCCGCGAGCGCGGCCCCCGCGTGCGGCACGGCCACTAGCGCCAGAGGCACGACATGTCCCAACCCCACCGCACCCCACCAGAAGGACCGGCTGTGTTTCCCCCGAACGATGCTGTGCGCGGCCCGGGCGGCCTGTTCGCTCGCATGGGGCATCGTGAACTCGGCCGCCAGCAACACACCGTGCAGCGAAAGGGCTACGCACAATCCGAGGTGCGGGCTCGGGAAGAAGGGTTCGGCCTGGGAGGAGAAGGAAGCAACGGCCAGAGTGGCGGCAAATCCGCCGACGAACATCTGGACCAGCAGCTGCACCGGCAGGAGCGGACTCTGCCAGAGGTCGCGCCCCTCACACTGGCCAAACAGGAAGGCCGTGTAGATCGCCGCGCCCACGGTGAGGGGGAGGTTGGCTGTGGCGAGGCAAGTGCGGAGGCCGTCGAAGCCCGGCGACAGGATCCCTGTCGCCAGCGCGAGGTCCATGCCGAACACGGCGGTGCTCACCAGCGAGGCGGCGATGAGCAGGAAGGCACCGCGCGTCAGCCAGCTCCGCCACTGGGGGCGCGTGAGAATCCGCAGAAAACGTTCGGGGCGCCCGAGATCGCCCACCAGGAGCGCGGTGGTGGCTACGAGCGCTACGAGGCCGACTCCGCCCACCCAGGCGCGCAGAACCGGGAATGCATCGACGCTGAGCAGCCGCGCGACAGCAAGCAAGAAGAAAGCCCCTGCCCCCACCGACTTCGTCATGAGGTAGGCCGGAACCTGCCAGTGCCACGGGATTACGTGCCAGGCCGTGTGCGCGACCTGAGCCACCATCTGCCCGGCCATGCGGCCCTCGCCCACATGGATGGGACCGCTGGGAACCCCTTGCACACCCGAGCCTCGTGCGGGGGGGAGTACGTCGTCGCCGATGCGGATATGCACCTCGTACCGGGCGGCGTCTGCGTAGCCGGGGCTGCGATTGTGACCATCGGCGTCGAGCACATCCACCATGGCCACGCCGTCGGGCTCGCGCGGGAGTGCCGTCGGATGCAGCGAGGGGGCGTGGCCCTGCACATAGAAGAGTTTGGGAGCGGTGCCCTGCTCCGGCTTGCGCACGGACACATCGTTGCCTGCGATGGCTCGAGCAATCTCGGAGGCGGGGTCGTCGAGATCGCCGGCGAGGATGGCGTGGGTGGGGCACACGACGACGCAGGCGGGTTCGAGGTTCTGTTCCACCCTGTGCGCGCAGAAATTGCACTTGGCCGCCGTGTCGCTTCCCGGATCCATGTAGATGGCGTCGTAGGGGCAGGCTTGGAGGCAGGCCTTGCAGCCGATGCAGGCGTCGCCGTCGAAGTCCACGATGCCGTCGGGTCGCTGAACCATCGCGGCCACGGGGCAGATTCGTACGCACGGCGGGTTCGCACAATGGTTGCAGCGAGTCACCTGGAAGTTGCGCCGGACGTCGGGGTACCGCCCCGTTTCGGTGTACTTCACCCAGGTGCGGTGCACCCCGAGGGGCACCTCGTTCTCCGACTTACACGCGGTGGAACAGGCATGGCAGCCGATACACGAGCGGGTGTCGATCACAAAGCCGTAGTTCATGCGCTCGCGGGGCAGCCGTGCTTTAGCACGCGAGCGCGGCCCCGCCCCTTGCCGCTCGCGGGCCGCTGCCCTAAGCGGGGCCGGTGCCGTCTTTGCGCCTGTCCCCCGCCGTCTCCCACCGCCTCACGCGGGCGGTGCGCGGGATCGCGGAGGCCGAGGTGGCCGAGGAGCTCGACCGCAACGATCTGAGCGGCGTGCCGGGACTGGCCGAGACCGTCGACGTTCTCCAACGCCGCCTCTTGGGCATGCCGCTGCACTTCGCCGCCGGAATGGTGGCGCTCACCCTTGGTTTCGAGGCCGCTGGGACCTTTTCCAGCCTCCCGCTGGAGCGTCGCCGTCGGCGTCTGGCCCGCCTCCGCGCCCTCCCACTCGGCCCGCTCAAGAACTTCAGCACCTTCTACGACAAGATGGCGCCGTTCATCTTCTGGTCGGTGATCGAGGAAGCCGGCGAGCTGCAGGCCGTGCTGGAGGAAGCACCTTGAAGGTGGAGCGGGCGGACCTCCTCGTCGTGGGCTCGGGCCCCGGGGGCGCCATGACTGCCGTTGTGGCCGCCGAAGCGGGTCGCGATGTGCTCGTGGTGGAAGAAGGCGCCCACTGGCCGCTGCGGAGCGCGCCCAGCTTCTCCCTCGCGGAGATGGACCAGAAATACCGGAACGGCGGACTCAACGTGACGTTCGGCGGCACCAGCATCACCTACCTCGAAGGACGCTGTGTGGGCGGTGGCAGCGAGATCAACGCCGCTTTGTACCATCGCCCGCTCGCCAGTACGCTCGCAGACTGGCGTGACCGCACCGACATCGCGGACTTCGAGCCCGACAGTCTGGTCCCCCACTTCGAGGCGGTGGAGCGGGACTGCGAGGTACACATGCTCCCGCAAGGCAACGGTCCGGCGTCCGCGCTCTTGCAGCGGGGTGCCGGTGCGATGGGATGGAGCACCAAGGAGATCGCTCGATTCTGGAGCTACGAAGGGGAGGGGCCTCGTGCTGGCCTGCTCGACGGGCGGCGGTCCATGTCCGTCACCCTCGTCCCCCGTGCGAGCCGCGCAGGAGCACGCCTCTCCCCTGACACGCGCGTGATCCGGCTCCTCCGCAACGGTCGCAGGGTCAGCGGCGCACTCGTCGAACGCACGGATTCGGAGGGGCGCCCCGAGCGCGTCACCATTGAGGCGCGCGACGTCTTTGTGTGTGCGGGAGCCGTGCAAACACCACGGCTGTTGCGCCGGTCCGGATTTACTCACAACGTGGGTGACACGCTGCAGCTCCACCCCATGATCCGCGTCACGGCCCGTTTTCGGGAAGAGATGAACGACCCCGCCTGGGGCGTTCCTACCGAGCAGGTCGACGAATTCAAGCCCGCGCTCACCTTGGGGTGCAGCTACAGTTCTGTCCCCCACCTCGCCTTGTGGATGGGCGCCGAGCTGGGCAACAAGCGGGCGCAGCTGCGGGACTGGAAACGCACCGGGATCTTCTACGTCGCGGCCGTGGGAACCGGGGTGGGCAAGATCCGCGACTTGCCGCTGTTGAACGAGCCGCTGGTGCGGCTCCCGCTGACTTCCGCCGATCTGGCGCGCTTGGGGGAGGGCTTGCTGCGCCTCGGTCAGCTGCTGTTCGCGGCTGGCGCGGTGGAGTTGTCCAACCCCGTGGAGGGGGGGAAGGCCATCCGCACGGTGGCGGACCTCGAGGCGCTCGCCAAGGCGCTTCCCCAGGGAAAAATGGCGGTCTCTACCATCCACCTGTTCTCGTCGGTGCCGATGGGCCGCAACGAAGCGCTCACCGCTACCGACAGCTACGGCCGAGTGCACGGAACCGAGAATCTCTACGTGAACGACGCTTCGCTCTTTCCAGCCAGTCCCGCGGTGAATCCTCAGGGAACGGTGCTTGCATTGGCGCGACGGAACGTCCAGCGCTGGGTGGGCTAGACGTGGATCGGGTGCGCCGCCGCTTCGTGCGGGTGCTTTTCGGCGTGGCTGTGGGGTTGCTGGTGGCGGAGGGTGTGGCGCGCTTGGTGGAGGGCCGCCTCAGCGTGGGGGACTTTGCCCGGCACCTCGATGCCACCACGGCCGGTTGCGCGCAGCCCTCGGTTACGCGCATCTACGAGGTGGTGGGGCGCTGCGGGCGCGATCGGCACGGCTTCCTGCTCGACCAGGAGCGCCCACTCGGAAACCCCTCGGCTCGTCGGCTGATGGTGATCGGGGACTCGGTGGGCGAACAGAGTTGGACGCTCCAGCTGGGGGACGCCCTGCAGCGCCGCGGGCGCGGACAGGTGGAGGTGTGGAATGCCTCGGTGGGGGGGTACGGCACCTGCCAAGAGGCGGCTGTCGCGCGTGAGCTGCTCGCCGTGGCCCGGCCCGACGCGGTAGTCGTGGAGACCTGCCCGAACGACGTTTTTGGCAGCCCCGTGGTGATGACCGGGCCGAGCGGCGCCGCCGAGGTGGTGATGGGGGGGCGGCTCCGCGCCGTGCCTCGCCCGCTCCTGCATGTGGCGATGTTTCGGTTGGCGCTCCCCCTCCTCGCGGTGTCGGGGCGCTACGACACCACCGTGGCCGAGGCGCAGGCCTGCGCGCGCGACCTCGTGGCCACGGTGGGCGCCATCCCGCTCGTCGTGGTGCACTTTCCCGCGTTGGTCGACGACCCCGCTCACCCGCTCCTCGTCGAGGAGCGGAACGTTCTGGCGGCTTGGTCCGACGTGCCGGGGATTCGTCTCCGCGAGCGGCTCAGCGAGCGAGGTCCGCTCTCCCGGCTGCGCGAGTCCTCGGCCGACGCGATTCACCCCCGCGAGTCGGTGCAGGGCGACATCGCGGCGGTCTTGGTGGAGGATGTGGCGGCAGCGTTGGAGTAGTTCAGTACCGAACCAACCGCGCCACGTCGGGAACGTCACAGAGCGTGGTGGTGAACGCCGCCTCGAGGGTTTCGATGTGATCGTCGCCCGCGCCGAGGTCTTCCCCGCCGCGCGCCTCGAAGCTCCCTGAGAAAGCACCGAACAGGTCGAACGAGAGCTCAGCCGTGCCGTCCTCGAACCACCAGACGCCGACTCCTTCCTCGGGTTCCGCCGACGTGACCGAACACGTCTCGGGATCGAATCGCTCCCGGAACGACGAGGGCTCCGAACTCGTATCGAGCTGGAGCGTCACGCCGTTCGCCTCGCCGGCGCCCAGCACTACGGCGCCGTCGAGACCCTCGCAGTTGGGGCACAGCGAGAGCGCCATCGTCTTTCCAAGAGGGGGTAGCGCGGCCTCCGCGGCGTCCATCTCCATCAGAAAGTCTGGCATTCCCTCGCAAAACGCGGCGCCGTCTTCGCCCTCGTCACTCGCGGCGAGGAGCGTCTCGGTTGCATCGGCCCAGCGCTGTAAGAAATCGCGGGTCTCGAAGCACCGGTCCACATGATCGCTGAGCGCGACGACCACATCTGACTCCCAATCGGCCCGGGCCACGGTCCACGCCGGCTCGGTCCCTTCCCACACCATCTGCGGATACACCATCGCGAAGGAGATCCGCGCCCGCCCGCGGCTCAGTGCCCGCCGAGGGCACGCTTCAACGGCTTGTTGAACGTCCACATCGCGGCGCCGGTGGCGATGCCGATGAGGGTGAGCAGCCCGAAGAACGCCGTGCGAGACTCTGCGTAGTACCAGTCGAACCCGCCCGCTGCCTTCGCGTAGAAGAAGGGCATCGAGTCGTAGAAGGTGCCGATCCAGCCCGAGAGGAAGTTGCCGAAGAAGCTCGAAGCCAACCACATGCCCATCATCATGCTTACGATGCGTACCGGCGACACCTTGGTGACCAGCGAGAGGCCGATCGGCGAGAGGTACAACTCTCCGACGGTGAGGATCAGCGTACAGGCGAGCGGCCAGAACAGGCTGCCCTTGCCGCCGCCGATCATGTAGGCGCCTACCATCATCACCACGAACGAGAGTCCAAGAATGGTACTGCCAATCGCCATCTTGCCCACCGAGGTGGGCTCGGTGCCCGACTTGGCCTGCGAACGCCAGAACATGTCCAACAACGGAGCCAGCATGAAGATCATGAAGGGGTTGAAGCTCTGGAACCAGTTGGGCGGAATCGCGAAGCCAAAGATCACCGGCCAGTTCGTCTGGGTGTCGGCCCAGGTCTGCATGGTGTTTCCCTGCTGTTCGTACACTGCCCAGAACGCGATGTTGAGGACACAGAGGGCGCAGAGCGCGCCGACCTTCACCCAATCGTCGCCATTCAGGGGTCCATGCGCCGCGTTCTGCTTGGCCTTCTCCGCTCGCTCCGGCTCGGGCGCCAGGTACTTGCGGCCGAAGGAGTACATGACCAGGCCGATGCATAGCCCCACGCCCGCGGCCCCAAAACCGTAGTGCCAACCGAAGGTTACCGCGAGTGCTCCACACACGATGTTGGAAATGAAGGCGCCGAGGTTGATGCCCATGTAGAAGATCGTGAACGCGCCGTCGCGACGAGGATCACCCTGCGGGTACAGCGCGCCCACCTGCGTGGAGATGTTGGGCTTGAAGAAACCGTTGCCGACGATGAGCAGGCCGAGCGCGACCAGAAAGAGCTGCTCGGAGGCCATCACGAAGTGGCCGAGCGCCATGACGATGCCGCCGATGTACACGGCCTTGCGCTGCCCTAGCCAACGATCCGCGATGATCCCACCGAAAAAAGGAGTGGCATACACCAGCGCGGTGTACATCCCGTACATGCTGGACGAGAAGTCGCTCACGGAGGTCATGGAGACCATCCAGTCGGGCAACGCCTCAATCAGGTTCCAGCCGAGGATGTTGAACGGGTTGCTCGGCACCTCTTTCGGCACGGGGGGGCTATCCGTGGGGTAGAAGACCTTCGAGGCGCTGGAGCACAAATAGTACACCATGTACGCCTTCAACAGCCCGCGCATGCCGTAGAAGCTGAAGCGCTCCCACATCTCCGTGAAGAACAGCACGAACAGCCCGAGCGGGTGACCGAAGAACTGCGGCTGTTTGTCGGGGTGGATGTGGTTGGCCGCGGCGGCCCCTTGCCAGGGATCTACTTCGGTGGTTGGGCTGGACAAGGGGGGCTCCGGACGGTGGGCGGGAGGGTACCACGAACACCCCGAGGGTGGGCAGGCCTCCCGCTCGTCAGAACTCCTCAGGCGAGAAGATCGCCACGCCGCCGCCGGCGTGCCCGCCGATGCCGTCGCCGCCTGCCAGCACCTCGGAGAGGCCGTCGCCGTTGAGGTCTACCATCCCTACAGAGGCGCCGATCCCCGCAGAGGCGGCGGCATCCGTGAACACGGCCGTGGCCGTGGTGTCATCGTAGTTTCCGCGGGCGATGGGCCCCGAGTACAGCCAGGCCCCGCCGATCCCGGCGGCGGCAGGCGCGCCGATCAACAAGTCGGGCTCGCCGTCCTGGTCTACGTCTCCACCCGTGGCCACGCTGTAGCCGAACTGGCCGTCGCTGTAGGTGCCGGTAAACTTCACGTCGGCGTCGCTGGTGTCCTCAGCCCCTCGGATCGGGCCGAAGTGCAGGTAGGCGTAGCCGTCCTCGTCGTCGGGGGCGCCGATTGCGAGGTCGGGCGTTCCATCCCCATCCAGATCGGACCGGGCATCCATGGCCCAGCCGAAGCCACCGTCCGTCGTGGCGATGTAGCCGGCGGCGTCGGTGAAATCGAGGCTGGCGCCGGGGATGCCGCCGTCGAACTGGTACACGTCGTCGGAGTCCCACTGGCCCGAAAAGATCTCTTCCACGCCGTCGCCATCCACGTCGCCGGCCGCCACCCGCACGCCGAGGCTCACGTCGATGTATACGTCGCTCACGGTGTAGTCGGCCGCGTAGCCGGGTGTGATCGGTCCGAACTCGATGTAGATCTCGCCGGACTGATTGCTCCAGACGAGGTCCTGTTGGGTGTCGTCGTTCCAATCGGTGGAGATGACGGAGAAGCCGCCGTAATCGCTGGAGCTGTTGCCGGCGCGAGCGGCCCAGGCGTCGGCCTCGGTCTGTTCGCGCTCGAAGGGGGCCAGGAAAACATAGGCGTAGCCGCGATTGCTGCCGGCGCGGTCCGAAAAGGGGGAAGCGGCCACGAGGTCGGAGAGGCCGTCGCCATCGAGGTCGGCCGCGCTCCAGATTTCGTAGGTCATCTCGTCTTCGACTTCGCCGTGTACCCCGTAGAGGCCATGGTCGTCGGCGGTCATCTCGCCGTCGGGTAGCCCCGCGAGCAGGGTGGCAGCGCCCGAGCCAGTGCCGGACGGGGCAGCCAGCGAAGAAACCCAGGCCTCGAGCACGCCGTCGCCATCGCTGTCGCCGCCGGTGCTGATTTTCCAACCCCCGGCATCGCCCGCGCTCGATGAGTACACCAGTGCGTTGGCATCGCTGCTGAGCAGCTGGCCGTCGAACGCGCACCCGCGAGCGGAGCCGTCGCAGTTCTGATCGATCCGATCGCCGCATACCTCGCGCTCGCCGGGGTTGATTCCGCTGTTCGCGTCGTTGCAGTCCCCGTCCTTTTCGGCCTCGCCGGGAGCGGTGTCGCACCCTACCCGCGCGCGCGAGCCGGAGCCGTAGTGGTCGCTGTCCTTGTCGTTGAACAGCGGAATCGCGCCCTCGGGGGGTTCCGCCTCTTCGTCGTCGGCCGCGCCGTTGCAGTCTTCGTCCATGTCGCGGGAGTCACACACTTCGACCTCGCCGGGATTCACGTCCGCGTCGTCGTCGTCGCAGTCGCCGTCCAGCTCGGCAAAGCCGTCGCCCCCATCGCAACGGGCCACCGCGTCGCCGGTGCCGTAGCCGTCGCCGTCGTCGTCGGCGTACCACGGCGCGGTGCCGCTGAGGTCGTCGTCTTCGTCTTCAGACAGCCCGTCGCAGTCCTCGTCCACGTTGCTGGCGTCGCACACTTCGGGGTTGCCGGGAAAACGATCCGGGTCGCTGTCGTCGCAATCGTCGTCGTACTCGACGAACCCATCCTTGGGCAGGCAGCGGTCGTCCACATCGTCAGCGTCGCCGTGGCCGTCGCCGTCCTGATCGCGGAACCACAGGGGCGGGTCGACGAGGTCGTCGTCGTCGTCGTCGAGTTTCCCGTCGCAGTCGTTGTCCGTCTTGCTGCCGTCGCAGCTCTCGCCCGCCCCCGGGTGCACCTTCGGAGCGCCGTCGTCGCAGTCCACGTCGGCAGTGAAGCCGTCGGCGTCGAGGTCGAACATGAAGCCCAAGGGGCCGGTGCAGCCGAGAACGGAGGCTACGGAGACGGCGCCTGCGGTGGCCACCGCGGCTGAGCGCGCGCGGCGTCGGATCGCGGCCAGCACCGCTAGCCCGGCCAGCCACGAGGGCGCGGCGCCCGGCGTGCTGCACGAGCAGCCCTCGAGGAGGTCGGCGAGGGGATCGGGGGGGGCGGTGTCCTCCCCGCTGCCCTCGCAGCCGCCGAGCACGGCGGTGTCGGTGTCGTCGCAGTCGTCGCCGAAGGTCACGCCGTCGCCATCCTGGTCGTCGTCGTTGCCGTCACAGTCCTGATCGATGCCGTCGTACCAGACCTCGCTCGCGCCGGTGTTCACGGTCGCGTCGGTGTCGTCGCAGTCGTCGCCGCCGTCGCCGGCGCGCCGCTCGCCGTCCCCATCGGCGTCGAATTCCGCCGCGGGGTCGCAGCCGTCCACTTCGCCGTCGTACGGGTCGTCCGGCGCGCCGAGGTACACGTCGTCGTCGGCGTCGTCGCAGTCGGTGCCGCCCCTCGTCGCGGCGTCTTGGCCGTCGCCGTCCATGTCGTTGTTGGCGGTGCCATCGCAGTCGCCGTCGATGCCATCGTAGGCGTAGTCGGTGCCCCCGGGGAACGCCTCAGGGTCGGTGTCGTCGCAGTCGTCGCCGCCGTAGGCATCGCTGTCGTGGCCGTCGCCATCGTCGTCGTAGTCGGAGTCGCCCTTGCAGTCGCCGTCCACGCCGTCGTAGGGAACCTCGGGCGCGTACGGGTGTACGTCGTCGCGCGTGTCGTCGCAGTCTCGGGCGTCGTCCACGTAGCCGGCGTCGGGCTCGCAGGTCCACGAGGTGTTGGCGGCGTCGCCGTAGCCGTCGTCATCGAGGTCGGCGTACCAGGTGAGGCCGTCGCCGATCGCGGCGTCGGTGTCGTCGCAATCGTCGGCCGCGGCGACGTAGCCACTGGGTGCCGCACAATCGAGTACGGAGGCGCTGCCGCCGAAGCCGTCGCCGTCGGCGTCGACATACCAGGCGGTGGTTGCGATGCCGTCGTCAACAAGGCTGTCGCAGTCGTCGTCGATGTCGTTGCAGCTCTCGCTGGTTCCGGGCGAACGAGAGGCATCGCTGTCTGCGCAGTCGCCGCCAGAGGTTGAGTACCCGGACGGCAGGGCGCATGCCGCGAGGGTGCTGGCCGTGAGTCCGTAGCCGTCGCCGTCTGCGTCGAGGTAGTAGGTGGTGGTCACGCCCTCGTCGGTGGCGCCGTCGCAGTCGTCGTCGTCGCTGTTGCAGGTCTCCGTAGCGCCGGGCTTGACGGCGGCGGAGGTGTCGTCGCAGTCGGTGCTGGTGGCCGCGTAGCCGGAGGGGAGGGAGCAGGCGTCGGACGACGACGAGGCATCGCCGTAGCCGTCGCCATCGGCGTCCAGGTAGTAGGTCGTGGTCACGCCTTCGTCGGTGGCGCCGTCGCAATCGTCGTCGATGGCGTTGCACGTTTCCAGCACGCCGGGGTGCACCTTGCCCTCGCTGTCGTCGCAGTCGGTGGAGCTCGCCGAGTAGGCCACAGGTGCGGAGCACGCCACAGTTGTCACGCTCAGGTCGCCGTAGCCGTCGCCGTCGGTGTCGGCGTACCAGGTGGGCGCGTCGATCGCGGAGGCCTCGTCGGTGGTGCCGTCGCAGTCGTCGTCGGTGCCGTCGCAGGTCTCTGAGGCGCCGGGGTAGGCGGTGGCGTCGTCGTCGTCGCAGTCCGTGGCGTTCGCGGTCCACCCCGAGCCGAGCGAGCAGAACAGGTTGCTGGACGAGGAGTTGCCGTAGCCATCGCCGTCGGTGTCGGCGTAGTAGCGTGTGCCGCCGGTGGCGCCCGCCTCGTCGGTGGAGCCGTCGCAGTCGTCGTCGACGGCGTTGCAGGTCTCGACCTCGCCCGGGTTGAGGTTCGCGTCGCCGTCGTCGCAGTCGTCGTCGGTGGCCGAGTAGCCCGCAGGGGAAGCGCAGCTCGCGGTGCCGGTGCCCGCGCCGTAGCCATCGCCGTCGGCGTCGGGGTACCAAGTGGGGATCGTCTCGTCTACGTGGCCGTCGCAGTCGTTGTCGATGCCGTCGCAGAGCTCGGCCTCGCCGGGGCTCAGATCGGGGTCTGCGTCGTCGCAGTCCTCCCACGCGTAGTAGCCGTCGCCGTCGCCGTCTTCGAGGGTGTAGACGTAGGCGCGACCGGCGTTGTAGGCGGTCACGAGCAGCTCGTCGCGGCCATCGGCATCGAGGTCGCCCGCGCCGCCCACCTCGCCGCCGTACCCCGTGCCGGGCACGTCGCTGGTCAGGGTGAACTCGGGGCTGGAACCAAGGCCGCTCCCGCTGCCCATGAAGACCAGCGCGCCGCCATCGCCGTCGTAGGTCACGTCGAAGCTGCTGCTGCCGAGCGCGAAGTCGTCGAAGCCGTCGTCGTCGAAGTCGCCGCCCTTCCGGATGGGCGAGCCGATCGCCGCGGAAGCCACTCCCCCATCGAGGGTCCAGTCGGCGGTGGTGGAGGGCCCGGTGGCGCTTCCGTAGAAGGCCATCACGCGGCCTTCGTTGGTGAGCGTGGCTGAATAGCCGGGGCAGCCCACGGCCACATCGTCGTAGCCGTCGAAGTCGACGTCTCCGAGCCCTGCCAGCCCGTAGCCGCACTGGGCGCTGCGAACCCCCCCGAGCAGCGTCCAGTCCGGCGTGGAGGTGAGGCCCCCGGTGGCGCCGAAGTACAGGAAGGCGGCGCCCTCTCCCGCGAGGGTGCCTTCGTAGTTGTAGGCGCCCGCGAGGAGCTCATCGAAGCCGTCGCCGTCGACGTCGCCGGCTTTGGCCACGGTGGTGCCGAAATAGGCGCTGTCTACGTTGGACTCGAGCGTGATCGTGGCGGTGGTGGAGGGCCCGCTCGAACGACCGTGGTGCACGACCACCGCGCCTTCGTTGGTCTGCCCGTTGTCGTACTGGCTGGCGCCGGCCGCCACGTCGTCGTAGCCATCGCCGTTGATGTCGCCGAGGATCGCCACGGAGCCGCCGAGGTACATGCTCGACGTGGCGCCCGCGAGCGTGGTGGAGCCGGTGGTTGCTGGCCCCGAGGCCGAGCCGTAGTACACATAGGCAGCGCCGCGGTAGGAGCTGTACGAGGTGTAGCCGATGACCAGGTCGTCGTAGCCGTCGCCGTTGGTGTCGCCGCCCGCGTCGAGCGCCGCGCCGTAGGAGCTGCTGCCGGTCAACGTGTACTGCACGGTGGTGTCGACGCCGTCGGCGGTGCCGCCGAACCAGCTCACGATGCCGGACGACGACGAGCCGAGCGCGAGGTCGTCGAAGCCGTCGGCGTCGAAGTCGGCTCCACCTGCGGCGAGCTCGGCGCCGAAGTAGGTGACCGTGGAGGCCAGGGTGGCGACGGAGGGTTCGTTTCGCGTGGCACCGTCGGGACCGCCGGCGAGAAGCCAGGAGCGGGCTACCGCCCCGCCGACCACGAGGTCTACGTAGCCGTCGGCGTCCACGTCTCCGCCATCGAGGGTGAAGCCGAAGTACGCAGAGTTCTGCGGCCCGTCCACGGTGGAGCTCGCGGTGGAGGCGAGGCCACTCGTGGAACCGGAGAAGACGCGGACCGTGCCGGAGAGCCGGCCGACTCGCGCCTCGTAGTAGGCGCCTACCGCGAGGTCGTCGTAGCCGTCGCCGTCGATGTCGCCAGGGCCCGCGAGCGCCGAGCCGAGGTAGGCGCTGGCGGTGTTGGGCTCGAAGCTCCACGCGGAGGAGGTGCCGAGGCCGGAGGCGGAGCCGTGGTAGACCCACACCTTTCCTTCACTGGTCTCGGTGTTGTCCCACGCGGTCGCGCTGATCGCGAGGTCGTCGTAGCCGTCGCCGTTTACGTCGCCCGCGCCGCTCACGGCGCTGCCGAGACCGGCCGAGCTCTGGTCGCTGTCGGCCGACCAGGAGGCGGTGGCGCTCGGGCCGGCTGCCGCGCCGTGCCACACGAAGACCACTCCTTCGTCGGTCTGGCCGTCGTCGTAGGCGGCCGCGGCGGCGGCGATGTCCGCGTAGCCGTCGCCGTTCACGTCGCCCGCGCCTGCAACCGCGCTGCCCAGCGCGGCCGACGTCTGGTTGCACTCGAGCCGGGTGATGGTGCTGCCGAGACCCGTGCTGCTGCCCAACCAGTAGTAGACCGCACCCTCGTTGGTGGAGCCGTTGTCGTAGTCGGGGGCCCCCGCGATCACGTCGTCGTAGCCATCGCCGTTGAGGTCGCCGGCGCCGGCCACGGCGGTGCCGAGGTCGGCCGAGGACTGGCCGCCCGCGGCGCGGAAGTTGTAGGAGCTGCCGGGGCCGGAGGCGCTGCCGTGGAACACGTAGATCGCGCCTTCGCCGGAGTAGGCGCTGGTGTACCCGGCGGCCCCCGCCACGAAGTCATCGTAGCCATCGTTGTTCACGTCTCCGGCCGCGGCGACCGCGCCGCCCAAAGCGGCCGACGAGGAGCCCGGGTCGTATTTCCAGTCGGCGGTGACGCTCGGCCCGTCTGCCGAACCGTAGTACAGGAAGATGCCGCCTTCGTTGGTGGTGCCGTTGTCGTAGTAGGGCACGCCAAGCAGCACATCGTCGTAGCCGTCGCCGTTCACATCGCCGACCACGGCTACGTCATCGACCACATCGCCGGTGCTCACCAGCGTGTACCAGGCCGGTGCCAAGGTGGGGTCGACCGTGATCGGGAAGCGGGCGTTGGCCACGTTCACCACGATGCGTAGGCCGTCGCCGAGCGGCTCGAAGTGCGAGGCCAGCTCGACTCCGCCTGCGTCGGTCACGTACAGGCCGTCGTAGCGCACCTTCCGGCCGTCGGGCAGCACGAAGCGGGCGTTGCGGGCGTCGGCAACGACGCTGGCGCCCTCCACGGCGATGTCGATGAACAGCTCGTCGCCTGTGCCGGCTGGCTCATCCAGCTCGAAGCCGTGCTCGTAGCTTCCGTCGCGGGCACGCAGGAACTCGACCACGCCCGGCGAACGCAGTTCCGCCCTCGCGATGCAGGCGCCGTCGATGCCCGGCGTGTCGCCGGGCGTGCAACGACCCAGCGTTGCGGAACGGTCCGGCAGCGGCTCGGCAGGCTCGTTCACGCGGCCCACCCGTTTGGTGACGAGCCGCACGCCTCAGGGGGCCGACCCGTCTTCGCCGATCAACTCCACGCCGCCAGACTCGACCGTCAGCGACAGCGTTCCCGCCGCGGTTTCGGACACGAGGCCCATCGCAGACGGGCTGAACGCACGATTCGAGGCCGCCACCCGAGCTTGGACCTCGGCCAGCCACGGGTCGGCAGCCGACGGCAGCTCGGAAGGTGCGGAAACGCAGGCGAGCGCGACGAAAAGGGACAGCATGGCGCGATCTGGGGAACCCGGGCACCATAGCACGCGGCAGCGGCAGGCTAAGGAGCGCGACCACCCCGGATGATCGCATGAAGTGGGACATCGCCCCCAAGCTCCGCGCCGACCTCGTGTGCTACGCCGGCCTCAACCTCTCGGGCGAGCGCCGCGTGGTCGACATCCACGTGGTGAGCGGGCGGCAGGGCGCCGATGTACCCACGGCCGAGCTAAAGTCGCTGGCGTTCATCGCCCCGCTCGGTACACGACTGATTCTGAAGACCACGGAGGGCGACGACTGGGAGTCGCAGCCGTGGCGGTGCATCCGCATTCAGAAGGGCACGTCGTTCAAGACCCAGGAGGGGAACTACGGGGTGCGTATTCCCGACCTTGAGTACCTCGACAAGCCCGACGCCCGCCGGAACGATCCCGAGTGGCAGGAGAGCTACCCGCTGGTGCAGCGGCTGGCAGACGGCACCGGCTGGACCTTCGGCCGCGAGGGCGACCTGAAGGGGCGGGTTCGCGTGATCACCATCGACAAGCTCGGGTAGCGCCGCGATGCCGGGCTGCCGACGCCTCAAACAGGGCGGACGGGCCTACGGCATCGCCCCCACGGGCTGTTCGGGGGAGGGGACTGCGGCCGTCCACACGCGGCCTAGGTGCCAACCGCCGCGCGGGCCATGTTGAACGGAGGTGGGCACCAGTCGGATGGCGGCCGTTTCGGGGCCGGCCGGGAGGGGAAGACTGAGCTCTACCCACGCGCCGCTGGGCACGGCGGGGAGGCTCCATGTGCCGACGGCCGTGTCGTCCACGAAGAGTTGAAGCTCGGCGGGGCCTTCGCTGGGGCCGAAACGGGCCACGAGGAGCGTGGGGATGGCGGGGCGAGCGAGGCGGAAGGAGGCCGGCCCGTCGAGGCGGCGGGCGCTGTCTACGACGTCGACACCGGCGTGCAGTTCGCCCACTACGACCGTGTTGGCGCGGGCGGCGAGGAGGGGGTCGTCGCTGTGGGTGAAGGTGTGCCGGATCTCGTCGGCGCGGTCGCCCACGTCGAGGGTGTCGAACACGACGCCGACGCCTGCGGGCGGGGTACTGCCGGATTGTGCGCGGTCGAGGTCGAGGGTGGCGAGCACGAGGTCGTCGCCTCCCGACACCGTGCGCTCGGCCAGTCGGGCGTGGCGCTCGGGGACGAAGACGCGCGATTGGAAGGCAGTCGGGAACCAGCCGGGGAAGACGAGCAGGGCGTCGGGCCGCTCGCGCAGCACGCGGGAGTAGACCGCCCCTTCGCCGGCGAGGGCGTCGGGAAGGACGCTCATCGACACGATGCCTTCGAGGTCGAGCACCGTGCGGCCGCTTAGGTAGGCAAGGGCGCCGATGTCGTTGGCGGCCACCACCGCGTTGGCGGGAAGGTGCTCGTCCACCCAGCGCGCCTGGTCCACGTGCTGGGTGAGGATGTCCACCGTGTTCTTGCTGTATTTGTCGGCCCAACTCGGCACGCCTGTGCCCCAGATGACGACCAGCGCGGTGAGCACGAAGGGCGTGGCGGCGGTTCCGGAGCCGCGGAGGCGTGCGATCGCCTCGTCGGCGAGGGAGGCGCCGAGCGCTGCGACGGGCACGTACACCACGAGGTAGGGCAGCACGTAGCGGTAGTGGTTCCAGGTGAGCGGCAGGAAGAGGCCGAGGAAGAGGAGCGGCAGCGACCAGAAGAGCGCCGCGGAAGCCCCCAGTCCGGGGCGCCCGGCGGCGTGGTCTCGCACGCAAAGGGCCACCAAACCCGTGAAGAAGAGGAGCAAGACCACGAGGCCCATCGGGCCCACGAAGTACCGGGCGAAGCCACTTCCCACGACGTCCCATACGAAGTCGGCCAGCACCGTTTCGGACGGGCCCTCGATGCGGGGGTTTCGTTTCGCGAGGGCGGAGGAGCTGGTGATCACCCCGGTGTACAGGAAGTTGAGCAGGGGTTGGAGGGCGCCGAGGGCGGCGGGCAGGAGCCACGGGAGGAGGGCCCGCGCCGGCTCCTCTCGCCCCCGGCGCCAGGCCACTGCCTTGACCAACACGAGGGCCCCCGCGAGCATCGCCCCCTCCGGGCGCACCAGCGCCAGCGCGCATCCCCACGCGAGGGCGCCGCGGCGCGCTCGCTCGCCGGGCTCGACCGCGAGGTCGAGCACGCCCGCGAGCGCGGCGGAGAACAACACGATCTCCATGCCGCTGAAGGCACCCCACAGCCAGGGGCCGCTGAGCAGCAGGGCCAGCGCGCCCGCCGTGCCCGTGCGGGCGCCGGCCACCCGCCCGAGCCACCGCTGCGTGTGCCAGGCGCTCGCGGCAACGAAGGGAAGCGCTAGCGCCAGCGCCCACCCGTACAGCGCCATTCCCCCGAAGCCCAGCTTCACGCCGGCCGCGAGCAGCAGCGGCCACAGCAGGCTGGTTGCGCCCGACGACGGGGCGGCCCCTGCTTGGTACTCGTACGGGTGCCCGTTGGCGAGCTGGCTGGCGTATTGGAAGTGGATGTAGGCGTCGTCGAGCGGCGGGCTCAGTTCGCCGCCGTTCCTCCCCAGCGCGGCCGAGAGGAACACAGCGAGGAGCAGGGCGGCGAGGGCGAGCCATGCAGGGAAGGTGGGGCGCAGTGCGGAATCCTCGCGAGGGCCAACCCTATCGCACCCGATCGCGCGCGGTCGTGGGCTATGAGGGTGGAGACGCCTCATGTCAGCCCCATGACCCCCTCCCGCCGCAGAATCTTCGCCCTGGTGACGGTGCTCGGTCTGCTGGCATTGGCGGAGGGGGGTGCGCGGCTGTGGATCGGGAAGACCGTGGGGGATGCCAAGTCGCTCACGCCGGATTCCGGGCGGCTGTGGAGGCTCGCGCCGCTCTCCAGCAAGGAGTACAGCACCGACGACGACGGCTTCCGCGCCGTTTCCGCTCCTGGGCCCGAGGGTGCCCCGCTGCTCGTGACCGTGGGCGACTCGAGTATCTTCGGCCACGGCGTGGCCGATGGCTCCACCATTCACGAGTCGATCGGGGCAACGCTGGCCGCCCGCGGCGCGCCGGCCCGAGTGCGGTCGCTCGCCGTTCCCGGCTACTCCACGATGCAAACGCGCGTCGTGATGGACGAGCTCGGCTGGGCGCTGCAGCCGAAGCTGCTGGTGATCGGCAATTTGTGGAGCGATTCGACGCTCGACGTCGTGCGCGACGCCGACCTCTACCGCCAATACGCGACGCCCACCGCCCGGGCGGAGTTGCTGCTGTCGCGGTCGGGGCTGTTCCGGCTCGTAAAGCGCGCGTTCAACACCTCCCGCGGCGTGCCCGCGGAACGGGTGATCTCCTGGCCCCAGCCGGGCGACGTGGGCGTTCGGCGCGTACCGCTCGCCGACTACGCGGCCAACCTCGAAGCCCTGCTCGAGGGCGCGCGCGAACGTGGCATCGGCGTGGTGATCCTGGGCCTGTGCACCGAACGGATGGTGTGGGCCGGCCGCAGCACGCTCGATCCGGTATTCGTGTACGCGGACACTCAATACCGCGTGGCCATGGCCCACAACGTTCCCTACGTCGATGCCGTGCGGGTGTTCAGCGCGGCGGGCGGCGCCTCTCTCTTTGGCGACGACCTGCACCCGAACAACGCGGGCTCTGCCCGGCTCGGCGAAGCCATTGCGCTGGAGCTTTTGCGCGACGGCTGGCCGGCCCGGGTGCCCGTGCCGCTGCCGGCTCCCGCCATCCGCGTGGCCGTGGACCGGAAGGACGGCACGGCTCGCACCGAGAAGACCAGCATGGCCGGAGCCTTGGCCAACGGCGAGCTGTAACGGGATGCGGGCCCTCGCCATCCTCGGCAACCGCCAGCGGCTCGATGGCGGCGCGATGTACGGAAACGCCCCGCGCGCGCTTTGGGAGCGGTGGTCGCCGCCCGATGAGCGCCACCGCATCGAACTGGCCTGCCGCGCGATGCTGGTGGAAACGAACGACGGTCGCCGCGTGCTCTGCGAGGCGGGAATCGGGGTTTTCTTCCCCCCCGAGTCGCGTGACCGGTTCGGCGTGGTCGAGCCGGATCACCGCCTGGTGGCGAACCTCGCGGCCGAAGGACTGAAGCCCGACGACATTGATGTGGTCGTGCTGAGCCACCTGCACTTCGATCACGCGGGTGGGCTGCTCGGCCCCCACGAAGACGGCGCCCAGCTCCTGTTTCGGAAGTCGCAGTTCGTAGTGAGCCGTCCGGCCTGGGAGCGTGCCTTCGCCCCCCACGCCCGAGACCGCGCGAGCTTCATTCCGGCCCTCAACACCCAACTGGCGGCTACGGGAAGGGTGGAGCTCCTCGACGGCCCCCGTTCCGCCACCCTCGGCCCGGACTGGCACTTCCACCTCTCCGAGGGGCACACGCCCGGCCTCCTCCTCGCCGAGGTGCCGACCGAGGCCGGTCCGCTCCTATTCGCCTCCGACGCCATCCCGGGGCGCCCTTGGGTGCACACGGCCATCACCATGGGCTACGACCGCTTCCCGGAGCGCCTCATCGAGGAGAAAGAAGCCCTGCTAGCCGACCTGCACGCTCGCGGCGGGAGCGTGTTCTTCACCCACGACCCCGAGGTGAGCCGCGGTCGGGTGCACCGCGACGAACGAGGTCGATTCGGCGTAGTGGACGCGGCATGAGGATGCTGCTGTTGGGACTGACCGCAAGCCTGGCCGTCGCTGCGGAGCCGCTCCGCGAGCCGGCCGTGGAGCGGGGGGTGGAGGTGGCCATGGGAGTGGGGTCGGGCTGGGGGGTGGGCGGGACCACGGCGGCCTGGGCGCCCGCGCTCAGCCAGCGGTTTGAGGTGGCCGGGGCGGTGGGTCGGCACCACGTGGCGGTGGGGTTCTCGTTGACGCACGCGCGGCGCGAGTTGGTGGACAGCTCCGTGCTGATTCCCGATGGGGGGGTGCCTGCCGACGCGGTGAGCGGTCAGCGCGACGAACTGGCGTTGCTCTTTTCGGTGCGCGTGCCCCTCGACGTGGGGGCGGACATTCCCGCCCGTCAGCCCGTGCTTCGCGTGCTGCCCACGTTCGGTGTCTCCGCCGGCCTCTTCGCCAGCGATGCTCAACTGCAGGTGCCGTCGTACTCTACGACGGTGGCCCTGCGCAGCCGCGCGCTCCTGCCGACGATTGGGGCGAGGGTGGGCTGCGAGCTGCGTGTACTGGGGTGGATGTCGCTGCTTCCGCACGCCGAGCTGCTGGTGCTGGTTGCGGGAAATCGCGGCGAACTCTCGGGACACGAGCAGTTCGACGTGGAGGGGCGAGTGATGCTCGGAGGGGACGTGGTCGTGCGGTTTTAGGCCGCCGCAGCGTCCTGCAGTGGATCGCGGTGATGACATATCGATAGACCCCCGCCGACAGGGCGGTGACGGGGCCTCGGGGGGTGCAGGTACAGTGGTCCGTTCCCCGGCCCGCCATGTTCGATTCCATCACTACCGCCCGGCGCTCCGACGACGGCGGCCGCCGCCTTTCGTCCTTCGCCCTCAGCGCCACGTTGCTGGGCGGGGCGCTCGCCGTCGCCGCCCTCGCGGAGCCGCCTCCGCGCCTCGCGGAGATCATGCTGCCGCCTATGCCTGCGATGGTGGAGGTGTTTCTTCCGGAGCCCGCTGGTGGTCCCCCGGAGCCTGGGCGCGGGGGCGCGGGCAGCTCCCGACCCCAGCCGGCTCCCGCCGCGGCCCGGGAGCCGCCAGAGGTCGCGCCGAGCGAAGAACCCCCTCCCGATGTGCCGGCGAGTGTCCTCCCCACCACGGAGGGCGGCGGCAGCGCGGCGCCGACCGAAGGGCCGCCGGGGGGGCCGGGGGAACCGCCCGGAGGGCCTTCCGGGGGTGGTGGCTCGGGCCTGGGTGACGGTGAGATGCTCTTCGTCCACAACACCGATCTCGCCGTGCTCACGCGCGTGGAGCCACGCTTCCCGGAGGCCGCCCGTTCGTTCGGCCGACGCGAGGAGCGCTGCGTCGTGCGAGTGGAGGTCGACATCCGGGGCGCGCCGGCCTCGGTGACGCCGCGGTCGTGCCCGGTGGTGTTTCAGCAGGCGGCCCTCGACGCGGCGAAGCAGTGGCGCTGGTCGCCGTACCTCGCGGCGGGGCGGCCGGTATCCGCTACGTTCGACCTCCAGTTCGTGTTCCGGCTGCGGGATTAGCCAAGCTTCCCGCCGCGGCCCCCCCGCCGGCGCCGCCGTACGGCGGCTACGCCGGCAGCGAGGAGGAGGGCGCCGGGGAAGGCGGACGCCGACCCGCATCCGCAGGAGTCGGGCGCCTTGTTCGTGGTGGCGTCGTCTACCTGCTCCTCGTTGCACCCCTCGTCGATGGCGGCGTCACAGTTGTCGTCTACGTCGTTGCAGACCTCGATCTGCGCCGGGTTCACCCACGGCTCGCTGTCGTCGCAATCGCCGTCTGCCGGCGAATAGCCGTCTGCGTCCTCGTCGAAGTTCTCGGTGCCTTCGTCTACCAAGCCGTCGCAATCGTCGTCCACGCCGTTCGCCACCTCGGGGGTGCCGGGATGCCGAGCGGCGTCCGCGTCGTCACAGTCGCCGGCCGACTCGGTGACCCCGTCCTGGTCGTCGTCGAAGTGGTCGCCGCCTTCGTCTACGATGCCGTCGCAGTCATCGTCGGAGCCGTTTTCGTACTCGGGCGCGCCGGCATGCACGAAGGCGTCGGTGTCGTCGCAATCGCCCTCCACTTCCGATTCGCCATCGCCGTCGTCGTCGTAGTTGGCGGTGCCCTCGTCCACGGTGCCGTCGCAGTCGTTGTCGACACCGTCGGGCAGCTCCGGGTTGCCGGGAAATACGGCGGCATCGGCGTCGTTGCAGTCGCCGCCTGCGAGCGACACGCCGTCGCCATCCCCATCGCCACCCCCGTCGTCCACGACCCCGTCACAATCGTCGTCGATCCCGTTGCCCATCACCTCGCTGGTAGCGGGGTGGATGGCCGCGTCGCCATCGTGGCAGTCGCCGTCGTCTTCGGTGTAGCCGTCGCCGTCGTCGTCGCCGCAGCCTGTCCCTTCGTCGGTCTGGCCGTCGCAGTCCTGGTCCACCCCATCGCACAGTTCGGCCTCTCCGGGATGAATGTCGGCGAGGGCGTCGTCGCAGTCGCCGCCGTCTTCGGTCCAGCCGTCGCCGTCGTCGTCGTGCAGCTCGGTCGTTTCGTCCACGGTGCCGTCGCAGTCCTCGTCCACGCCGTCGCCCGTTTCGGTGGCACCGGGGCGCACGGAAGCGTCGGTGTCGTCGCAATCGGCCCCGCCGACCACGTCGGCATCGTAGCTGTCGCCGTCTACGTCGGTGAGGTCGGCGCCGTCGCAGTCCTGATCGATGCCGTCGTAGGGCACCTCGGTGGCACCGGGGCTGATCGCCGGGTCGGTGTCGTCGCAGTCGTCGCCGCCGCAGGCGCCGGAGGTGGAGTCGTACCCGTCGCCGTCGTCGTCGCAGCGGCCGTAGATGGTGTAGTAGATCTCGTTCGCGATCAACTCCACGATGTCCCGGTTTCCGTCCGCGTCCTGGTCGCCGCCGTAGTCGTCGAAGAGGAGGCCGTTGTACAGCGTCGCGCCCCCGTTTGATTCGCAGATCGCCCCTCGAGTGGTGCTGACGGCGGACGCATACCCGCCGGGGAGGGTGGCGGAGCCGCTTGCCCGCAGCTCGTCGCCGTCATCCGACCAGCCCACGTCGGCGCGAGTGGTGATGTTGGGGATGGCGTAGGGGGTGGTGAAGATGGGGTGGGTCGTGTCCCACTGGTAGATGGATCCCGGCGTGGAGAGCGTGCTCGTGACGGTGCAGTCGAAGGCCGCCTGCAGGGTGGCGCTGGTGTCAAAGTCCCAGTACCCCATCACGACCAGCCCGCCGCCTGCGATGTGGTTCGAGATCGCCGTCTCCCAGGAGCCCGTGGGGAGCGTGCTGGGCATGTCGATCACGAGGAGCTCGTACGTTCCCGAATTGACGCTGCCGGTGAAGCTTGAGGAGCTCGAAAGGGTGTAGGCGTAGCCGAGCGTAGTGAGGGCCGTGCGGGCGTAGCTGCTGCGCGCGGATTCCTGGTAGAGCAGGATGTCGGTCGCGTGGGCGGGAGCGGCGAGTGTGAGCAGGAAGGGGATCACTGGGCGCTCCCATCGCAGTCGTTGTCGACGCCGTCGCCGACCGTTTCGAGCTCGTGGGGGCCGATGTCGTCGTTGGCGTCGTTGCAGTCGCCGCCGTTCTCCGTGTAGCCGTCGCTGTCGTCGTCGTAGGCGGCCGTCCCTTCGTCTACGGTGCCGTCACAGTCGTCGTCCACGCCGTTGGCCCTTTCGGTGCCCGCCGGGCTCGTGGTGCTGGCGCTGTCGTCACAGTCGCCCGCGGCCTCGTCGTACCCGTCGCCGTCGTCGTCTCCGGCGCTCGTGCCTTCGTCTACGCTCCCGTCGCAGTCGTTGTCCACCCCGTCGGCTGTCTCCTCGCTACCGGGAGACGTTGAGCCAGCCGCGTCGTCGCAGTCACCGCCGTTCTCCGTAAACCCGTCTCCGTCGTCGTCGTAGCCGTCCGTGCCGTCGTCCACCGCGCCGTCACAATCATCGTCCACCCCGTCCAAGGTCTCGGCAGCGTCCGGGGAGACCGCCCCGTCGCCGTCGTTGCAGTCGCCGCCGTTCTCCGAGTAGCCGTCGCCGTCGTCGTCCCCCGCCTCCGTGTCTTCGTCCGTCGTGCCGTCGCAGTCGTTGTCCTGCCCATCGGCCACCTCGTTCTCGCCGGGAAATACGGTGTCGTCGGCATCGTTGCAGTCTCCCGCGCATGCGGCCACGCCGTCGCCGTCCACGTCCACTGCGCCTTCCCCGAGACACGCGTTGGCTGCGAGCGGAACCACGACCAACGGGAGGTCGGGGTCGTCGGTGGTCAGCTTCAGGGCGCCGGTCTGCCCCTCGGAGTCCACCGGGCCGAAGCCCACGCTCAGTTGGACAGTTGCGCCTGCTTCCACCTCCGCCGGCGTGGTGAGCGCGACAAGGTAGAAGCCCGCATCACCGGACACTTGTGCGTCGGTGATCGTAGCGGAGACGGAGCCGAGCGACTGCACACTCACGGTGGCGAACACATCGGCCCCGAGCGGCACGAGGCCGAAGTCCACGGCCGAGGGGTACACCACGAGGGAGGGTGCGCCGGCGAGGCCGCGAAGGTGCACCACGACTGCATCCTCGCCGGTGTTCGCGTCGCTCTGCACGGTGAGGTCGGCTTCGAAAGCTCCCACGTCTTCGGGACGGAACCCGATCGTCACGTCCACCGACTCGCCCTTGGGGAGCTGCGCCCCCTCTGCGGTGGTGTCGATGACGAACGCCTCCGCGTCGTTCCCGGCCACCGTGAGCGACACGACTGTGAGCGAGCCCACCCCGACGCTGCTGACCGAGAGCGTGCCCGTGGACTCGCCGCCCACGGCCACGATGCCGAAGTCGAGCAATTCTGGATTCACGGCGAGCTTGGTGGCGGCGGCCGAGAGCTGCGTGTCGATGCATCCGGCGGTGAGGACGAGTAGCAGCGCGGGGGCGAGGGCGAAGGGGACACGCATCGGTGCAGTCTACCCCGACTCGACCCACCGGTGTTCCGTTCCATCAAGGGGTCCGCCCGGCCACGGCAGGACCAGCCGGATTCGCCAACGATCTGCGAGTCGAATGGCTCCTGCGAGGGCGCGGTAGGGTCGAATTCCGAACTGGGATGGGGTCACGATCGTGTCGACGATCACATGATCCTCTTGGACCGTGAGGGGTACGAGCAGCTCGGCGCTCCCGCTCGCCAAGGTGAGGCGTCCTGCCACTACGGAGGCCGCGCCGCCCGCGACTCGCCCTTCGAATCTCACCTCGCCTGAGCCAACCACGTCGGCCACCAGAGTTCGCTCGATGCTGGCCTTGTCGGCTCGGGAGAGGCCTTCGGGGTCCACCGCTTCTCCCCGCGCGACCCCGTCCACCCGGGCCGAGCGGGGGTCGAAGGTCGCTACCACCTTCCCCCCGCTCAGACGTACCTCGTAGCGGTGCACGGTGAGCCTCAGGTCGTGCGCCATCCGCGCGAGAAGGCCCTCCCTGTAGGTGTAAACGTGGAACATCGGGCGGCGTACCACGGTCGGCGGCGCCGCGGGTCCCCTCAGCGGCGCGCCATTTCGTGTTCGTGCCTGTCGTCGCGTTCGTGCTGGCCGCGGTCGTAGCGCTCCACCCGACCGAACTGCATGTCCGTGGAGCGGAGCGGGTCGACATTCACGACGCTGCGCGCCACCAGCGTGCCGTCCAGCTCACGAACCTCGAGGTAGGCGGGCCCTCGGGGCAGGAGCAAGGTGGTCTCCTGGAAGGGTGCCATGGTGGCCACGAGGCGACCCTCCACCGTTACGCGGAGCATGTCGTCGTCCGCGCTCTCCAGTTGGACCAACCCGGTGTTGGGCACCTCCACGCGCATCCGACCTCCATGGAAGGGATCGACGTCCACGGTGCTCTGGTCGACGAACTGCCCGCCCAACCGGCGCACAGTCACTTCGGTTCGACCCGTCCTGACGTCGTCGAGCACGGTGCTGCCGTAGGCCGCCACGCGCCGGGAAGTGCCGCACCCCAACGTGAGTTCCACCGCGAAGGGCAGGGGATTGGACACGGCGAGGTCGGCGGACCGGGGCGCATGCCCCACGACGGTATCGTTGCCGAACGCGTTGACGATGAGGTGTTCACTCTCCAACGTGAGGCCCTCGGCGACGATGTGCACATCGTTGCGGCCGAGCGGGACGGTGAGGATGCGGGAGGCGCCAGGAGCGAGGTCGGCCACCTCGTGCCCGTTGTCGAAAACTCTCGCCAGCACGCGCGTGTCGTTCACCACCTGCACCCTTCCGACCTTGGGCGGCGTGGCGTCGAGCCGGACGACTCGATGATCCCGTACCCGCACTTCGGTGCTGAAGAGCGTGTGGATCGCGGAGAACTGGGAGTAGGTGGCGCGAACCGTCCTGCGTCCTGCTGCGACCGAAAAGTGTGCGGTCTCCCAAGGCCGGAGCACGCGGGTGCCGCCACTCTCCACCGACACGGTGATCGGCACCGGGGTGCGGTTCATCACCTCGATCGTTCCGATGTCTCGCGGGTGGGAGCGGTTGGAGTGAGCCTCGGCGGGGGAAGCGACGAGCGAGAGGGTAAGGAACGCGAGCAGGCTGGGAGCGGTACGAGTCATGGGGTCTTCCTTGGGTTGATGGTCTTGACGACCACGTTGAGGAGACGCGCGCCCGCCGCGGCCATTCGGGATTGAAGAAAGTCGTGAGAGCCGCGTAAGTGCAATTTGCAGCCGTACTGGGCAGCATTGACGGGTCAAAGCCGGGTCGGTAGAAAGCACCGTGCATCAGGTCCTCCAGCTCAACGCGGACTACCAGCCGCTCAAAGTCATCCGCTGGCAGCGGGCCGTGGAGCTCGTTTTGGGGGAGCGGGTGGTGCTGGTTGCCGCGTGGCCCAATCGGTTCGTGCGCTCCGCGTCGCTCGCGTTGCCGTGGCCGGCGGTCGTGGCCCTGCGCCGCTACTCAGCCCTTCGGGGGCGCGTGCGCTTCTCTTCGCGCAGCGTGCAGGCACGAGACAACTTTACATGCGGCTACTGCGGGTTGCGTCCGCTGTTGGCCAACGGCATGCCCGATCGGCAGCAGCTCACCATGGACCACGTCATCCCCCGCGCTCAGGCCCGTGAGGGCAAGGTGCACCTGCCGTGGCTGCGTACCTGGGTGAACGTCACCTGCTGGGAGAACACGGTCACCGCATGCCGTGCGTGTAACGCCCGTAAAGCCGACCGAACTCCACTCCAAGCCCGGATGCCACTCCGAATCTTCCCGCGCGTGCCGACGCAGCACGACGTTCTACGCATGACTCTCGCCCGTGCCGCCGAAATTCCGGAACCCTGGCAACCGTGGCTGCCTGCAGGCGTGGTGATCCCCCACGATGCCACCGCGCTGCCCGATGACCTTTCCTTCCGCGGGGCTTGACACCTGCTCAGCCGAGCAGTAGAACAGGCGTGCAGGAGAAATCATGGATGCTCTGCCGCCACGTCAACGGGAACTTCTCGACTTCGTCGCCGCCTATAGTGATCAAAAGGGAATTCCGCCCACCTTGCGGGAGATTGGGCAGGCCCTCGGAATTCGCTCCACCAATGGGGTGTCCGATCAGGTGAAGGCGCTCGTGAAGAAGGGCTTTCTGGAGCGGGTCGGCGATGCCCGCACCTCGCGCGGTCTTCGGGTCACGCACGAGGCTCGCGGTGGGTTCCGGGATGCCTCTACGGTGGCCGTGCCGATCATCGGGCGGGTGGCCGCCGGTTCGCCCATTCTCGCGGAAGAGAACTACGCGGGCACGCTGCACATGGATGCGAGCGTCATGCCGCATCAGGCGCCCGTGTTTGCGCTCATCGTCCACGGGAACTCGATGATCGAGGATGGCATTCTCGACGGCGACTACGTGTTCGTGCGGAAGCAAGCGGAGTGCCGCAATGGGGACATCATGGTGGCGATGGTGGATGGCGAAGCAACGTGCAAGCGCTTCTTCCGCGAGCGTGGCCGAATCCGCCTCCAGCCGGCCAACGCCGAGATGCTGCCCATTTTCGTCGACAGCAGTCGCGACCTGCAGGTGCTCGGCGTGGTGATCGGGGTGTACCGGCGCATCATGGCCTGATACGCTCAGATTGTGACTTCGCCGCGCCATCGCGCGACCCTGTGGGTGGAGATCGGCGTCAGCTTGGCGTTGCTCACCGTCGCGGTGTCGCTCTTCGACGTCGGAGTGTTTTCCTTTGCTACCCGCTACGTGCTGCGGGAGGCGAGCGTAGACCTTGCGGAGGGCGCCGCCCTCGTCGTGGCGGGGCAGGCCGCCGCCACCCCGGCCGCGGAATGGCCGCTGCTGGTGGCGGAGCACCGAAAGCGGGGATTGAAAGGAATCGCGATCTGGTCGCCACGGAATGGGGTTGCGGCGGGCAGCGATGAGGAGGTCGACGCGCTCGTGAAGCGCACCTTGGCCACGCGCGAGGTGTACAGCGAGATCGAAGGGGACGACGTGCGGGTGGTGGCGCCTGTCGGGAGCGGGCGGCCCATCGCGGTGGTGACCCTCCGGTACCCGATGGCGAGGGTGGAACGCCCGGCATGGTTGGTGGTGGCGGGGCACGCGCTGTTCTCCTCGACGGTGATCGGTCTGTTCGGGTGGGTGCTGTTCCGCAGGAACGTGGTGGAGCCGATTCAGCGCATCGGGGCGGCCACGAGGCGAATTGCCGACGGGGACTTCGACACCGCCGTGCCCGCCGATGCGCCGAGAGAGTTGGCGGAGCTCGCGGAGGCTCTGGCGGGGATGGGGTCTGCGCTCGCCAGCTACCGCTCACGCACCGCGGAGCAGCTCGAGTCACTCGGGCGGGCGAATCGCGAGCTGACTCAGGCCCAGGATGCTCTCGTACGAACGGAGAAGCTGGCGGGGTTGGGGCGGCTCGCGGCCGGGCTCGCGCACGAGTTGGGGAACCCGTTGTCGGCGGTGCGCGGCTACCTAGAGCTGCTCGGCAGCAACGCGGACGCGCCGGAGAACGGGGAGATCCTGCGGCGCGCTCAAGTGGACGTGGAGCGGATGCATCGCCTCCTTCGCAACCTGCTCGACTACGCACGCGAGGAGGACGATCTTCCGGGGCCTGTCGAGTTGGGCGACGTGATGCATGAAGCGGCTCGCACGGTGGAGCATCAGGTGGTTTTCCGGGGAGTTGCGCTGCGGGTAGCGCCCGGACCGGCGACCGTCGCGGTGCGAGGGGTGCCCGCGAAGCTGCATCAGGTGTTGGTGAACCTGCTGTTGAACGCAGCGGAGGCGGGCGCGGGCTCGGTGGAGCTTTCGGCCGGTGTGCATGAGGGACACGCCTACCTGCGGGTCGCGGACGACGGCGAGGGGGTCGCTCTCGAGCATCAGGGCCGGCTGTTCGAGCCTTTCTTCAGCACGCGCCCGCCGGGAAAGGGCACGGGTTTGGGGCTGGCCACGGCCTTCCGCATCATGGAGCAGCACGGAGGCCGCTTGGAGGTGGAGAGCGCGCCGGGCGCGGGGAGCCGATTCACCTGTTGGTTTCCGCGTTAGGGAACGGGTGCGCCTTCCGAGGGGTCCGCAAGTCGTGGTGACCGAGTCGGTAGCCCGCATTCACACGCTCCTTGCTCGCTCCGCTCGCCGAGCAGCGGGCGTTGTGGTGCTTCGCGTGCTGCTGGGTGGGCTTGCCTCGTTGCTCCTCGCGCTCACGATGGCGACGTTGGCGACGAACGCGGGCGCTCGCTCTCTGGCGCTGGGTGTGCTCGTTCTGGGGGCCTGCGCCGCGCTGGCGCTCGCTGCGCACCGCTTTTGGGGCGCTCGCGGCCTCCTGAGCTCGCGTTGCCAGGCCGACCGAATCGAGGCGCTCCGGCCGGAGCTGCGGGGCGGGCTCGTTACCGTCGTCGATCGAGCCGCCCGGCCGCAGGGCTCGCCTAGCCTCTTTGCCCGTCTCGTCGGAGAGGTGGGCGGGCGGCTGGCGGCGGTGCGGCCCGCCGAGGTCTGGCCCCTCGCACCGGCATGGCGCGAGGCCCGCGTCCTCCTGGTCGGGCTCGTTCTGCTGGGCGGCGCCACGCTCCACGGGCCGCTCGGCCCCCTGGAGACCCTCGCATTTCTCCTCGCTTCGGCGCCGGCTCAGGCCGCGGTGGCGCCGGTTTCCGACGGGGGCCCTCGGGCTCTGCTCGGCGACATCACGCTACGCTACCTGTACCCGAGCTACACGCGCCTCGAACCCTTGGAAGTCCCCAACACCAGTGGCGAGGTCCACGCCCCGTTGGGCACTGTCGTGGAAATACGGGCGCGCACGGCCGAGGTGTGGGAGCGGGCCAGCCTCGGGGTAACGGGGCAGGACCCGGTAGAGGTGGCTCTCGAGGGGGGGCGCGTCGTGCGCGTGCAGTTCACGGTCACCGCAGCCGGGTCGTGGCGGCTTGATTTCGGGAGGATGGCCTCGCCCGATTACCGGATCGTCCCCGAGCCCGATTTCGCACCTGTCGTGGCCGTCGCCGGTCCCGCCCGGCTGCGCGAACGTCTCGACGCGGGGCTTGCGCTCAACACGAGCGCGAAAGACGACTTCGGAATCACACGGTTGGTTGCGGAGCTCACCGTGAACGGCACGGTGCGAATCGTGGAGCTGCGTCAGCCGCTCGACACGCCGCTCTCGCTGAACGAGGTGGTGTACTTTTCGCCGAACGCTTGGGGTCTCAAACGCGGCGATGAGGCGCGGGTGCGGGTTGGCGCATGGGACAATGACGCCGTCTCCGGGAGTAAGCCGGGGTGGTCGTCGCCCTTCGTGCTGGAGGTGCTCGGTGCTGGAGGAAGCTTTCGCGAGCAGCAGGAGCTCCGAGCCGACCTCCTCGCCGCGCTTATCCCTCCGCTCGCCGACTTTCTGGTGGACCCCGAGGCGCTCCCCAGCGCCAGCTCGGCGCTTCACCGGTGGGTGGACGAGGCGGAAGAGCGCTACGTTTCGTTCGACGGGGTGGCGGCGCGCACCGAGGGGCTCAGCGGTCGGCAGTTCGAGGCGCGCATCGTCGAAAACGTGAACAGCCCGCGGCGGAATCTGTTCGCGTTCGCCCGGGGGCTCGGGTCGGGCGCCGTCTCGGAACGCGACGCCGCCACGCTCCACGATCTGCACACCACCAACGTTTCCGCCTTGGAGATGGCGGTGTGGATGCTCGACCTCGTTCAGCGCCGTCAAGCGTACGCCGACCTCCTGGCTCTGGTGCGGCAGATGGCCGAGGAGAGCCGAGACTTGGAGGGAAAGGTTCACCAGCTCGACGCTCCCTCGATCCTCGCGAAGCTCGACCAGATTGTCCGGTTGAAAGTTCAGGTGGAGACGCTCTCCGAGTCGCTCGAGCGGGGCACGATCCGTGAGTTTTTGGTGTCCCGTGGAGCCGAGCTCGATGGCGCGATCGCGGCGACCCGACGCGACGTTTCCGGCGGCGACAGGGCGGCGGCGGCAGCGGACATGAAACGAGTGGCCGACCTCCTGGCTGAGCTGGCGGGGGGCGTGCAGGAGGCCGAGAAGCGGCGCGGAGAGGCGGATGACCAGCTCGGGAAGGCCATCGCGGAGTTGGAGGGTGACCTCGACGACCTCATCGCACGGCAGGAGTCGCTGCAGGGGCAGGTGGAGCAGGCGCGAGGCAAGTTCGGTCAGAGTCTCGAGGAGGGCCTCGCGGCGTGGAAGCGTGCGGAGCGCGCGGCGGAGGAAGCCGTGCAGGAGCTGGATTCCAACGCCGTCGAGGCCGCGAGGGATGCCCGCGGCGTACAGGGCGGGGTCGACGACGCCCGCCACGATGCGCAGGGCCTGCTGGACAGCGTGCGGGCGCGCGATGTGGCACGGGGTGCGGAGCGGGCGGCCGACGGTGCGGACTCGGTCGACCGGGCGAAGCTCCGGCTGGAGGGGGCACGTCGCATGGGGGGCCTTGAGCCGGCGGAGGCCGCGGCTGCGAAGCAGGCGCTCGACCGTGCAGCGAGGGCGGTCGAGCGCGCTGCTCAGGCGCTCGACGAGCTGGCGCGCGCGCAGTCGCAGGCCTCCCCGCAGTTGCAGGAGGCGCTCCGCGCCTTGGCGGGCGCGCAGGCGGAGCTGGCGCGGGACGGCCGGGAGGCGTCAAAAAAGGCCGACCAGGTGGCGAAGTCGCTTCCCACGGACGGCACCGGCCTTCGGGAGGCGGCCGCGGAAGGGGCTGACCAGTCGCAGCGCGCCAACGAGCTGATGCAGGAGGGTGAAGCGTTCGGTGCGGGCGGAGCCGCAGGCTCCGCGGCCGACGCCTATCGGCGTGCACAGCGCGAACTGGAGCAGGCCAAAGAGGACATGCGGGAGATGCAGGCCTCCTCGCGCGGCGACGGGAAGGGTGGAGGCGGCGAGGGAGAAGAAGAAGGAGAGGGGGAGGAATCCGGCGGAAGCCGCGAGCGCGCCAGAGTTCGTGAGGTGGCCATTCCCAAACCCGAGGAGTTCGCCACGCCCGAGGCCTACCGTCAGGCGCTGATCGAAGGCATGCAGGGGGACGTTCCGGAGGCCTACCGCGCCGCAAGTCGCCGGTACTACGAAGAGTTGGTGCGCCAGTGATCGGGCTACCGGCCGTTCTGCTCCTGCCGATCGCTGCGGCCACCCCCGCCGATGACGTGAAGGCGTGCCTCGATCGGTATGACATCGCCTGCGCGAGGCAGGCCGCGGGCTCCTTAGGGAGCGACGACGCCAGCCTCGCCGCTCGCGCTGAGCTGGAGTTCGCCCTCGGCGAGTTCACCCCGGCGCGGGATCACCTCAAGGCCGCCTCCCGGTCGCTGGCTTCCGCCGAGGGGTACGCGGAGCGCCTCGCGCTCTTCGAACGCAGCGCGGTGGCCACGGCCGATTTCGTGAGTGAAACGCGCGCCGACGTCACCGTGCGCTCCCGCCCCGGCTTCGATGCCGTGCTCACCGACGAGGCGTTCGAGACGCTTCAGGCGGCGCACGATCGCATCGGGCCGCTCTTGGGGGGGGCCCCTCCTGGCGGCGTGCGAATGGAGCTGTACCCCACGGCCCAGCGGTTCATCGACGCGTCCTCGTTGCCCGGATCGGCGGTGCGAACCACCGGCGTCATCGCGCTCTCGAAGTGGACGCGGCTGCTGGTCAGCTCGCCCCGGGCCCTCGGCCGAGGCTACGGGTGGAAGGACACCATCGCCCACGAGTACATCCACTACATCGTGGCTTGGCGCACCGAAGACCGCGCTCCCGTGTGGTTGCAGGAGGGGATCGCCCGCAGCCACGAGGCACTCTGGCGGACCGATCAGCCGGAGCCGTTAGCGCCCACGCACGCCTCGCTGCTGGCGGAGGCACTGGCCAACGACTCCTTGCTGCCGCTGGCCAAGATGCACCCCTCAATGGCGTTTCTGTCGTCGCCGGAGGAGGCCTCGTTGGCCTACGCACAGGTGAGCACCATGGTGGTGTACTTGAGGCAGGCGAAGGGGCCGGGCGCGGTGTCGGAGGTTCTCGATCGGGTGCGGGAGGGGCGCGATGCCCTGCAGGCCGTGGCCGATGTGGGCGCGGGGGGCGACCAGGCGGCGTTCATGGCCGGCTGGCGGGCCTACCTGAAGGGCTTGAAGCTGGTCGGGCGGAAGCTGGCCGAAGCCGGCGTGGTTCTCGACGGCGCCGGCGACGAGTACGCCGTCGACCCCGTGCTTGGGGAACGGGCCGACCTCGCGCGGGCAGCCCGAATCGGCGACATCCTCCTCGACGCCGGCCGCCCCGACGCTGCACTGGTGGAGTACCGCAAAGCGGCACCGGACGGGGAGCCCGCCTCCCCGCTCCTCTCTTCGCGGACGGCCAACGCGCTCATCGCCCTAAAGAGGGAGCCCGACGCACGAAAGCTCCTCGAAGGGTCGGTTCGGGACTATCCAGAGTTCGCCGTTACCCGAACCATGCTCGGCAAGCTGCTGCTCGCCGCGGGCAGCACCGGCGCGGCCTTCACGCAGTTCCGCCATGCGGTAGACGTCGATCCCTTCGACCCCGCTTCGCAAGCTACCCTCGCCGACCTCTACGCCGCACGCGGCGATGCCCCTCTCTCCGAGCGCCACCGGCGCTATTCCCGCCTGTTGCAGAGCAACGAACCCGCCACCCGCTGAGTGAACGCATGTCCGCCCCCGACGACTCCGTACTCTTTGACCGACTCGCCCAAGTTCGCACCGACGTGCTCACGCAGGTGCGCCGCCGCATCGTGGGCCAGACCGAGGTCGTGGACCAGATGCTGGTCACCCTGTTCGCCGGGGGGCATTGCCTCTTCGTCGGCGTGCCTGGCCTCGCCAAGACGCTCCTCGTGACCAGCACCGCCCAGGCCCTCGGACTAAAAAGCGGGCGTGTGCAGTTCACTCCCGACCTGATGCCGGCCGATGTGACCGGGAGCGAGGTGCTCGACGAAGACCGCCAGAGTGGCCAGCGCGTTCTCCGCTTCGTGCCCGGTCCGGTGTTCACCAACATGCTTCTCGCCGATGAGATCAACCGCACCCCCCCTCGCACGCAGGCGGCCCTGCTGCAGGCGATGCAGGAGGGGCAGGTGACCGTCGGGCGGCAGACCTACACGCTCGAACGCCCCTTCCAGGTCTTCGCTACTCAGAATCCCATCGAGCAGGAGGGCACCTACCCGCTCCCCGAAGCCCAGCTCGATCGGTTCATGTTCAGCATCCACATGGGCTACCCGAGTGAGGCGGAGGAGGTCGAGATTGTGGAGAGGACGATCGGTGAGCTTGGCCCCCCCCCGGAGCCGGTGCTCGACCGTGAAACGCTGCTCGCGCTCCAAGCTCTCGTGCGGCGCCTCCCTGCCCACGATGGCGTGGCCGCCTACGCGGTGCGTCTCGCACGGGCCACGCGGCCGGGTCCGGGTGCCGCCGAGGTCGTACGCCAGTATGTGCAGTGGGGCGCGGGGCCGCGAGCGAGCCAGTACCTCGCCCTCGGGGCTCGCGTTCGCGCGGCGCTGGCCGGCCGCCTGAACCCCGACCTCGCCGATGTTCGTGCGGTGGCCGCCAGCGTCCTCGGCCATCGAGTGATCCCCAACTTCGCCGCCGAGGCGGATGGCGTTCGCGCGGCCGACATCGTGGCTCGCTTGGTGGAGGCGGTTCCGCGTTGAATACCGTCGGTGGGTCGAACCTGTGGCGCCCGGAGGTGCTGGAGCGGGTGCGCTCGTTGCAACTTCGTGCGCGCTCCGCGGCCGCAGGCCTCAGCGTGGGGTTGCGCCGGTCCGTGCGGGTCGGTCAGGCGGTCGAGTTCGCGGACTACAAGCCCTATACGCCCGGCGACTCGCTTCGCGACCTCGACTGGCGCGTCCTGGCCCGCCGCGATCGCCCCGTAGTGAGGCGGTACCGCGCAGAAACGGAGATGGGCGCCACGCTCGTTCTTGATGCATCGGCCGACCTCGGCTCCACGGCAGCCAAGTGGGAGCAGGCGCTCGCGCTGACTGCCACGCTCGCGTGGGTGCTCTTTCTCGAGAACGAGCCGGTCGCGTTGCACGTTCTCGGGGGCGAGGGCTTGGCGATGCCAGTGCTGCGCGCGCGCCGCGGGCGGGCCCAGCTCGCGCGAATCCTCGCGGCGCTCACCTCCGTTCGGCCTGCGGGGCGGGCCGAGCTAAGGGAGGGGCTCTCCCGGGTGGGTGCGCGCGCCCACCCCCGCGGGCTGATTGTGGTGGTGGGCGACTTCATGGAGGCGCCGGACTCGTGGTCGCCGGCGCTGGATGCCCTGGTGCGGCGGCGGGCGGATGTGCGCTGCGTGCAGCTCTACGACCGCGACGAGATCGGCCTCAGCTACGGCGAGCCGCTTCGGCTCTATTCACCGGAGGGCGGCGCCGACGAAGTGCTCGACCCTGTGGCGATGCGGGCCGGGATGCGCGCAGAAGCGGTGGCCTTCTTCGGCGAGGTGAGGGGGCAGGTGCGGCGGCGGAACGGCGTACACGTACTTGCGGAGGCGCACACGAACCTCACCGAGGTGGTGGCCAGTGTTCTGGCGGGCCGCGAGGCCGGGCGTCTCTGATGTCGGTGTCGCTGCTCGCACCTGCGGCGCTCGCGCTCGCGTTGGCGGCTGCGCTGCCGGTGCTGGCGCACCTCATCCGGCGGCAGCCACGCACCCGGGTGGCGTTCGGCGCGATGCTGCTCCTCGAACGGCTGCGTCGCCGGGTGGAACGGCGCCGGCAACTTCACGACCTCTTGCTCCTTCTCTTGCGGGTCGCGGCGCTCCTGCTGCTGCTTCTCGCATTCACCCGGCCGGAGTTGCGCCTGCCAGAACGCGACGAGAACCTAGGCGGGAGCGGTCGGGTGGTGATCGTGTTGGACACGTCGTTGTCGATGGATCAGCGAGGCGGAGGCGAGTCAGCCTTTGTGGACGCGCAGCGCCACGCGGCTGCGCTGGTGCGAAACCTCGGGGAGGGGGTGGGAGTCGCCGTTTTCGCCGCTGGGCTCCCCGAGGCGCCCGGCGTTCCCGCCTTCAGCACCGACCGAGCGGTCGTGGCCGCCGCGATTGAGGCGATGCCACAGGCTCAGGGCGGTACCGACCTCGACGGGGCCCTCACCCGGGTGCGTACTCTGCTCGCGGGCGAGCCGGGCGAGGTCGTGATCTTTACGGACGGATCGGGTCCGGGCAACGTGGCTGGGGCAGGCCACGGGCTGGAACGGCTACTCGCCACGGGCAGCTCCATTCTGCCTCGGCCCGTGGGCCAGGCATCGCCTGGCAACCTCGTGGTGGCCGAGGCGAAGTACGGGGATGGGCTGGAAGGGGGCACGGTGGCGCTCACGGTGCACAACTTCGGCGCCGCACCGGTGGAGTCGCCCGCCACCGTTCGCCTGCCTGACGGCGCGGAGATGACGGTGTTCGTGACGGTGCCGGCGGCAGGGAGTGGTGGCCCAGGTGTGGCCGAGGCGGCGGTCACGGTGCCCCGCCAGGCGGAGGGTGGCGTGGCCTCCGTGGCGCTCTCCGACGCGGCGCTGCCTCTCGACGACACCCGATATTTCCACCTTCCGCGTGTGGGTCAGACACGGGTGATGCTGGTCGACGGCGACCCCGGCAGCAGCCCCACTCGTTCGGAGCTCTACTTCCTTGAGCGGGCAGTGGCGCCGTTTGCCGGCAGTGGGGCCGCGCTCGACGTCGTCGCGCCGGTCGGAGCGCTCCGGCTCTCCGGCGGCAAGTGGCGGGTGGCCGTACTTGCCAACGTCGGCGACCCCGACGCGCTCGCGCCCACCCTCCTCGACTTCGTGCGGGGCGGTGGCGCGCTCGTGCTCTCTGTGGGCGACAACGTGAGCCCCGCGGTGTGGAACAGTTCGCTGGGTGCGCTCCTCCCCGCGCCGTTGGCGCGCGCTCGTGACCTGGTCTCGTCCGACGCCGCCGCGGGGATGACCCTGCAAGCGCCTTCGCTCGACGACGAGCTGTTCGCGCCCTTCGTTCGTTCGGGCCGGTTGGGTTTCGAGCGCGTTCGTTCGAGGCGCATCCTCACGGTCGAGCCCTACGCCGACTCCGACGACGTGAGCACGCTGCTTCGTTACCAGTCGGGCGCCCCCGCGCTGATCGAGAGGAAGATCGGGGCGGGGCGGGTGCTCCTGTGGACTTCGACCGTCGACCTCGGGTGGTCCAACTTTGCGCTTCAGAGTGTGTACGCCCCCTTCTGGTCGCGTGCGCTCACCTTTCTGGGCGGCGACCTCGGGGGAGCGGCCGCACGCGTGGA
>CANKOI010000032.1 GCA_947484175.1 Deltaproteobacteria bacterium
CCTCCTCAGCCCCTGACCCACACCCGCCCGCTCCGCCCGTCCAACGTGACTTCTTGGCCGTCGTGGAGCAGTTGGGTAGCGCCGCGCACGTTGGCCACGGCGGGCAAGCGGTACTCGCGTGCGACGACGGCTCCGTGGCTCAGGAGGCTGCCAAGCTCCACAATCAGTCCGCCGGCGCGGGCGAACAGGGGCGTCCAGGCCGGGTCGGTGCTGGTCGTCACGAGGATTTCTCCGTCCTGCAGTGCGGCGCCCTGCTCGGGCGAGGACAACACGCGCACCCTCCCCGTGACCACCCCCGGAGAAACGCCTAGGCCGTCGAGCTGGGGCGTGGCGGCGGGCAGGGCGATGGCCTCGTTCCCCCGCAGGAAATCGGGGGGGTGAGGATCAACCGGTTCGGCTCGTCGCCGCTCGATGAGCGCGGGCCAAGCCGTTGCCGGAAGATCGAGCTCCTCCACCGTGAGAAACCGGACGTCGGCTGGCTCCGGCAGGCACGCGCCCAGGGTCACGAGCTTCCCCCGCAGCAGCGCGAGAATCCGCTCGAGGTGGTAACGCTGTTCCTCGCGCAGGTTGAGGTACGCGCGGGCGAGGCGCACGGACGCCCGCAAGACCGGAGGGAGCGCGGCGAGGCGGTCCTCCACGTCGTGCGAGGGCGGGGGCGGCGGTGCAGCGCGGGCCAGCTCGGCGAGGTGCAGCACCCGCTCGGGGCGGTCCCGCCAGCGGGTGGAGAACAGCTCCCAACTTGCGTCGGACCGGTGGCCGTGCCGGGCGAGGAAGGCGCCTAGGGTAGCGGGCGTCAACGCGCGCAGTTCGCGGTTGATCTGGGTGGTGAGGCTCCCCTCGGGCGGGACGAGCAGTGCGTCACGATCCGGCGCGGACAGAAAACCTTCCGTCCATTGCCACCACAGGTTGGCAAATAGCAGGGACGTGATGTGCACGCGGATGTAGTCACGCAGGATCGGCTCGGCGGTGGCGAGGGCGGCGGCCGGCGGCACCTCGGCGAGCGTGGCGAGGCGCGCGTCGAGGCCGGCCAGAAAGGACTTCCACGCGCGAGGGTTGGCGAACGGGTTCCAGCGGAATCGTTCCCAGCGCCGCTCGCGGAAGGTGGTGTGGAAGATGCTGGCGTACACGCGCAGATCGGGAGGCGCGGCGGAGCGCAGCGTGAAGGCGGCCACTTCGTCGGGCGGGAAGAACTCCAGCATGAAGCGGGGGGGCGGAAAGCCGGGAGCTTTGAACGCGAGATGCCGAAATACGGTGGCGTTGAGGTAGGGGTGGCCGTTGACCCGCCGCAGCGGTGGCTCGCCGCCGAGGTAGCGGGCCTGGGTGTCGGGGTACTCGATGAACCACGAGAGCAGCGGCTCCACCACACTCCAGCCCAGCGGGCTGGCGCCGTGCGGGAACCGTTCGCCGAGGAAGCGCCGCGTCCACAGAGCGGCACCGCCGCGCGGCAGGCGCGTGAGCGTGGTGATGGGTCGCGCTTGGAGGAGCAGGGTGCGCCCCTCCCTGTCGAGCGCGAATTCGATGTCTTGCGGGCCCCCGAGGGCGCTCTCCACGCGCAGTCCGAGCCGCCCGAGGCGGCGCAGTTCGTCGGGGCGGAGTTTGCGCGCAAGCGGTGTCTCCGTGGGGCGGCGCTCGGGGCGCCCGTCGCGCCCCAGCCCCAGCTCCTCGACCTGCGGCTGGATGGTCTCCTCCTCCACCGCCACCCTCACCCGCGCCAGCATGCGCTGCACGGGCCCCGGGGTGCGCCGCGGGCGCCGGAGCAGGTATCGGTCTGGCACCGTCGTTCCGGCCATGAGCCCCTCTCCGAGCCCCCAAACCGCCTCGACGCTCAGCTCGCGCCAGCTCCCCGTTCCGGGGTTCACCGTGAAGAGCACGCCGCTCACGCGCGCGTCTACGACCTCCTGCACCAGCACGGCCACATCGGGGATGGTGTCGGTGCCGCGGTAAGCACGAACGCTCTCGCCCGCCGCGCTGGCCCACACGGTGCGCACGGCGGCAACGAGCTCATCCGTGCCCACCAAGCCCACTACCGAGCTGAGCTGCCCTGCGTGCGACCGGGCCTCGCCGTCCTCGCCAGCGGCGCTGCTCCGCGCCGCGAGCGGGGCGGTGGAGGGCGCCTCCAGCACGAACGGGAGCGGCAGGGTGCTGAGCTGGAGCGCGAGGTCGGGCTCATTTCCGCGCAGGCCGTGGGCACGAAGCATGGCGCGCAGCGCCTCGTAGGGCAGCACCCAGCTCCGCGGCACCCGGAACCCCGCGAGCGCGAGGCGTCGCAGGGCGGCGGCTTTGCCACCGATTCGTTCGGGGTCGGCCGCGGTGAGGGCGGTGAGCACGGGGTCAGCGGGGTGCGTAGAACTTCGTTGCGTACTCGCCCACCATCCGGTCGGTGTGGAACAGCTGCAAGCAGGTTTCGAGGCTCGACCGCATCCGTTTCACCCACGCTCGCGGGATGCCGTGGGCGTCCCGGTCGAAGTATTCGGGCACCACCTGGTCCTCGAGGATGCGGAAAAGGCTCTCGGCATCGGCGGCGTCCTGTTCGGCTTCGCTATCGTAGTCGCGCGCTTCACCTACGGCAAAGCCGTTGAGGCCGTCGTAGACCTCGGGCCACCACCCGTCGAGCACGCTCACGTTCACCCCGAGGTTGAGCGGCACCTTCATGCCGCTCGTGCCGCTCGCCTCTCGCGGGCGGCGCGGAAGGTTGAGCCAGATGTCCACGCCCTGCGTGAGCCGCCGCCCCAACTCCATGTCGTAGTCGGGCAGGAACACCACCCGGCCCCGGAACCGCTCGTCACGGGTCCATCGCAGCACCTCGCGGATGATCGACTGCCCGGCTTCGTCGCGCGGGTGGGATTTTCCGGCGTAGAAGAGTTGGATGGGGTGACGGAACAGTAGGCGCGCGAGGCGGTCGGGGTCGGAGAACAGCAAGTTTCCGCGTTTGTAGGGTGCGAAACGCCGTGCAAATCCGAGGCAGAGCGCTTGGCTGATCAACGTCTTGTGTCCGGTGCGGCGACGAGCGTAGCCGACGAGCTCGTAGCGGAGGTCGCTGCGGAGCGTCCACAGTTCGTGATCGCTCACCTCCGCAAGAGAAACGGACCCTCCTTCGCGCCAGCCCGGAGCCACTCTGTCGAGCAGGAGCGCCACACGGGGGTGGATCCACGACGGCACGTGCACGCCGTTGGTAACGTGCTGGATCGGCACCTCCGGCACCGGCAGCTTCGGCCACAGGCCCGTCCACATTTCGCGGCTCACGTGCCCGTGCAGCTCGCTCACCCCGTTGGCCGCCCGGCTGCCGCGGAGGGCCAGAACGGTCATGCAGAGGGTCTCCTCCATGCGTCCCGGCTCCACCCGGCCGAGGTCCATGAAGGCCCCTTCAGGGAGGCCCATCGACACCCGCATCCCGGCGAGCGCGCCATCCACCAGGTCCCAGCCAAACCGATCGTGGCCGGCGGGAACGGGGGTGTGGGTGGTGAACACGCAGCGCTGCGCGGCGGCGTCCAGAGCGGCGTCACGCCCCAGCCCCGCGGCGATGCCCTCCCGCCACAGCTCGAGCACCGCGAAGGCGCAGTGGCCTTCGTTCATGTGCACGACGGCCGGTTCGATGCCGAGCGCCCGCAACAGTCGCATGCCGCCGATGCCGAGCAGCACCTCCTGGCGAATGCGCATTCCTTGGTCGCCGCCGTACAGGTGGCGGCTCAACAGGCGGTGGTCGGGGGCGTTCTCCGGAAGGTCGCTGTCCAGCAGCAGGAGGCGCACGCGGCCCACCTGCAGCTCCCACGCGGTGGCCAGGTAGGTGCCCCGGCCGTGGGGAACTTCCACGGTGATGTCGAGTTTTCGAAGGGGCAGGACGTCAAGCGGAACCCGTGGGTAGGCGGCCACTTGCCCGCCGTACTCGATCACCTGCTTAAAATAGCCCTCCCGGTACAAGAGTCCGATGCCCACGAACGGAAGCCCAAGGTCGGAGGCAGACTTCACGTGGTCGCCGGCGAGCACCCCGAGCCCTCCGGAGTAGATGGGCAACGATTCGTGGAGCGCGAACTCCATGGAGAAGTAGGCGACGGGAGCGGTGAGCGACGGAACGTTTTTGGCGGCCCAAGTCTTTTTCTCGGCGAGGTAGGCGTGGAACCGAGTTTCCACTGCGTCGAGTTGCGCGGGCACCGTCCTCGCCGACAACGAATCGTCGGAGAGCTCGGCGAGCAGGTGAACGGGGTTGTGATGCAGTTCGGCCCAGCGTTCGGCGTCGAGGGAGCGGAACAGCGCGACGGCGTCGGGCTGCCAGCACCACCAGAGGTTGTTCGCGAGGGCTTCGAGGCGGGGGCGGATGGGGCGCATGTGCCGCCAAGGTCGCGCGGCGGCGGCGATCCGGCAAGGGGTGTCGGGGAAACGGGACGGCGAGCGCGGCGAGCGGCTCCCCTTCGTTGGGTTACTCGATGCGATGTTCAGCTGTTGGCTGGCGCTCCTCGCCTGCGCCCATTCCCCGCCAGTGCCGCACGTCCAGACGGGGGGCGAGTCGGTGCCCAGCTTCACCGAAGCCCCGGCCGGAGAGCTCGCGCCCCATCCCTCCACGGTGGAACAACTGCGCGCCGGCATGCCGCTGGGGGCGACGCTCGTGTTCGAGAAGCGCACTGCGGGCGAGGCGCCGATTCGGGAGCGGTGGGAGGTGACGGCAAACGACGAGACGGGCATGACGATCCGCACGACCGTCGTCGACGAGACCGGCGCGATTGTACGGGACGAGGGCTCCGGGACCGCCAGTTGGGAGGAGCTGCACCACCACGCCGATTTCTTGGCGGCAGAGAATGTACGCGAGGAGAGCTCGGTCACGGTTCCCGCGGGAACGTTCGCCACTTGGCACTACACCGTGCGTGATGTCGCCAAGGACACGGTGTCTCGGTTCCATTTCGCCAAGGACCTGCCGGGGCCGCCGGTGAGCTTTACGATCGTTCAGGGGAAGGGAACCGTATTCGAGATGGTGCTCATCGAGCACTCTCAGGCCAAGCCCAAGGGGGCGGCAGACTGAGCGCTGTCCTAAAGCCGGTGCAGCGTCACTCGGTCGCCCTCCACGGCGCCCCATGTTTGGTGGCGCACCCAATCGCCGGGATTCAGAAAAACGCCCCCAGGCAGCTCGCGGCGCTCGGGTTGGTGGGTGTGCCCCATCACCAGGAGTTGCCTCCCCTGGCTGACTCGCTCCGCGGCGAGGGCGTGCTGCCGACTCACCAGGAGCGGGCTGGGTTGGCCGTCTCCGAGGCCACCCGCGAGGCGGTGCAGGAGGCTCCACGCGCCGTCGGCGCCGAGGCGATCGAGGCTCCACCCGAACGCGGCGCCGCGGAGGAGCCGATGCAGCGCCCGATACCGCGGTGAGTCGTCCACCTCGTCGCCGTGGCTCACCTCGGTGTCCAGCTCGCCCAAGCGGAGGCGCACGCGGGTGCCGATCGCCGACGAGTCCGCCGCGGGGGTGCCTCTCAGGGCACCCGGCAAAGCCCAGTCGTGGTTGCCCGGAAGCACCACGAGGTCAAAATCGGCGAGGGCGTCCAGCACTGGCTTGTACGCAGGAAATGGGGCGCCGCCCGGACACCAGAAGGTGTGGAAGATGTCACCGGCCAAGACCAGTTTGCGTGTGCGGAGCGCGGATAGGAAGCCCAAGAACGCGACTTGGGTGGGGGAGTCTGGGCCGTCGCAGTGCACATCGCTGACCACGACGGCGTCGAACATCGCGCGCGCTCAGGGCTGGGTGAGGCGGGAGTTTCGTTCCGCTAACACCGCGACCAGCACCGCTCGCACGCCGTTCTCGTCCAACCCGCGCAGCGCTTCGAGGAGCTCCGCTTGCCAGGATTGGAGGCCGAAACGAGCGACCTCCCACGCGCCCAGCGGGCAGCGGAGGTCGCCGCTGATCAGCGCCCGAAACAGGGACTTGAGCGTGTCGGTGGGCACGTCGGCGAGGGCTCGGCCGGGGCCGGCGGCCATCGCTAATTGCCTCCGAAGAACTTTCTGAACAAGCCCCCCCCCGGCTCCTTTGGGGGTGGCTTCTCGCGCTCGAGCCGTTTCATCCACGCAAGCGCGTCGGGGTTGGACGGTCGAATGCGGAGGGCCTTCACGAACGCTTCGCGCGCAGCGTCTATATCGCCGCGTGCTTGGTGCGCCTGCCCCAGCAGCACCCAGGCCGTGTCTACCTTCTCGTTCGTTTCCAACGTCGCTGTCAACCGGGCCAGGCCCTCCGCGGCCAGCTTCGGGTCGCGGGTCTGATTGATCTTGAAGGTGGTGAACGCGGCGTAGGCAGCAAATTCTGGCTGATCAGGGACGGTCGAGGCGCAGCGCGTAAACGTTTCGTGCGCCGGACCGAGTCGGCCCGCGGAGAAGTCGAGCAGGGCTCGCTTAAAATCGCTTTCGGCGTCGAGGATGATGCGCACCGTATCCATCGCCAACTCGTCCTCGGACTTCTCGCCGTGGACTTCTCGCTTGATGTAGGCCTCGCGCCGCGTATCGTCGCTGAGCACCTCCCAGGCGTCACGGACTCGGTTGAAGAACTCCTCGGCCATCGAGCGAAGCTCGTCGGGGCCGGCCAAGAATAGGTCGGGGTGGAGCTCGCGCGCGAGGGCGACGTAGGCGCGCCGGAGGGTGTCGGGGGGGTCTTGCCAGGTGACGCCGAGGGTCTCGAAGTGATTTTTGGACTCTCGAAGGCGTTGGAGGACGGGACCGAAGCGCACGGTGGCGGCGTCCGGCGCCGGGGCCGCCGGTCGGGGTGGGGGAGGGGGCAGCCCCAGCCCTTCGCTGATCATGGCAGCGATGTCGGTGTCGTCGCTCGCGGTGGAGCGTGGACGCTTGACGCTGCGCACCTCGTAGGTTGCGCTCTCGATCCCGACATCCGAGAGGGCGCCGACCGCGAAACCCACCCGAAGCCACCGCTCGGCGGCGTCCGGGCCTCCGGGAGCAAAGGAGCCCACTTCTTCGGTGGTGCGGGTGCCGTCGAGCCCCATCAGGTATTCGGCCAGTTGGGGCTCGATGGGGAGCCGCCCGAACCACGCGGCGCCACAGCCCACGACTTTTAGGTAGCTGTTCGCGCTTGGTCCGGGCGACCCCGCGGCGAGGATCGCCTCCGACAGGTCTGCGGGATCGCGCTGCGGCGGCGCCACATCGTCACGCCACTGCATCTCGCCACCTCGCTCGCGGAGGCACCCGGTCAGGCGCGCGAGGGCATCCTCGGCCCCGCTGTCGAGGTTCGACTGCACCATCACCACCGCGCCAGCCTCAAAGTAGACGACCCGCTGCCCTCGGGCGTCGCTCCACTCCAACGCGCCGGTGCTGCCCGCCAAGGCCCGGCTGCAGATGGAGGCGGCGAGTGCGTTCATCGGGCCGCCGTCCGGGTCAGCATGCGTTTTTTCACCCTCAAACCGTACCGCGCTCGCGACGGCGCAGCCATTGAATCACAACGACCATTTTTTGGTCGGGGTCCCGTTGGCCTCGTGATACATCGACGGGGAATCGAGGAGCATCCATGGTCAACAAGGTCATTCTGGTGGGCAATCTGGGGCAGGACCCCGAACTTCGCAACACGGCGGGCGGGCAGGCGGTCGGCTCCCTCCGCATCGCCACCACGGAGAAGTTCAAGGACCGTGAGGGGGCGCTCCAGGAGCGTACCGAGTGGCACACCGTGGTGGTGTGGGGCCGCGACGCGGAGAATGTGCACAAGTACTGCAAGAAGGGTCGGCAGCTGTACATCGAGGGCCGTCTGCAAACGCGGAAATGGCAGGACAAGGAGGGGAAGGATCGGTACTCCACCGAGGTGGTGGCCGACGTCGTGCGCTTCCTCGGCACCGGCCAGGGCGGAGCCGGGGGTGGCGAGGAAGGCGGTGGCGGCTACGGCGGCCGTGGCGGCGGCGGCGGCGGCAGCGGCGGCGGCAGCGGCGGCGGCAGCGGCGGCGGCTACGGCGGTGGCGGCAGCCGAGGCGGCGGCGGTGGAGGCGGCGGTGGCCGCAGCGGCGGTGGTGGCGGTGACGAAGCGCCGCCGTACAAGGACGACGAAGAAATCCCGTTCTAGCGGCCGCGGGGCTGGCGGGCTCTGTCGCTTACCAGGGCCTGTCGGCGTCGATGGGCGAGGCGGCGGTGTCCACGTGCCAGCCTCGTGCATCTCGCACCCAGCGCTGCTCTTCGGCCACCACCTCAAGGCGGTCGGAGTTCAGGGCGAAGGCTTCCACCTGCACGAGGGCGGTGCCCTCGCGCCAACGCTGCGTGCGGTCAGTCTTGCTGCGCGCGCGCGGCTCCACCAGCTCGCTGCCAACGACGACCTGCAGCACCCGCGTGTCGGTCACCCGGAGCTTGGGGGTGGCCACCACTCGCGCCACGGCGAGGCGGTCTGCCGGCTCCGTCAGAAACGCCCCGAGCGTGCCGGCATCGCCCCAGCGGGCGGCTTTCCAGTAGGTGTCTACCGCCGCGGCGAGAAGCCGCTCTTCGCCGGCCTCACGAATTTCCGCCTGTCGCGCGGCGCTGCAGGCGAAGGTCAGGAGGAGGAGGGGCACGCCGCCGCTTTAGCCGCTCGGGCTGGGAAGTGCCGGTGGCACCGCAGCCCGGCCGGCAAGATAGGCCGTGGAGGTGCTCCGTCGCTTCCTCCGCAACCTCGCCGATCGTGCCTTCGTGGGCCCGCCTCCCGCGCCCCGCGAAGCCCGACGGGAAGAGTCGTCCTGGACCCGCGCGGAAGCCTCCCGTCCGGCTCCCGAGCCTGAAGCCACCGACCTTGGGGTGGAGTCCCCGATCGTCGGCTCGCTCCTCCTCGACATCCGGGAGCCCGGCGAATTCGCTTCGGGCGTGGCCGTAGGCGCCCTGCTCTTGCCGATGGACCTTGTGCCCCACCATCTGGAGCGCCTCCCCACCGATCGGGCCATCACCGTCTACTGCGCCGCGGGGGCTCGTTCCTGGGGTGTGGCGCACTGGCTGCGTGAGCAGGGGTTCGCGCAGGCGTGGTCGCTCAGCGGCGGCATCGGCGCGGTCGGCCCCACGAGGGTGCCCGAGGGCCAGCCCGGCCGGATGATCGACCTGCCGGCGGGCCAGGTGGACGGGGCTTGGGTGCCCGCCCAGCGGGGCGAGGTGATCGAACAGACAGAAGCCGGGCTTCGGTGCCGGGTGCGGGATCCGCAGGGATTCTGGCTGGAGCGCTTGCTGCCGGTCTGAGCGGTCCCGGGTTCAGGCGCCGAACGACCGAACGAAAAGGTCGTCGATGGCGGCCCGGCCCTTCTCGGACAGGTGGCGGGTGCCGGTGCCGCAGAACGACTCGCTGCCCAGCAGGGGGACTTCGGGCACCCACTCGTCGTGGCTCCACCGGTACCAGCCCTCTTTTTCCTGATCGTACACCCACAAGCGCTTGTTCCACATTCGGGCCAGCTCCACGGACCAGCCCGTGCCCCCCGTCACGGTGCCGTCTTCCTGGATCGTGCCCACCACCAGCACCACCTGGGCGCTGCGCACCTGATGCCAAAGGCTCTGGAGCACGCGCCGGATCATGGCGCTTCCGCTGTACGACCGCCGCAGGCGGCGAGAAACGTAGGCCAACGAAACGTCGCCCTCGGCCAACTCCCGCTCGGTGAGCGGGTGGGCGCCTCGGGTACGTGCCTGCACATGCCCCGTGAAGGTGAAGTTCACCTCCCGCACGCCGTGGCGCTCGGCCGCAGCGCCGAACGCCTCCTCGGTGCCGCCGGCGCCGCCCGAGTACAGCACCGCCGCCCCGGTTGCTTCGTCGTCGTTCGTTCCGAGCGGCTCGGCGGAGGCGAGGCTGCCTCGGGGCACGCGCACCGGTTCGTGTGCCGGGCCCCGTACGGAGTTGAGCCAGAGCTCGCCCGCCCGGTAGCTGAGCGACAGCACCACGTTCCCGACGGGCTCTTCGTCCGTTTCCGGAGTCCACGCGAACCACAGCGCGAGCTTGTGCGCCAAGGCGAGCTCCCGCAACGCGGGCAACGCCGAAGCGTCGGGCGCCTGGCCGTCGATCACCACCAGCCGGGGGTGGAACTCCACGACATCCCCGAGGGTCTTCAGGAGCGAACGAAGCCGCGCCTCGTCCACCACTCCCCCGCCGGTGCTGTGAATCATGCGCCGGCGTTCCACGCCGTGCATCGCCGCCGCTCTCGCCTCGCCGTTCTCTCCGTACATGCTCGACAGCGTGCTGTCGTACGCGTCGCGCACGGCGAGCACCGACTCCCGCACGGCCACATGGAGCACCAGGTCGCCCGCGAGGAGCCGCTCCAGTGCGGTGTAGATGAGGAGTTGGCTCTTCCCGATGCCGGCGGGCGACACGAGGGCGCCCACCTCGCCAGCGCGGAGTCCGCCGGGGAGAATCGCTTGCAGCGCGCGAACGGCTGCGCCCTCCTGCCCGGCCTTCGCCACGGGCGCCCTACTTCTCTTTCCGCTCGGCCTGGTACTTCTTCATCAGGTCTTCCGTCACGTTGCCGGGAGCCCTCTCGTAGCGCGCGAACTCCATGGAGAACTCGGCCTTGCCCTGTGTTGCTGAGCGCAAAGTGGTGGAGTAGCCGAACATCTCGGAGAGCGGCACCTCCGCGTCAATCTGCGAGAAGTGGTCGGCCTCGCTGCTCCCTACGATGATGCCCCGGCGCTGCATGATGGTGCCCACCATCGCCCCGTGGAACTCGGCGGGCCCTTCGATGCCCACCTTCATGATGGGCTCGAGCACGATGGGCTTGGCCTTGTGGTACGCCTCCTTGAAGCCGCCGATCGCGGCGAGCTGGAAGGCGATGTCCGACGAGTCCACCTGATGCGAGGAGCCGTCGTTGATGCCGCACTTCAGCCCCACGACGTTGGCGCCGATGAGCTCTCCCTTCTCCAGGCACTTCTTGAAACCCTTGTCGCACGAGGAGATGAACTCGCGGGGAATCGAGCCACCGACGATGTCGTCGATGAACTCGTAGCCGCCCTCGGCGGGCTCCAGCCACCCAGCCACGCGCCCGAACTGACCGGAGCCGCCGGTCTGCTTCTTGTGGGTGTAGTTGAAGTCGGCGCGCTGGCTGATGGTCTCGCGGTAGGCCACCCGCGGGGGTGATGTGAGCACTTCGCAGGCGTACTCCCGCTTCATGCGCTCCACGTAGACTTCCAAGTGGAGCTCGCCCATGCCGCTGATGATCGTGTCGCCCGTCTCCGGATCGGCCGCCACGCGGAACGTCGGGTCTTCCTTGCTGAAGCGGCGCAGCGCCTTGGACATGTTCGCCTGGCCCGCCGCCGTCTTCGGCTTGATCGTGAGGTCGATCACCGCCGCGGGAACGTGCATCGAGGTCATCGCGAGCTCGCGTGAGCCGTCCGTAAATGTGTCACCCGAGAAGCAGTCGACGCCGAAGATCACGCAGATGTCGCCGGCGTAGGTGTCGTCGATCTCCTGCATCTCGTTGGAGTGCATCCGGCCGAGGCGGCCGACCTTGATCTTCTGGCGCCCGCGGGTGTTGATGATGGTGTCACCCTTCTTCATCGTCCCGGAGTAGATGCGCAGGTAGGTGAGCTGGCCGTACCGACCGTCTTCCAGCTTGAACGCGTAGGCGGCGAGGGTGCCCGCGGGGTCGCAGGGCATCACCACCTTCTCGTCGTTCTTGCCGGTGTCGACCGCCTCGTTCACCACTTCCATGGGGTTCGGCAGGTACTCGATCACGCCATCGAGCAGCTTCTGAACGCCCTTGTTCTTGTAGGCAGAGCCGCAGAACACCGGCACGAGCTTCAACGCGAGGGTGGCGGTGCGAATCGCGGCCTTCAGCGTGGGCACCTCCACGCGCTCTTCGAGGATCTGCTCCATCAGCTCGTCGGAGTACATCGACACGTTGTCGAGCAGTTCGTCCCGGTAGGTCTGGGCGTCGTCGGCCATGTCGGCCGGGATGTCCGCGATGGTGATGTTCTCGCCGTTGTCGCCCTCGAAGTACCAAGCCTTCATCTCCACGAGGTCCACGATCCCCGCGTGCTTTTCTTCGAGCCCGATGGGAAGCTGAAGCATCACGGCGTTGTGGCCGAGCTTCTCTTTGAGCTGGCCACGCACGCGAACCGGGTTGGCGCCTTGACGGTCGCACTTGTTCACGAACGCGAGGCGCGGCACGTTGTACCGGCGCATCTGGCGGTCGACGGTGAGAGACTGGGACTGCACGCCAGCCACGGCGCAGAGCACGAGCACCGCGCCGTCGAGCACCCGGAGCGCCCGCTCCACTTCAATGGTGAAGTCCACGTGGCCCGGCGTGTCGATGATGTTGATCACGTGCTCGGCGTAGGACTCCTTGATCGCGCCGTTCCACGTGCAGTGCGTGGCCGCGCTCTGAATCGTGATCCCGCGCTCGCGCTCGAGCTCCATCGAGTCCATGGTGGCGCCGACGCCGTCCTTGCCCTTGACTTCGTGGATCGCGTGGATCATGCCGGTGTAGTAGAGGATGCGCTCCGTGAGCGTCGTCTTCCCTGAGTCGATGTGGGCGCTGATGCCGATGTTGCGGATGATCTTCAGGTCGGTGTGCACGGCGGCTCCAAAAGGCGGCGAATCGTGGGCGCAGGGAATGGCTCCGCTGCGGGTCGCGCGGGCTATCGGGGATCCCCCCCCCGCGCAAGCGTCCCGGCTATCTGTGCGCGGTTGGCGATCTCTGGGGGTTGACGGGGCAAGAGCTTGGGCGTACGCTCGAAGCGGTCGCAATCCTCGATCCCCAAGGTGTCTCATGTCTGTTCGTCTTTCCGGGGCCCTCGCCCTTGCTCTCGGCTTCGCCCTCGCCTGCACAGGAGGCACGCCCGAGGCGCCGCCCCCTCCCCCTCCCCCCGAACCGCCCCCGCCCGTCGTCGAGGCGCCCCCGCCGGTCGTTGCCGCAACCGGCGACATCGGCGTTCCGGAGTGCGATGCCTACGTGGTGAAGATGACCGCCTGCCTCGCGCAGATGGACCCTGCGGGGAAAGCGGCCACCGAGGTTGGCTTCAAGCAGGCCGTCGACGCGTGGCGCGCAGCGGCCGCCACGCCGGAAGGCAAGGCCGGCCTCGCGATGGGCTGCAAGGCGGCGCTCGACGCGATCCCGGCCACGTGCGCCCCCGGCGCGGCGGCAGCGGTCCCCGCGGCAGCCGCCGCGGTGGAAGTGAAAGCCACCGAGCCCGTGGCTGTAGAGGCCGACCCCAGCCATACCCAAGGCAAGGCGTTCACGCCCCGGCCCGGCCAAGGCGACGACGGCGATGACGACAAGAAGAAGAAGAAGAAAAAGAAGAAGAAGAAGGACGACTGATCGGAAATGGGGGGCAAAGCCGCGCACCCCGCGGATGGCCTCGCCCCCTACCCTCGCCGACCCCTCGCCCTCAGCCGTTGCGCAGCGCCGTGAGCGCTCGCCGCACGAAAACTGCCGCCATCTGGCGGCGCCATGCCGCGCCCCCGTGGACACTGTCCTGGGGGCGCGTCTGTTTGTGCGCTAACGCCGCGATCTCCAGCACGGCCGCATCGTCGAGGGGCCGCCCGAGAAACGCCTCGAGCCCCCGGAGCGGCTTCGGCTGTGGACTGGCGGCGCCGATGACGATCTCGAGGCGCGTCGCGGTGTCGCCCGCCCACTCGCCGCACACGGCCACGCCCAACTGGGGAAAATCGATGCTGTCGCGCGTCCGGAGCTTTTGGTAGCTCCCGCGGAAACCGGCGCCGGGCCGCGGTACCACCACATCGGTGAGCAGCTCGGAGGGCTCGATGGCGAGGTGATCCATGCCGTTGAACCTGTAGAGATCACGGATCGCCACCTCTCGTGCGCCCGAAGGGCCGAGCAGGTGGAGCTTCGCGTCGAGCGCCAACAGCACGGGAACGGTGTCACTCGACTGGGAGGCCACGCAGGTTTTCGGGCCTCCGATGACGTGACACCACGTGCCCTCTGCCTTCAGGCAATACCCGAGGGCCTGCCGCCACGACTCCGTCTGGTTGTAGTAGAGGCAGCGGGTGTCGAGGAGGATGTTGCCGCCCAGCGTGGCCATGGCGCGAATCTGGGGGCTGGCCACCAGCGCGGCGGCGGTGGCCAGCGGGCCGAGCAGGCGCTGCACGTCCGGGTGCTCGGCGAGGTCGGCCAGCCGCGTGGCGGCGCCGATCTTCACGCTGTCGTCGCGGAGCTCCACGCCGCCCGCGATCCCCGAGAGCCCCACCAGCGTGCGCGGCTTGAAAATCCCATGCTTCACGTTGGGGAGCAGGTCCGTGCCGCCGGCCACGTAGCGGGCGTCGGGGTGGGCGCTCCACAGCTCCAAGGCGTGCGCCCAGGAGGTGGCGTGGCGGTAGGTGAAGCCGTCCATGCGCAGCATGTCAGGCCCTCGCCTCCCGGATCGCGGCGAGCACGCGATCCGGCGTGAAGGGGATGCGGCGCAGCCGTACGCCGACGGCGTCGGCGATGGCGTTGGCGATCGCCGGGATGATGGGGTGCAGGGGGCCTTCGCCGGCTTCCTTCGCCCCGTACGGGCCGCCGGGGTCGATGGACTCCACGATGCTCGCCAAGAAGTCGGGGCATTCCTTCGAGGTGGGAATGCGGTAGTCGAGCAGGTTCGGGCCGGTGTGGAGCCCGCGTTCGTCGAAGGTGTGGGCCTCCATGATCGCTTCGGCGTAGCCCATGTACACGCTCCCCTCGATCTGTCCCTCGACGATCTGGGGGTTCAGCGCCCGCCCGCAGTCGTGCGCCGCCCACACCCGCTCCACCCGCACGATCCCCGTCTCCTCGTCGACACTCACCTCGCACACGTGCGCCGTGGCCGAGTAGGCGGGCGACGCCCCGATGGTGCCCCCGCGGTAGTCGCCGCCCACCTTGCGCGTGCGGTAGCCGCCGACGGCGCTCAGGGGGGTGCCGGCTGCCGCCTCGGCGAGGATCAGTGCATCACGCGTGGTCACGCGTCGCCCTGCGTCTTCGCTGTCCACCACCGCCCCAAAAGTGATGCGGACCCGCTCGACCGGCAGCTCCCACTTGGCCGCCACCGCCGCCTTCATCTTGGCCCCGAGGTCGGCCCCCGCCTCCTGCGCCGCGATTCCGCACATGAAGGTCACGCGGCTGGAGTACGACCCCAAATCCACCGGGGTGAGCTCGGTGTCTCCCGACACCACGGTGATGTCGTCGGGCGCGATGCCGGTCTCCTCGGAGATGACGTAGGCGAGCATCCCGTCGCTGCCCTGGCCGATGTCGTTCGCTCCGCAGAAGATGGTGATCTTGCCGCTACGATCGGCCCGGAGGAGCACGCCGGACTGCGGCATGTCGTTGGGGTAGATCGGGTAGGCGGTGCCGGAAATGTACATCGAGGTGGCCACGCCGAGGCCGCGCCCCCGCCCAAGTTTGCCCCGGCGGGACTTCCACCCGCTCGCAAGCTCCACCGCGTCGAGGCACGCGAGCGCCCCGGACGACGTGACCAGCTGCCCGTTCACCGTTCGCTCTCCGGCGCCGACCACATTGCGCCTACGCATCTCCAGCGGGTCGAGGCCAAGGCGGTCGGCCAGCTCGTCCAGAGCGCACTCAAACGCGAAGCGCGGTTGCACGCTGCCGTGCCCCCGCTTGGGGCCGCAGCACGGCTTGTTCGTGTACACCCGCCGCGACCGAAACCGGTAACTCTCGAAGCCCACCGGCCCCGTGAGGAGCTGGCCTGCGTAGTAGGTCGTGACGAGGCCGAAGCTGTGGTACGCCCCGCCGTCGATGAGGATGTCGCTCTCCACGGCGGTGATCCGCCCGTCTTTCGTTCCCGCCACCTTGAACGCCATGTCCATCGGGTGGCGCCCGCGGTGGGCGTAGAACACCTCTTCGCGGGTGTAGAGGATTTTGACGGGGCGCCCCGCTTTTCGCGCCAGCACCGCCACACAAAACTCCAAATCAAAGGGCTCGGATTTTCCGCCGAACGCGCCGCCGAGCGCGGGTTGGATCACCCGAACGTCCTCCCCCCGCAGCCCGAGCACCTTGGCCAACTCGCGGTGCAAATAGTGGGACACTTGGGTGGCCGACCAGACGGTGAGCCCGCCATCCTGCGACCAGCGCCCGATCGCGCAGTGGGGCTCGATCGCCGCGTGGTTGCTGCCCTCGTAGAACCATCGCCCCTCCACCACTTCGTCGGCCGCGGCGAAACCGGCGGGCACATCTCCGAAGCTGAGGTCTACGTCCTTACAAACGTTGGATTCCCAGGGGCGCCCCTTCCAGTCGAGCTCGTGCACCAGCGGGGCGCCCGGAGCCACGGCCGCGGCGGCATCGGCCACGATCGGCAGCAGCTCGTACTCCACGCGGATGAGCGCGAGGGCGCGGTTCGCCGTTTCTTCGTCCACGGCGGCCACGGCGGCCACGCCTTCGCCCACGTACCGCACCTTGCCCACGGCGAGCGCGGTTTCGTCCGGCGTCCACGGAATGATGCAATACGCAGTCGGGACGTCCGCGCCCGTCATCGTGGCAAAAACACCAGGAAGGGCGTCGGCCGCGGACGTATCGATGGACAGGATTCGTGCGTGCGCGTGCGGGGAGCGGAGGATTTTGCCGTGCGCCATGCGCGGCAGTTGGATGTCGTCGGTGTACAGCGTTTCGCCGGTCGCTTTGGCGATGCTGTCGGCCTTCCGCCCGCGTGCGCCAACGACCAGAAAGCCCGGCGCTGGCTCCCCGTACCGCACGGGCACCTGCCGCTCACACCCGGCCGCCGCGAGGCGCACGGCCTCGAATATTTTGGTGTAGCCCGTGCATCGACACAAGTTTCCGGACAGGGCTTCGCGGATTTCTCCGTCTGTCGGTTGGGGGCACCGCGAGAGCAGCGCTTTGGCCGACAGAATCATCCCCGGCTGGCAGAACCCGCATTGGAGCGCGCCGCACACGTCGAAGGCGCGTTGCACGGGGTCGGGACCGTCCGGGCCGGCCACGCCCTCGATGGTGGTGACCTCCCCGCGCACCGCGTGCGCCAGTGTGAGGCAGGACAAGGTGGGCTTGCCGTCGACCAGCACGGTACAGGCTCCACAGTCGCCCTTGTCGCAGCCCTGTTTGGTGCCGGTGAGCCCCGCGGCGTAGCGCAGCGCCTCCAGCAGGGTCCACGCCTCGGGCACGGCCACGCGCACGCCTTCGCCGTTCACCCGCAGATCGAGCAGCGCCTTCATCGGCGTGGGCTAACTCGGATAGCTTCGGCAGCGATGGTCGCCCTCCTGCTGTTTTTGGCGTTCACCCCGCACTCGGCGGTGAGCATCGCGGAGGGAACCTTCACGATGGGCGATGCCGATCTGCCCGACGCCCGACCGGCCCGTGCGGTACAGGTTTCGGCGTTCCGCATCGACCGCACCGAGGTGAGCGTGGCTGCGTTTGAGCAGTTCGTGGGCGGCGCCGGGTGGGGGGACGATCGGTGTTGGTCGACCGAAGGCGCGCGGTGGCGGAAGGAGCACCCGACCGGCGCGGGCCCCACGGCGCGGGCGGCCGGCCGCACCGGAGACCATCCCGTCGTGGCCGTCTCGTTCTGGGAGGCGGAGGCCTACTGTGGGTGTGCCGGCGGAGCCTTGCCCACCGAGGCGCAATGGGAGCGTGCCGCATGCGGGGTGGACCCCCGGCCCCCCCCCTTGGCGGACGACTCGGGCGTGGCCTGGTGGTACGAAGAGGGGAAACACGGCAGCCTGCCGGGCGTTTTCACCCACGCCACGACCGCCGCCTCGCCCCCCAACCTCTTCGGCCTCCAGGACATCTTCGGGAACGTGTGGGAGTGGACCCGCGACACCTACCGCCCCGACGCCTACGGCCGCCTCCCCCCCACCGACCCGGTCGACGTGGTGCCCTCCACGTGGACGACCGTTCGCGGCGGCTCCTACATGAACCTGCCCAGCTACGCAGGGTGCGCGCATCGGGAGCCGGTGCGCCGCGGCGAGCCCCGGCTCACGGTGGGCTTTCGTTGTGTGTACCCGCCATGATGTTCTGGCTGCTTGCTTGTAACGGGGGCCCTTCGCCCGCCGAGGTCGCGGCGGTGGAGCGGGGCGTGGGCGAGTTCGCGGGGATGCTGCACATCCCGGCGGCGGAGGTGAACTCGGGGCCTCGCGGGGCGGTCCGGCTTCCGCCTCCGCGCTCGCGTCCGCTCGCGCTGCCGACGTTTGTTTGCACCCCGTCGGAGGTGGCGGGCGCCGCCTGCCCGGGGCTCGCCCACGACCCGCTCGCTGCGCGGGTGGTGCGCGTGTCGGGCTTTTGGATCGATGAAACCGAGGTCAGCCGCAACGCCTACGGCCTCTTTTTGGGGGCCACCGGCTACCGCCCTCCCCACGTGGAAGAGCCTTGGGCGGAAGCGGACTGGAACTGGGACGGCCCCACCCCGCCCGCGGGCACCGAGAGTCACCCCGTGGTGCTCACCAGCTGGTACGACGCCCGCGAATACTGTGCGTGGCGCGGCGGTCGCCTGCCCACCGAAGCGGAGTGGCACCTCGCCGCCCTCGGCCCCGCCGCGTCGGAAACGGCGTTCCCGTGGGGCCCCCACTACGCGGAGGGCCGCATGAACCGCGGCATGCTCGACGCTCCCAACTACGACGAGACCGACGGCTGGCTCACGACCTCGCCGGTGGGCACCTTCCCCAAAGGTGCGAGCCGCTACGGCCTCTTGGACGCCTACGGCAACGCCTGGGAGTGGGTCGACACCCTGCGTATGCGGAGCTGGGACGAGGTGCCGTTCGCCGACCCCGCCACCCAGCTCAACCCCACGACTGCGTCGCTCGGCCTCTACGCGGCCGCGCGGGGGTTCAGCTACTTCGCCGACCCCCGCCCCAACCTCGCGATGGACTTCAACGCCTTCCCCGTGGAGCTGCGCCGCAAGACCAGCGGTTTTCGCTGCGCACGGTCGGAGGTGGGCGCGTGAAGGGAGAGTCGGCGAGGTGGGTAGGGGTGCTCGGTGCGGCGGGCCTCACGTTCGCGGCGTGGTGGGGCTGGGCGGGCACGCGCCCCGAGTCGTTGGGGCCGGGGTGGGCCGCGGGAGCGCCACCGGTCGAGTTGGCGACGGCGGCGTTGGCCGGGCCGCTGCGGAGCGTTCCGTGGGCGGTGGAGCTGCGGGGCCTGCAGGCGGCTCAGGCCCCTGAGCCGCTGGTGGTGGGCGACAGCGTACGGATCACGGCCACCCTCCCCGACGGCGGCTCCCTGATGGTGCGGGCGGGCCGCAGCGGCGGCATCGCGCCGCCGCGGGCGGGCGGCGGCCCGCTGCCGCCCCCCGGCGGGGGGCCTCAGCCGCCGCCCGGCGGCGGCGCGTCGGGGCCGCCCGGCCCCGGGCCGGGGGGCGGGCGCGGTCCGGGCCCCGGTCCGGGCCCCGGTCCGGGCCCCGGCCCTGGCGGCGCCCAGGCCACCGGCGATGGCGTGCTTTTTGACCGCGGCCCCGCCGGTGCGGTGCGGGGCGTGGGCGGCTTCGCCTGCACGCCCCTGCCTCTGCCCTCGGGCGCCCTCGACGCCACGCTGCGCATCACCGCGACCGGCGTGGACATCGTCACCGCGGGTGGGTCCTCCACCTGCACGGGCGGCCGGCTCGCGGGGCCGTGGGTGCTGCGGCCCGGCGTGGAGCGGGTGCGGGTGCACACCGTCGAGATGCTCGGGCCGAAGGCCACGCCGTCGGCATCGGGGGCGGTGCCGTGGCTGCGCAGCCGGCTCGCTGGCGCGCTCGCGTGGGTCGTGGGGGGAGCGGCCGGTCTCCTCGCTGCGCGGCGAAAGTCGTGGGGGGTTCCGCTCTTGCCGATGGCGCTCTCCCCCCTCCTCACCCTGATTCCCGCCGAGCGCTGGTTGGAGTCGGTGCGCCTCCTGTCCTTTCCGGAGGCGCTGGTTCCGCTGGTTTTCCCCGGTATCGTCACCCTGCTGCTCGGTGCCCTCGCGCTGGCGCGGCACCTTCCGCTGCGGCTGGCGCTGGTGGGCAGCTCGCTCCCGGCGCTCTCGCTCCTGGCGTGCAGCCTTCGCTTCCCGGATGCCCCCGGCTGGGCGCTCCTCGCCGCGGCGCTGGTGCCGCTGACCGGCCTGTTCTACGCGAATGTGCATCAGGTGCGTGCCGTAGGCCTGTGGTCGTGGGGTGCTTTGGCCCTCGCCGGCCTGATGGTGGAGGGCGGGCTGCGGCACACCCGGGCGGGGTCTACCTGGGTGCACACGGCCGGCTACGATCGCGCTGCCACCGAGTTCCGCGAGCTGCTGGAGCTGCGGGCGTACCGCGAGTACCCCTCCGAAGGGTTCCCGGTAAAGCCCCCCGAGCCGCGCGCAGGAGTGCGGCGGATCGTCGCGCTCGGCGGGTCGAGCACCGGCGGCGCCTACCAGATGGACGACATCGACCTGTTCTGGCCCAAGGCGATGGAGTCGGCGCTGGCCGATCCGGGGTGGGAGGTGGTGAACCAAGGGGTGGGCGGGTGGAACACGCTGCACATCCGCCTCTACGCGGAGAGCCAGCTGGAGCGCCTCGCGCCCGACCTGTTGGTGCTCTACGTGGGTCACAACGACATTTTCTCGACCGGTTTCGCCACGCACAAGCAGCTGCTCGCGCAGTACCAGCAGCCGGCGAACGCCACCCTCAGCCGCACCTTGGCGGGGCTCCACGGCATTCGGAGCTATGTGGGCTTTTCGTTTCTGCTCAAAAGCTGGCGGAGCGAGGCCGCAGTGGCCGTACCGCTCCCGGATGCCCGCGAGAACCTGAGCCTGCTCCTCGACCTCGCCAAAAAACGGAACACCCGCGTGTTGTTGATGACCGAAGGCCTGAACCCCGACCCCGCGCCCATGCGGCCCTACGCGGCACTCCTGCAGGAGCTCGCCGACGCGCATGGGGCTCGTGCGCTCGATGCCGCCGCGATGTTCGTGGCCGCCGGGGATCCCGACGACTTCCTCGATGACTGCCACCTCACGGTGAAGGGGCATCGGCGCCTCGCCGGGTGGGCGCTCGACGATCTGCGCACGGCCGGTTGGTTGTGAGGAGGAGCCCATGAGCGCCGAAGAGGAGTGGCAGTCCCGCGTGGAGCGCACGGTGCGGGAGGCCGGTGCGTTTCAGGCCTTCGTGGGGGAGTGGACCGGCGAGGGTGTGGCCCACGGCGAGCCGACCAGCGCCCGGATGATGGCGCGCCCGCTCCTCGACGGCAGTTTTGTGGAGGTGCGCGAGCTGGGCGACGACCATGAAGACCGTTGTTTCTACCGCTTCGAGATCGAAGATGGCAGTTTGCGGGTGATGCACCTGCTCCCGGGCGCAACTGTCCGCGAGTACCCGGTTGAACTCACGCCCGAGGGGCTCGTCTGGGTCACCTCGCCGTTGGAGCCCTCGGTGGAGTGGCGGTTCTTCGCTGACCGGCTTGAGTGCGACGTGCTCTGGCCCGGCGCCTCGGAGCCGGATGTGCGCATGGTGTGGCGTCGTGTGGAGGCGAGATGAGCGGCAACTCCTTCGGTCGGCGCTTCGTCGTCACCACCTTCGGGGAGAGTCACGGGCCCGCGCTGGGCGTCGTCATCGATGGCGTTCCGCCGGGCTTGGTGCTCGACTTGGACCTGATGCGCGCCGACCTCGCCCGGCGGCGTCCCGGACAGAGCCCACTCACCACCCCGCGGTCGGAGTCCGACGAACCCGAAGTGCTGAGCGGGCTGTTCGAAGGGCGCACGTTGGGCACCCCGCTCGCGATACTTTTTCGCAACGAAGATGCACGATCAGAGACGTACGAAGCGTTTAAAGATGTGTATCGCCCCTCGCACGCCGACTACACGTGGGAGGCGCGTTTCGGGGCGCGTGACTGGCGGGGGGGCGGGCGAGCGAGCGCGCGGGAGACGGTGGGGCGAGTGGCGGCGGGGGCTGTGGCCCGGCAGGTGCTGGCCGCCGAGGGCATTGAGGTGGTGGCATGGGTGCAGCGCGTGGCAAACCTCGACGCCGACGTTGTGGACCCCGCGCGGATCACTCGCGCCGCGGTGGACGCGACCGCCGTGCGTTGCCCCGACCCGAGCGCGGCCGCCGCGATGGAAGCGGCGATCCGGGCCGCTCGGGCCGACGGCGATACCCTTGGAGGTGTTGTCCGATGTGTTGCACGCGGGGTGCCGCCCGGCCTCGGCAGCCCGGTGTTCGACAAGCTGGAGGCCGATCTCGCACGGGCCATGTTGTCGCTCCCCGCCGCCAAGGGTTTTGAGTCGGGCAGCGGCTACGCGGGCACCTACCTGCGCGGGAGCGAGCACAACGACGCGTTTGTGCCGGGTGCGGAAGGGCGGCCGGTGACGCGCACCAACCGCTCGGGCGGCGTGCAGGGCGGCATCAGCAACGGCATGCCCATCGAGCTGAGCGTGGCGTTCAAGCCGGTCGCCACCATCTTCCAGCCCCAGAACACCGTGAACCGGGCCGGTGAGGCCGTGATTCTAGAGCCTCGGGGTCGGCACGACCCCTGTGTGCTCCCCCGCGCCGTTGCGCTGGTGGAAGCCATGACTTGCCTTGTCCTCATGGATCACTGGCTGGAGCGCGTGACAGCAGCCCCCGCCGTGTGTACCTGAACCCCTCTCGCATTGGAGCCCGGTTGACCCATTTTTCTTCGTTCGGCGTTGACGCCGACCTCTGCCGCCGGGTGCTTCGCACCGCCCTCGCCCGCGGGGCCGACGACGCCGACTTGTACTTCGAACACTCGGGCAGCACCTCGGTGGCGCTCTCCGACGGGAAGGTGAACCGGGCCAGCACGCACGTGGACCTTGGCGTTGGCGTGCGGGTCGTGGTGGGGGATCAGGTGGGCTACGCCTACACGGAGGAGCTGACGGAGGCCGCGATGACTCAGGCCGCCGAGGTGGCCTCGGAGATCGCGCGGGGGAACAAGGCCGTTTCGCCGGTGGCGCTGGCGGAGCGCCGCCTTGGGGATCGGTACCCGACGCAGCAACCGTGGGAGGGGGTGGACCTCGAAACGCGCGTGGCGATGGTGCGCGACTGGGAGCGTCGTGCGTTCGCGGCCGACCGCCGCGTGATTCGGGTCGAAACCTCCTTAGGCGACAGCTTCAAGCACGTGCTCATCGCCCGCCCCGACGGCCGGCTCGTGTACGACTACCAGCCCATGACCCGCGGGTGGGTGGTGTGCACCGCTCAGGACGGCGAGAAGAAAGAAAGTTCGAGTGCAAACCTCGCTCAGCGCGCGGGCTTGGAGTTCTACGACGAGGCACATGTATCACGGATGTGTCAGAAAGCGGTAGACGACACACTGCTGTTGTTCGACGCCAGCAAGGCGCCCGCGGGCGAGATGACGGTGGTGCTGGGGGCGGGCTCGTCGGGCATTCTGTTGCACGAGGCCATCGGGCACGGGCTGGAAGCCGACTTCAATCGGAAGGGGATCAGCATCTTCGCCGACCGGCTGGGCCAGCGCATCGCGCCCGCCGGCGTCACCGTGGTGGACGATGGCACCATCCCGCACGCCCGTGGCAGCATCAACACCGACGACGAAGGAAACTCGCCCGAGCGCACCGTGCTCGTGGAAGACGGCATCCTGCGCGGGTTCTTGCACGACGAGATCAGCGCGCGCCACTACGGGGTTCTGCCGACCGGTTCGGGCCGCCGCGAAAGCTTCCGTCACGTGGTGCTGCCTCGGATGCGCAGCACCTACATGGAGTCGGGCACGCTCTCGCCCGAGGAGATCATCGCCAGCGTGCAGAACGGCATCTACTGCGCCGACTTCGCGAATGGGCAGGTGCAGATCGGCGCGGGCGACTTCGCGTTCTACGTGCGCCGCGGCTACCTCATCGAAGGCGGCAAGCTCACGCGGCCGATCAAGGACGTGAACCTCATCGGCAACGGTCCCGAGGTGCTCGCCACCATCGAGATGGTTGGGAACGACTTGAAGATCGACGAAGGGGGCTGGACATGCGGGAAGGATGGCCAGAGCGTGCCGGTGAGCCAGGGGATGCCCACCGTGAAGGTGTCCAAGCTGTCGGTGGGCGGGGCGTCGGCATGAGCATCCTCGACCTTGCACGCAGCACGGTGGAACGCGCGCGGGCGCTCGGCGCCGAGGAGGTGTCGGTGTCGGTGTCGCGCAGCACGGAGCTCTCGCTCATGCGGCGCGCCGGCAAGCTGGAGCAGGCCACCCAGGCCACCAGCCGCGGGCTGAGCCTCGCGCTGCTGGTGGACGACCGGTTCTCGGCCCACAGCACCTCCGACCTGCGGCCCGAAGCGGTGGCAGAGTTTCTGGCGCGCGCCGTGGCGGCCACCCGTGTGTTGGAGCCCGAGCCCGAGCGGCGCCAACCCCCGCTCGTCGAGTGCGGGCGCGGCGCCACCGAGGCCGAGCTGGATGCCTTCGATGCGGGCCATGCCACGCTCCCCGTCGAGGCGCGCCGAGTGGCGGGCGAGGCCTTGGAAGCCGCCGTGGATGCGTTGCCCAACCGCGCTCAAGTGCTGAGTGCCACGGTTCACATCGGCGACTCCTCCGACGAGTCGGTGCGAGTGATGTCAAACGGTTTTGAGGGCGCTCGTTCGAGCACCGGCTTCGGGGCCGGCGTGGAGCTCACCCTCGAAGAGCCGGGCGGGCGCCGCCCCGAGGCCACGTCGTGGTACTCCTCGCTGCACCGCGCCGACCTTCCGGGCCCGGCGTTCATCGCCGACGAAGCTTGGCGAAAGGCCGCGGAGCGGCTGGGCAGCAAGCCCATCGCGTCGGGGCGGTATCCGCTGCTCCTCCAGAACCAGGTGGCGGGCCGGATTCTCGGCGTGCTCGGAGGGCCGCTCTCGGGCGGCGAGCTGCACCAGCAGCGCAGCTTCCTCGCGGGTCGGCAGGGCACCGCCATCGGCAACGCCGCGCTCACCATCCTCGACGTTCCGAACATTCGGCGCGGCCTCGGCTCCCGCCCCTGGGACGGCGATGCGCTCGTGGCCCGCCCGATGCCGGTGATCGAAGCGGGCGTGCTCAAAAACTACTACGTCAACACCTACTACAGCCGCAAGCTGGGGGTGCCGGTCACGACGGGCGGGCGCAGCAACTGGGTGGTGTCTCCCGGCTCGCGCAGTCCTGCGGAGATTCTGCGTGACACACCGCGATGTATCGTGGTGACGGGTTTTTTGGGCGGCAACAGCAATGGGCTCACCGGCGATTTCAGCTTCGGCATCCAAGGTTTGCTGATGGAGCACGGTGAGGTCGCCGCCCATCTGGGCGAGATGAATGTGTCGGGAAACATCGAGGAGGTGTTGAAGCGCCTCGTAGAGCCCGCGAGCGATGTGTGGGAGTGGTCGGGAACCCGCTCGCCCTCGCTGTTCTTCGACGAGGTGCAGTTCTCGGGGACTTGAGGGGGTACCGGGCCATCGAGATGCGCGCTTGCGTCTGGTGCGGCTGGCGCGTATCCTTACAGTAAGGAGTCCTTACCCATGCTCGCCAAGCTCACCTCGAAGAACCAGCTCACCTTGCCGGCGGAGCTCGTCCGCGCGCTCCCGGCGACCGACTACTTCGACGCCACGCTGGAAGCGGGCGCGATCGTGTTGCGGCCGGTGCAGGTGGTACCGCTCTTGGAGCTCGAGCGCATCCGTGACGCCGTTGCAAGCGCGGGCGCCACCGAGGGGGATGTCGGCGCGGCCGTCCGCTGGGCCCGGAGCCGGAATCGCTGATGCGCCTGGTGCTCGACACGAACGTGCTGGTGAGCGCGCTCCTGTTCCGGGGGCCGGCGAGCCGGCTTCGCGAATACTGGCGCACGGGTGACGTCGTGTTGCTGATCAGCGACGCCACGTTGGCGGAGTTGGCGCGGGTGTTGTGCTACCCGAAATTCCGGCTCGGGCTTCGCGAGGCTGAATCGATCGTAGCCAGCGAGATCCTGCCGTTCAGCGTGCGCGTGGAGCCCGCGCGCGCCCCTCCCGCGTGCCGGGATTCGGACGACGACGAATTCCTCTGGTGCGCCAGAGATGGCCGCGCCGATGCGCTGATGACCGGCGATCCGGACCTGCTCGCGCTCGCACCCGCTTGGTCGGGGGTCAGAATCCTGTCGGTCGCGCAGGTGGTTGCGGTTCTGGGAGAAGCTGGCGCGGGGTGAGGCTTCTCGCAGCGCGGCGCGACCGAAGTCGCAGGGTGGCGGCTCACCCATCGACTTCGGTCGCAGTCCCGGCAACTGCACGCCGTCGGCGCACGAAGTCCGATTCGTGTCCACGCACGCCTCCACGGCGTATAGAATCTGCCTGATGAGATAGAATATGGCGCTGAGCATCAAGAGCCAAGAGGCGGATCGGCTGGCGCGGGAGTTGGCCGCTCGCACCGGAGAGGGGCTCACCGAGGTGGTTGTGAACGCGCTGCGTGAGCGACTAAGGCGGGAGGTTGGGCGCACCGCGGTGCGCCCGCTTGCCGAGGATCTCCTCGAGATCGGTCGGCGCTGCGCGGCTCTCCCCGACCTCGACGCCCGGAGCGCCGACGACATCCTCGGCTACGACCGCGACGGCCTGCCGACCTGATGGTGATCGACACCTCCGCCTTGGCGGCGATTCTGCTCGGTGAGCCCGAGGGCTCGGTGTTCGCCCTGGCCATCGCCGAGGCCTCGGTGCGTCTCGTCTCGGCCGCAACGCTGCTCGAGGCCTCGATTGTGCTCGAAAGCAAGCGGGGCGAGGCAGGCGGCCGCGAGCTCGACCTCCTCCTTCACCGCGCGGCCGTGGTGGTGGTTCCGGTCACGCCGGCGCAAGCCGAGCTTGCCCGCGCCGCGTGGCGGCGTTTTGGCAAGGGCCGGCCCCTCGACGGCGGGGCAGATGGCGGGACTCATCGCCGCCATGAACTACCTGTCGCGGGCGTAGGGGCCGTAGCTACTCGTGACGCTCGACAAGGACTTTGGCGAGCTCGCGATCGTCAAGGGCGCGCCGCACGCGGGCATCGTTCCCCTGGTCCTCGAGCGCCGGGCGATTCTCACCGTTGAACCGGAGCGTGTGCGCGTCCGGCTGCCCGGCCCCTGATTGGGGCGGATGCTGCCTTCCGTGAACGGCATGCGGGCCACGAGGTAGGTGGTCAGGTCGTCGGGCGACCTGACCAAGGATGTGGAGGGCTGGCTTTCCGATCGCGGCGTTCGCTCAACCCCGTGGTATGGTTAGCTTGAGGCGGGAGCGTGTCATGAGTGCAGCGAAGGCCACGAACTTGAAGATGGAGAAGCTTCCCTCCGACGTTCGGGCCGCCCTCCAGCGCGGCGAGACCGTCGCGATCTCGGGCGCGGAAGGGCAGGTCGCTGAGTTGGTGCCGTTCCCGAGGGCGACACGTCGCCTCGGAGCGCTGGCCGGCCAGTCGGTCCTGGTTGGCGACATCGAGGCACCCACGAACGAACCGTGGGAGGCGATGCACGAGTGAAGGTCGTTCTGGATACTCACGCGCTGTACCACGCCGTGGACAGCCCCGGCGAGTTGACGGCGGCGGGCAGGTCGGCAGTCGAGGACCCGGCGAACGAACTGCTGATCTCAGCCATCACGGCATGGAAGTTCGGGTTGCACGCCCAGCACGGAAAGATCGAGTTTGCCGGCGGCGTGGACCGGTGGGTGGACGCGGCGCTCACCAGTCTCGGCGTGCGGGTGGTGCCTGTCGACGTTTCCATCGTGCGCCAGACGTTCAAGTTGGCCGGGTTTGACCGCAGAGACCCGGCGGATCGGATCGTCGTGGCGACCGCGCTCGTTGAGGATGCCGTGCTGGTTACGCGCGACGAGTGGATGGTGCGGTGGACCGGCGTTCGAACCGTGTGGTAGTTGGCGACGAGGTCGGCGCGGTGTGTCGAGAGCGGGGCGTGGAGCCGCCCGAGTGGGTCGGGCCCACGGGGAGCCCGACGCTTGGCGCTCCGGGTGCGGCTGATGATCGAGTCGCCGGCGCCGTTCAAGATCGGGAACGTTTTTGTGCCGGAGAACTACCTGTCGCGGGCGTAGGGGGGCGCCTACGCGGCGCCGCCGGTCAGGGTACCGTGCGGGCCACACGGAATCCGACGCCCCAGCTTTGGAAACTCGGAACGTTGGTGCTGCGGCTTGCGCCCCTGAGTTCGGAAGTGTTGAACCAGCCGCCTCCGCGGAGCAGCGTGTAGGTGGCACTGGTCGGGCCCTCGGGGTCGATAGCCGCAGCCGAGCCGTACGTTGTGTACCAGTCATTCACCCACTCGTTGACGTTCCCGCTCATGTCGTACAGCCCGCACAAATTAGCGGACTTCCCACCCACCTCATGTGTCCGCCCGGAGCTGTTGGCCGCGCCCCACGCCACCGTCGACGCAGTGTCGGAACCCGCGTAGGTGAGATCGGTCGCGAGCGGGTGGGCTCGGCGCTGGGGAAAGGCGCACCGGTCGGAGTCACCCCTCGCAGATGAAGGCCGTCTCCCCCGAGCACAACGCGTCGCGATACCCCTGGCTGCCACCCTGATTGAAGTCCGCGCAGTTCTCCCCGCGGCCTCCCTGCGGTTCGCCCGCCTGCCAGTCATCGTACCCCGCCTCCCCGGTCACCCACACCCAGGAGCCCTCGCTGGCTTGGTCCGAGTAGCCAATCCACGGGATGGTGGAGCCATGGTAAACGTAGTCCGAGTTGAGGGTGCTGTTGATGAAGCTCCATTCTGCGGAGGTGTTGATCACGGCAAGGGTTTCCCCCCTGTCTTCGCAATACAACTCGGCATCGTTCCACGACAGGCCGAAGGTCATACAGAAGTGCTACATGGACGACCCGTTCACGTTGATGTCATACGAGTATGCCGCGGTAACCGTCGCGGACGCAGTTGCTCGCTCGGCGCCGTCGGAAACCTCCACCTCACAAGTCCAAACCTCCTCCGCCGCCACGTCCGTCCCGTCCACCACGCTCTCCATCGCCGCGTCCGTCGCCGAGGTGTACGCCACCCCGTCCACGTCCCACCCAAATGTGTACGAAATGGCGTCGCCGTCGTCGTCCGTACTCTCCGTGGTCACGGAGCAGGTGAGGTCGTCGCCCGCATGGACCTCGTCTGGGTAGAAGGTGACATCCATCGCCTCTGGTGCCGTGTACCCCGTGTTCACGGTCATGGTGCCAGAGAGCGCTCCGCTCCCGGTGTAGGTTTGACCGACGTACCCGATCGCCGTCCCAAACCCCGCGTCCGTCGGGAGCCCCGTTAGCCCGTAGTAGAATCGGACGCCCGACGTGCACGTCGTGGCCCAACCGAACGCGTAGTAGGTGCCCTCGCTGACGACAACGTCCACATCCCCCGCGCTCTGGTAGGCCGCAGAGCTGCTGATGCTGTTCCCGGTGGAACTCCATTCGAGCGTCCACGCCCCGGTGCTGCCAGAGGAGGACGACAATACGAAGTAGTCGATCGACGTGCAGGTCGAGCCGGACTGGTACACGCCAAAGGTCGCGAGCGTGCCTGAGCGCTCGGCGAGTACGATGTCCGCGTACAGGTACGCTTGGTTCAAGTCCGCGTAGCTCGTCGTCGCGCCGAGCTCGGCGTAGACCTCGCCGAACACCTCCACCCCCGGCGCCGTCGGCGCCGTGTTGTCCACGGTGACGCTGCTGCTGGTCAGGGAGTCGGTGTCCGCGCCGTCGTCGGCGGTCACCTCGACGTACACCTCCTCGTCGCGGTCGAAGTACGACGCGCCGGAGAGCGAGGCGCTGGCGCCGCTGCGGGCGAGTACGCCGTCCACGTACCAGTCGTACGTGAGGGTCAACGCGTCCCCGTCGGCGTCGCTGCTCACGACGGTCGCGGTGAGGGTGTCGTTGGTGGCCACGGCGCTCGGCGAGAGCGTGACACTGCTCACGACGGGCGCGGTGTTGCCGATGGTGACGCTGGCGCTGTCGGTGTCGGCGTCGGTGTCGCTGGCCGTGGCGGTGCAGGTGACGGTGTCGCCGGGGTCCTCGGCGGAGGTGAGGGTGACCGACGCGCCTGTCGCACCGGTGGACCACGCGTAGCTGAGCGTGGGGCTGCCGCCGTCGGCGTCGGTGCTGCTCGCCGAGCAGGTGAGGCTGTCGCCGACGCCCCCGGATGCGGGCGCGATCGACACGGTGGTGACGACGGGCGCGGTGTTCTCGATCGTCAGCGTGTTGGAGGTGACCGCCGCGCCGGCGGCGGTGCCGTCGCTCGGGGTAACGACACAGGCCACGTCGTCGCCGGCGTCGAAATACGTGCCGGTGAGCGTGCGGGTGGTCGGGGCCGCGCGGGAGCCGTTCACGGTCCAGGCGTAGGTGTAGGAGAAGGTGGTGGTGCCGTCGATGTCGGTGGTGGTGCCGGCGGTGCAGGTGAGCGTGTCGCCCTCCTGCGCGGGGTCGGGCGTGAGGGTGACACTTGCGAGAACGGGCGGGGTGTTGTCGACGGTGACGCTCGCGGAGAGCGCGCTGCCGGTGTCGGTACCGTCGTCGGGGGTGACGGTGCAGGTGACGATGTCGCCCGAGGCGAACGCTCCCGACAGCGTGCTGGCGGTCCCCACGGTTGCGCCTCCGATCGTCCAGTCGTAGCCGCTCTGATCCACGTCCCCGTCCGCGTCGTCGTACCCCGCGTAGCTGCACGTGAGCGTGCTCGAAACGGTGGGTCTGGCCGGGCTCACGGACACCGCCGTGACCGAGGGCTCGCTGTTCTCGATGGTGACCGTGTTCGACGTGCGGGTGGTGCCATCGTCGGTGCCGTCGGTCGGCGTGGCGGTGCAGCTCACGGTGTCGCCGTGCGCAAAGTACACGTCTTCGAGTGTGTCGCTGTCGAAGCCGAGGGAAGCGCCGGAGACGGTCCAGTCGTAGACGACCGCCACCGCGTCGCCGTCCGCGTCGGAGGTGGCGTCAATCTTCCCGATCGGGCTTGTTGACCATCCTCCGAATCCCGATCAGGAACCTGTGCCATCCACGAGCGTCGCCAGATTCCCGATCGGGCACACGGCTCCGGGCACCCTCCGCCCCGGCTCACGCCACGGCCGGTCCCTCGGGGCGGGGCCGGTGCTCAGGGGGGAGGAGCTGCGCGAGCGCGGCGTGCGTACTTTCGAGCCCCCCCCACTTTCCCGGAAACGCAGCGGGGGTGAGGCTCGGCCCGAAACGGAGCGATACCGGCGCCCGTTGCATCAAGCTCGCGCCGAGGGGAAACACCGCGTCTCCGCCTGTCTGCGCCAACGGCAGCACCTCCACGCCGGGAATGGCGAGGTAGCGGGCGGCTGCGCGCAGGAAGGGCTGCAGCCGCCCATCGCGGGAGCGCGTGCCTTCGGGGTAGAGCAGCACGATGTAGCCGGCGTCCATGAGCCGTTCGCAGTCGGCGATCGTTTCGAGCGCGATCGTGGCCAGCTCCCGCGGGCTCAGGCTGCCCTGCTCCGAGGCCACCATGCTGGACTGGGCGGTCTTGCGCGTGTTCAGCGCGATGGCGGCCATCCGGCGCCACGGCTCGGTGTACACCTTGGGCCCCGCGATCGCGACGAGGCGGTCGGCCACCGCGGCATGCCCGGTGAGCGCCATCACCGCATCGGTAGCCTGGGTGTCGGTGTAGGAGAGGTGGTTGCAGACGATCAGGCGGCGGGCGCTCGAGGAGGCGCAGAAGGCGCGTACGTGGCCCTCGCCCTCGAGCTGCCAGGGCTGCACGACCGCGGCCATGTAGGCGCGGGTCACGCTGCGGGCGAGCGGGTCGGCGGGGTGGAGGCGCCAGCCTTCGCCCGCGTGGAGGAAGGTGTTGCGCAGGGCGGCGATGTCTTCGTCCGTGGCACTTGCCACGATCATGGCGAGCTGTTCGGCGAGGCCGGCCTGCTCGGGCGCCGCGACGTCGAGGTGGCTGGCAATCCACGCCGGCAGGGTGCTGCGGATCGTCGAGATCGGCAGGGCCGCGAGCGTGTCGATCGTGAGTTCCATCGCGCCGCCGTTAGCCCGAAAGCGGGTGGGCCGCTCACCCTCGACTCGGCTACACCCCCGCGGTGATCCTCCCCCCCGCGCTCCACCGCGCCGACGAGGCGTTGAGCGCGGTGCAGGCTCGGCTGGAGCCCTCCCGGTTCCTCAATCCGGTCGACGAGGTGGAGGCCCGATCCCGCTTCCTTCGGGGCGGCCCGGTGCAGTTCACCTACCATCCGCTCCGCAACGCCGACGACCTGCTGCGGAGCTGCGACAGCATCCGCCCGCCCGCTCACCCCTTGGGGGAGGAGGTGCAGGCGGCGGCGGACGATGTGCGGTTGGGGATCGTGGCCCTCCGCGACCGAACCCCGGAGTCCTTCGAAGCGCTCGCCGTGGCGTCGGGTTGGTGGGACCAAGCCGAGGCGCCCACGTCGCCGCCGCCTCCCGCGCGCGCCCCCGACCCGCGGGTGCTGCTGTTGCCCGAGATCGTCTCCGCGTTTGAGCGTGCGCTGGCGGAGCGCCGCTTCACCACGTGGAGGGTGGTCACCGACCCGGTGATGAGCGCGCGGGTGGTGGTGGACAGCCCCCGCCGCTTGGTGCGCGTGAACCCGCGCGCCGTCGTGTCGCCCACCGACATGCAGGCGCTGGTGGCGCACGAGATCGGGGTGCACGTGGCCCGCTCGGAGGCGGGGGCGCGCCAGCCGCTGCGCATCTTCAGCACCGGCCTCGCGCGCTCCTTGGCCACGGAGGAAGGCCTCGCGTTGCGGGCGGAAGGTCTTGCCTGCGGGCTCCCCGAGGGCACGGCGAACCGGCTCGCGCTGCTGGCCGCCGCTGCCCGCCGCGCCCGCGACCAAGGGTTTACCGGCCTCTACCGCGGCCTCGAGCCACTCATCGGCGCCGAGGGCGCCTGGACCACCTGCCTGCGCGTGAAGCGCGGACTGCGCGACCCCGAGCTACCGGGCGTGTACGCGAAGGACCGGGTGTACTGGCTCGGCTGGTGCGCCGTGACCCGGTTTGAGTCGGCCGGCGGCGATGTCGGGCTTTTGGGCGTGGGCAAAGTGGGGCTCCACCACCCGGTGGCGGAGTGGATCGCGCGCGGCTGGCTCAGTCCACTTGAATGAGGCTGCCGAAGCCCGTGAGCTCTTCTTTGAGCAGCGCTTCCACACCCATCTTCATGGTGAGGATCGACGACGGGCACGTGGAGCAGCTGCCCACGAGGCGCACGTAAACGTCGTTGGCCTCGATGCGGATGAGCGTGATGTCGCCGCCATCGCCTTGCAGGGCGGGACGCACCATCTCGTCGAACAGCTCCTGTACCTGAGCCATCGAGAAGGCCGCGGGCCCAACGATGTCGTCGGCAGCGGGAGCGGCGGCGGTGGGCGCAGCCTCCACGGGGGCGGCCTCCGCCGCGGCGACCTTCTTGGCGCGAGGAGCCTTCTTCTTGGGCTTCGCGGGCGCGGCCTCGACGACGGGGGTCGCTTCAACAGCGGGCGCGGCCTCGACGACGGGCGCGGCCTCGACGACGGGTGCCGCCTCCGCGACGGGTGCCGCTTCCACGACCGGTGCCGCTTCCACGACCGGTGCCGCTTCCACGACCGGTGCCGCTACGGCGACCGGCGCGGGGCGAGGAGGCTCCACCTTTACGGCGGGGGTGTCCTTCCACGCGGGCGGGGGGGCGGGGGGCGCTGCGGCGGGCCGCAGGTCGACGCCGAACGCCCTCTTGAGGCCGGACTTGATTGCGGAACGGATCACCGAGGACCTCACCAGTGGAGTCATTATAAGCCCGCCACGCCGATCCGCCGGTAGTCCGGCGCACCGTCGCGCGGGCGCCGGTTATCTTGGTGGGCTTTCCCTAGGACCGAATGTCGCTTCCTCATGTTCGCATCGTCGCCGCCGAGGTGGAGGTGGATGGCGCGTTCCTCATCACCCAGCGCCGCCCCGAAGCGGAGCTGCCGCTGTTGTGGGAGTTCCCGGGCGGGCGGGTGCAGGAGGGGGAGAGCGATACGGAGGCCCTGCGGCGGTCCCTGCGGGATCGCCTCGGAGTTGACATCCAGCTCGGTCATCGGGTGCTCCACGTCACCCACGCCTACTCGGCCTACACCCTCGACATGGTGGTGTACCGCTGTGCGGTCGTGGGCGTGCCCAAGCCCCTGCGGGTGGCCGACGTGCGGTGGGTAAAGCCCGAAGCGTTCGGCGACTACCGATTCCCGGGCGCCGACCAGCAGACGGTCGACACGTTGCTTCGCGACGCTTGATCTCAGAGGGGGAACCGCTTCGCAGTTCCCCCACCCGCCGATCCAAGACCCATCCCCCTCCGAACGCGACACCTCTGGGACCCATCCCCCTTGGGGTGCGACAGTGGGCGTTCGTGGCGAGCCGCCACGGTGGTCTCGCCACGGACGAAGGCTCTCTATTTTGAAGTGCCGTCGACGGTGATCGGCCCAGAGCGCGCGAGGTGTCGCATCGGAGGGGGGATGGGTAGGTGGGGTGTCGCACTGGCGGGGGGATGGGTCATCCCAACCTCACTTCGACTCTCGAAGCACCCGCGGCAACAACTTCCCAGGTACGGGCTCGCTCTCGTCGGTGTCGCCGGGCAGGTAGGCCACCACGCCCGAGGCCTTCGCGCGTTCCACGTGCAACACGGTCAGCTCGTCGGTGAGGCCGTCGGCCGAGCGCTGGACGACCCAAACCTGGGTGGGGCTGCGCCAGTACCAGGACTTGATCGAGTTGTCCCACGTGCCCTGTCCGCCCATCGACTTGAGGCGGCTGTGGAGGGAGAAGGCGTCGTTGTCGCCGGTCACGCGCACTCGGAAGCCATAGAGGCCGGAGTCGGCGTCGTAGCTGAACATCAGGAGGCAGGGAACGCCGAGGAAGCGGGCGTTGTCGTCGAAGCCGCGCGTGTAGTGCGTGGCGTTGCGGTGGCTGCTGCTTCGGGAGCCTTCCACGAGTTGCGACGGTGGCGCGCCGAAGCGGCTGCCGGCGATGCCGTTGAAGCGGTCTACCCCCGTGGCGGTGCCCACGGGCGCCCTCGCGAGAGTGACCGTGTACGTGGCGCGAAGAGCGGGCAACGAGCTGCCGCCGTGGTGGGCCAGCGGAGCGAAGAGCCCGTCGGCCGCGCTGACGAAGCAGGTGGCGAGTCCCGAGGCGGCGCCGCTCGCGCGCGCGCTGAGCTGCCCGCGAACCGAGGACGCCGCGACGGTCATCGTAGTGGTAGCCCCCACCACGTCGCCGGCCGCCAGCGCGCAGGTGGCCACGGTGGGCGCGAGATCGGCGAGGAGCGCGTCGAGGGACGCCAGATCGGAGCGGCGGTCCTTGTACCGCTCCGTGACGTACACCCAGGACTGATAGGCCGCCTGCGTGTCGTTGCTCGGGCTCGTCGGGAAGCCGCCCTCGTAGCTGTCTCCTTTACGGGAGTAGCTCAGGCCGTCGGCGACCGTGTCTACCCGCTCGGGGGGCGGTTCAAGCTTTTCTTTCGCCAGGCACAGGGCCACCAGCATCAGCACGCGACAGCCCTCAGGCGTAGGTGCGGAACACGTGGTCCCAGAGGGTGGTGGACACGCCGAACTTCCGCTCCACCTTGTTGTGGTGGTGGTTCATGTGGTGCGCACGCAACTTCTTGAACCAAGGGCCGGAGACGGCGCCGTGATGCACGTAGTAGTGTGTCATGTCGTAAGCCATGTAGCCTGCGATCTTGCCCGCCATGAAGGGGAAGACCCACGCCCCCATGAGCGCGTACCACAGGCCGTAGAACCCGGCGGCCAACACCGCCGCGGCGGCCGGCGGCATCACGAGCCGAAAGCGGTCGTTGATGTACTCGTGGTGCACGCCGTGCAGGAAGAAATGGAAGCGCTCGCCCCAGGAGCCCTTCGGCACCCAGTGGAACAAGGTGCGGTGCAGCCAGTACTCGCTGAACGTCCACACAAAAAGGCCGGCGCCGGCCGCGCCGAGCGAAGGAAGCAGCGCAAGGTTCAACGCCGACATGCCGTAGGCGAACGAGGCCACGACCACCGGCACCCACACCAATGGCACCATGTACCAAGGAACCCGCGAGAAACCGTCGAGAAACTTGTTCTCGAACATCGGGGGCGATTCGGGGGTGGAAGGGAAGAACATCGGCGGTGCCTATCCGAGAACGTCGCGCTGTCAAACTGCGGCGTTTTGCTCGGGCCGTGCGCGCCCGATCCGCTCGCCAAAACGTACGGCTTCGCCGGGCTTTACGGTCCACTCTGCCGAGCCGGGCGGGAAGAGCAGCACCACGGTGGAGCCCATCTCGAAGCGCCCCACTTCCGCCCCCGCTGCGAGGGCCGGCGCAGGAAGGAGCGCCTTCTCGATCGTGTCGTTCCCGCCAGCGTTGGTGACGATGTCGTCGTACACCACGCGCATCCGGCCCACGCCGAACGCGCCCACCATCACCAGCGCCACCTCTCCGAACGTGGTCCGCAACATCGTGGTGAGTCGTTCGTTACGCGAGAACAGGAAGGGAATTCGTTGGGTCGCCGCGGGGAACACCGGCCAGAGGGCGCCGGGCACATACTGAAAGCGGTCCACTTCGCCGGCGCAGGGGGTGTGCACGCGGTGGTAATCCCGCGGCGAGAGGTAGATCACGGCGTAGGCGCCGCCTTCGTAGCCCTCCTTTCCTGCCAGCAGCTCTCGTGCGGAGAAGTGCTGAGTATCGCTCTGGGGGATTCGGTCGTCGGTAACGACGCCGCAGGCGTACACCTTGCCGTCGGCGGGGCTGAGGATCGCGTCGGCGTCCGGACAGATGGGGCGGGAGCCCGTCACCAGCGCGCGGGTGAAGAAGGCCACGAGAGAGGGGTAGGCGGAGAGCGGCTCGGCGGCCTCGGCGAGGTTCACGTTGTACTTCCACACGTACCAACGGAGCAGCAACGACAGCAGGGGTCGGGGCAGCTCCGTGCGTGCCAGCGCGCCCATCCACCCCGACGCCGTGCGCTTCGGCACCAGCGAAAGCGCGGAAACGATCAGCGCGTCCTTCATCGCGGCGTGGCTAACTCGCCGGTTACGCGGCGGCCGTCATGCCTGTGTGGTCTTGCGCGCTCCCTGTCCCTGAACCCCCGAGCCCCCGGGTGTGGCGGGTCGTGGAGCGGGTGTGGGCCAACATGGTGGCGAATCGGGCGATGGCGGGGCCTACGCTCTCGCGGGCGCTGCGCGAAGAGCGCAGCCTCGGCAGCAAGGAGCGCCCGGTGGCTGGCGATGTGCTCACCGGGCTGGTGCGCCACCAGCGGGCGCTGGCCCGCCTCGACGCCGACCCGCTTGTCGCGTGGTTGCGGCTCTGTCACGATGGTGTTCCCGACCTGCCGGAGCCCGAACACCCCTTCGCGGTGGCCACCTCCGTGCCCGACGCCCTCGCCGCGGAATGGTGGGAGCGCCTCGGCCCGGAAGCCGCCGTGGCGTTGGCCCGCACCCTCGCCGGCCGGGCTCCCGTGTGGCTGAGGGCCTTGCATCCCGACGCTACCGTTCCCGTGGCCCACACCCGCGAAGGCGCCGCGATCCGCCTCGACGCGCGCGCGAACGTGAACCTGTTCGACGACTTCCGGGCGGGCCGCCTCGAGGTGCAGGACCTCGGTAGCCAGCGCATCGCCGAGGCTGCGTTTTTGGGGGAGGGCTCTCGCGTCCTCGACCTGTGCGCGGGGGCCGGAGGAAAGTCGCTCACCCTCGCCGCGATGGGCGCAACGGTGACGGCCTGGGACATCCGCCCCGCCGCCCTCCACGAGCTGGCCGACCGTGCCCGCCGCGCGCGGCTGCCCATCGTGATCGCCGAGCCGCACGGCACCTACGATTGTGTGCTCGTGGATGCGCCGTGCAGCGGCTCCGGGGTGCTGCGCCGCCACCCCGAAAACCGGTGGAAGTGGCGGTGGCCCACCGACACGCAGCGCGAACTGCTGCGCCGGGCTCGGCAGCTTGGGGGGCGTGTCGTGTACGCCACCTGCTCGCTCGCGCGGGCGGAGAACGAAGAGATCGCCGGGGCCGGCACCACCCTCTGGCCCGAGGAGGGCGGCAGCGAGGGCTATTTCTGGTCGGTTTCCTGACTGCGCAGCATGGCCCCGCAGAGCTTGTAGAAGAGGCGTGCAGCCACGTTGCCGTCCCACTCGTCGTCCCCGATCTCGTTCACGTCGAAGCCGACGATGCGTCGTTCTTCGGCAAGGGTGGAAATGAGCGTGAGGGTCTGGTTCCAGTCGAGGCCACCCGGCACAGGGGTGCCGGTGGCGGGGCAGAGGGAGGGTTGAAGGCCGTCTACATCGAAGCTGACGTGCACCTCCTCGGGGAGGGCGCGCACGATCTGCTCGCAGATGCGCAGCCACGTTTCCCCGCCCGCGAGGCGGCGCCCCGTTTCTACGTCGAAGAAGGTCGCAATGCGCGCGTCGGTGCGGATGCGCTCCAACTCGGCGGCTCCGAAGTCCCGAATTCCCACCTGCACCAGCGTTGATACACCCGGAATGTACCGCAACACATTATCCATGATGCTGGCGTGTGAGAACGAAAATCCTTCGTAGGCCACCCGCAGGTCGGCGTGGGCATCGATGTGCAGGATGCCCACGCCGGGGTGCCGCTCTGCAACGGCGCGGATGAGGCCGAACGGGGAAGCGTGGTCGCCGCCGAGCAGCGCCGGCAGTCGGCCCTCGCGCAACATCCCGGCGGCGGCCGTGTACACCGCTTCGTTCACGGCCTCCGAGAGCCGGTTCACGCGCTCGGCGGCTTCGGGGGAGCGCCCGCCGCTGGAGATCACCTCGAGGGCGTCGACCTCCGCGGCCTCGTCCCAAGCGGCGATTCGGGGGTCCACTGGCTCCAGCCAGATGCCGGCTTGCCACACCTCGCCGTATTCGAGGTCGAGGAGGTCCACTTGACGGCTCGCGGCCACCGTGGCGGCTGGCCCGCCCCGCGTGCCGCGCCGGTAGCTGGTGGTGGCTTGCCAGGGCACGGCCTGAACGTGGATGCGCGAGGTTTCGGCCGTACACCGCAGGCCGTAGAGGCCGTCACCATCGGCGGGAGCGTCGGGGTCAAAAGACATGCGCTCCCGATATTGTATACTTCTGCGCGTGACGACCCTCCTCTCCCTCTGTTTCGTATTCGCCGCTGCCGCCAAGAAGCCGCCCCCGATTCCGGAGGCCGCCTGGAAGCCCGGGGAGGCCGCCTCGGCCGCCTCCAAGGCGGGGAACGGCGCGACCTACGCGCCCGACTGGCCTCTCTCGGAAGCGTCGTTCCGCGAGGCGTTGGCCGTCGAGCCGAATTGCGGCATGGCGCAGCTCGGGCTCGGCCGCGCGCTGGTGATGCAGAGCCGCGTGGCCGAGGCCTTGGTGCCGCTGTCGCAGGCGAGCAGGGCATTCCCGGAGCAGCTGGATACCCACGTGTGGTACGCCCGCGCGCTTTTTGAGGCCGGGCTGCCTGCCGAGGCGGTGGTGGAGGCGAAGGCGGCCCTCACGCTGAAGCCGGGCAGCGTGGAGGCCCAGACGGTGGCGCAGCGCGCCCTTCGTGCCGAAAAACGGTACGCCGAGGCACACGAGATGGTGGCCGCCGCCCGGGGGGTCGCCAACGCCGTGGCGTGGGACTGTTTTGACGGCGTGGTGTACGCGCTCGAAGATCGCTTGGGTGAAGCGACCAAGACGAGCAGCCGATGCTCGGGCTCCCCCGACCCCGAGCTGTACCGGGAGTTGACGACGGCAATCATGGAGGCCGTGGCGCGTGCCGAGGCCGCCGCGCCGCCGCCTGAGCCCGAGCCGCCGGCCGTGGCTCCCGTCGCGCCGAAAAAACGCAGCAAGTAGCGCCCCGGCCGCTGATTAGCGGAGGCGAACCTGCCCGGGCAGGGAGTCATGCGGCTCGCCGTACCCGAAGGCCGTGCCCAACGGCCCGGAGATGCTCGCACGCAGCGTGCCGTCGGGGCCGAAGTCGTCGATGATGCCGACGGACGACCATGTCACCAGCATCGATCCGTCGTCGCGGGTGTTCACGTCGCCTAAGGCGAAGTCGTACACCGGGGGCTCGTGGAACCACTCGCCGGTGAAGGTGGCGGTCTTCGCCTCGTGGTCGAGCTGGTACTCCACGATGCGGGAGTTCAGGTCGACGTCGCGGTTGTCGTGAATCCGCACCTTGTCGCCGCTGAGCGAGATGTGGTGGGGACCGATCAGGCCGGGGTCGTTCACGAAAGTGAAGTCGCTCTGGCTGCCCCCGATGATGAGTTGCACGGCGCTGGTGGGCCGATCGAGCGCCAAAAGGCAGTCGTCGTTCTGCACCGTCCACCAGTACCAGTCCCGTTCGCTGTCGTAGGTGATCGTGTTCACATGGGGGCCGAGGAACTCCGACTCGGGGGTCACTCCGTCGGGCCAGGTTTCCGCGCCGTCCCACACCACCGACGAGGAGCCGTCGGGCGCGATCTCCAACAGTGCTCCCCCGAGGCGCGGTTTTCCGTCGGCGATCACCCGCGTGGTCGCGAGCGTGCCGATCGTGCCGTCGGGCAGGAAAACGAAGTCGTGGGTGACGTGCAGGTCCTCGGCGAACCGCCGCTCCTCGGCGGAGCTCCAGTCCACGTCGGAGAGGTACTGCTCGCCGGAGCCCACGCCGGGCGCCCGGATGAAAGTGACCCCGAGTTGGTCGGGGCGCAGCCGCACGCGTGACAGCGACGACTCGCCGGAGGCCACGTGGTACCACGCCACGTTTCCGCGCTCATCCAAGATCATCGCCACGTTCACCACGCCCAGGGCGCTCGTGAAGTTGTAGCCCGTCCACCCCGGCTCGCCGGTGAGCTGGAGGACCGGCACCTGGCTGGGGAAGCCGCCCGTGGTGAACGGGGCTTCGTCGAGCTCATCGCCGCCCTCGGTGACCACTCGGGCTGTGAGCGTGCTCGACGCCGGGAGCGCCAGCAGCCGCGTGGAGACTCGCTTGGTGCCCGGCTCCGTCCAGTCGGTTGCCAACAGCGCGCCGTCGTCGTCCGCCACCTCCACTCGGGTGCGCTCGATGTCGTTTGGGACGAAGCTGAACTCCGCGACCGTGACGACATCCTCCGAGGGGGTCACCGTCAGATCGCCCCCCGCCGCATCGACAACCGTGTCGCAGCCAACGAGGGCCCAAGCTAGTGCTGTACGGACGGAGGGCATAGGGGATGTTGCATACCCCACGCTGCGGCTCTTCGCGATAAACCGGCCGGATGTCCGGTATCGCCGTCGTTTCCAACCCCCGGTCGCGGCAGAACCGGAAGAACCCGGCGTTGAGCGGGCAAATGTCGTTCATGCTCGGCACTCGCGGCAAGGTGGCGCAGCCCCAGAGCCGTGACGATCTCGTGGAGCAGGCGCGCCGCTTTCGCGACGAGCGCGTGGATGTGCTCGCTGTGAACGGGGGTGACGGCACGCTTCATATGGTGCTGACCGCCTTCATCGAGGCCTACGGCGACAGCCCGATCCCCCCGGTGGCCATCCTCCGCGGCGGCACCATGAACACCATTGCGGGCGGCCTCGGCGTGAGAGGCTCCCCCGAGGCTCTGCTCTCCGCCCTGCTCCTGCGGTACCACACGGATCAGCCGATGCCGTGGGCGGAACGAAACATTCTACGCATCGAAGGCGGCGAGAAGCCCGAATACGGCTTCCTGTTCGGAAACGGGCTGATGAGCAACTTTCTCCAAGAGCACTACGCGGTCAGCGATCCCAGCCCCCTTACCGCTGCTTGGCTTCTGGCCCGCGCCGTCTGCTCCGCTGCCGTGAATGGCGCGCTCGTGAAACGCCTAAGCGCACCCGCGGAGTGTGAGGTGGAGGTAGACGGTTTTCGATGGGAGCCGAAGCGCTTCTTGACCGTCACCATGGGCACGGTAGACGACATCGGCTTCGGTTTTCGCCCCTTCTACGAAGCCCTCCGGCACCCGGGCCGCATGCAGGTCCTCGGCTTTGCGTGCGATGCGTTCGGCGTGGTGAAGTGCCTCCCGCGCATCCGAATGGGGCAGGCGATCCGCTCTCCCGACGTGTACAGCGCCGTGCCGGAGCGAGTGGTGCTGCGTTCGGAGAAGGCCATACCCTTCATGGTCGACGGCGACTTCCACCCGGCCGGGCAAACGCTCACGGTCTCCGTGGGTCCGCGGATCCGGTTCCTTTTGCCCTGAGGAGAGAGAGGCGGGGTCAGGGCGGCAGGTGGGGCGCCGATCTGCTCGTCCACCTTGGGGTGTCGGCGCTAGAGGAGGCGGTGCGCCTGGAGCACCTGAGGGCGGCTGCCTGTGCCGTGTTTGCGCTGGAGAGTTTGGGTGGAAACGGCGCCGAGGCTGTCGCGGCGCGGGTGGCGTCGAACCACGCGGCGGCGCGCTCCCCGCTCGTGCCCCCGCAGCCACGCTGCGATCAGCGGGTACACGTCCTTCTCGGCGTCCTCCCCGAGGCCGAGGTCGAGGTGGCCGTACTCGGGTAGCTCCACGTAGCGGGCCTCGGCGGCGTGGCCCTCGGCCCACGGGCGCACGAACTCCGGCCGGCCCACCCGGTCCAGTTCGCCCGCGAGGGCGAGCACCGGAACGTTCACCTCG
>CANKOI010000033.1 GCA_947484175.1 Deltaproteobacteria bacterium
ATGAATACCACGGGGTAAGGTGACAGGCTGTGTCCACGTCCTTCCTTCGCTGTGCACCGTCACCACCGTGCCCTCGGGCGCCTCCACTTCGAGCCAGGCCGCGGCGCCGCAACCGCGGCTCTCAAACAGCCACGGGCCTCGGTGGATGTCGCTCATGAGGATGTCGAGGACGCCGTCCGCGTTGATGTCGTGAACGAGGACAGACCGGGTTCCACCCACGGGGGGGAGGCCCAGGTCCTCGCCAATTTCCTCGAATCGCCCGGCCTCCACCTGTCGGAAGGCCCAGGCGGGCCAGATTCCCGTGTCGAGGCCGGTGAAGTCACTCGTGGTGACGATTGCGTCGAAGAGGCCGTCGTTGTCGAGGTCGCCGAGGGCGCTCCCCCACGTCATCTGCTCCCCGTCCGTGCCCGGGAGCCCCCAAGCGTTGGTGGCGTCGACGTAGCCGGTAGCGTCTGCGAGCAGGAGGATGGGACCCGACCCCACGGCGAGGAGCAGGTCCAGCCGCTCATCGCCGTTGAGGTCGGCCGCCGACACGCTCATGCACGCGTCTTGGATCGCGGCGCCGGGCGGAGTCGCCTCCACCAGCCCGCCCTCGCCGTCCCCTCGCCAGAACGTATTGGGACCCAACGCCACGCCGCGGTGGTGGCACATGTACGCGTCGGGAACGCCGTCCTCATCGAAGTCGAGTACGAGCGTGTCGAAGGGCTCTCCCGGCACATCCCCTGCCACAGACACCGGCTCGCCCCACGCCCCGTCCGCGTTCTTCCGCGCGATCGCAGGCCCGCTCCCGCCAGCGAGCCCCCATTGGCCCAGTACCAGCTCGGCGGCGCCGTCCCCGTCGAGGTCGGCGAGGCTCCCGTCCGCGAACCGCATGCCGAAGTCGCCAACGAAGAGGTCCTGCTTGGCGTCCGCCACCCCGTTCCAGTCCGACACCGCGCCCAGCGATTCGCCGAGCGCCAAGAGGTCACCAGTGCCCGTCCGGATGCGGAACCGCGGCCAATCGGTCACTCCGGTCTTCCCACGACGCATCAACGGGGGAGAGGCACGGCTGGGGTTCGCCCGACGCCCAGCCGGGGTCGGAGGTGCCGGGCGCAACCGACTCGGCTCCGGCGGCGGGCCGCGCAGCGTGCACGTTGGCCCGGGCCTCGCGAGATAGGATAGGCCCAACCGCGAGGCCTAGAATGCGCTCCATCGCCTGCCTGTTGCTCTTCGCCGCCGCGTGTCAGACCACCGCCACCGTGGATGACGCCCCCGGAAAGGACGACCCTGACACCGGCGCTTCGCCGCCGGCCGACGAGAGCGAGGGCGAATACCTCGGCACAATCGAGGGGCTGAACACCTACGCCGGGGCCGAGACGGAGTGCTCGGGCGAGGCCACCTTCACCGTCGATGCGGCCGGCGCGATCGACGGCTACCTCGTCTGCACGTTCACCAACGGGTTCGCGCAAGAAGGGGTGTGGGCGGGCACCGAGGCCGAGGGCGCCATCGACAGCGACTGGACCGTCGACTACGGCAACGACTACATCGTGGACTTCGCGGGCGTCGGCACCGACGCCGACGGCACCGCGACGGTGGACTGGGACTGGGAAGACGCCGATATCGGCGTGACCTTTGTGGCCACGGCCACCCTTACGCGGCAATAGCGGGAACAGGGAACACGCCCATGGCACGCCTACTCATTGACTTCCTCGACCACCGTCGCGCCGTCCCCCTCGGCGCCTCCACCCGCGTGGGGCGTCACTGGTCCAGTGATGTGGTCCTCCCGCTCCCCCAAGTGCCCCTGCACTGGCTCGAAGTGCGTTGGTTGGGCGCCAACTGGGCCTGGCGGGCGCTCGGCGCGCTCGACCGCACCGTAGGTGCCAGCGCGCCCGACACCGACGGCTGGCGTCCGCTGCGGTGTTCGAACGGCCGAGGCACCCGGGTACGCTTCGAAGGCGTGGGCGCCGTCGAACTGGTGGACGATGGGCCGCCCCAGTTGGTGCTGCATGACGTCCAGAGCTCAGAACGGCTCGAACAGGACGACGCGCTCGACTGGGTCGAGGTGGTGGACGAACGTGCGTACGTGCTCGGCACCGACCCGCCGCGGCGGCCGCTGGCGGACGGCGAGGTGTTCGCCGCGGAGGGCCGCATCTGGCGAGTGCTCCTCCCCGACCCCACCCAGAAAACAGTCCAGCCGGCGCTGGACCTCGCCCACCCGCGCTGCGAACTCGACGCCCAAATAGACGAGGCTCGCTTCTCAGTGGGAGAGCGCGGCGTCGTGCTGCGGGGGGAGGCGGCGCGCGTGCTACGGGTCTACGCAATCGCGCGCGGCGAAGAGAAGGGGGGCTGGCTGGATGCCTCGGACGCGCGCCAGCGCTGGGTGGAGTTGGGCGGGAACCGGGAAAGCCCCCCGGAGCGGATCGCTTGGGAGCGCGGGAAGATCCGAACACGGCTCTCCGTCCTCGGCGTGTGCAACGTGGACATCCTGTTCGAGACCCGCCGGATGGGCCCATTCACGGAGGTGAGGCTCACCCTGCCCCCCGAGCGCGTTCACCCCTAAACCGCTCACATCCCGCGGGACACGATGTGGTTACTGGTGCACTGCGTGCAGCTGTCGCACGTGAGCACATCGAGCTTCCGGTCGCCGTCAAGGTCCCCGGCCACGACACCGAGGGCAAGCTCGAGGTCGTCCCCAACTCGGCACCCGTGCCAAGCGCCGCCCTCCTTCGTGAATCGGACGAGGGCGCCCTCAAAGGGCTGCTCCCACCCGTACACCTCCCCTTGCCCGTCCCCGTCAACATCGGCGAAGCCGCCCGAAGAGAGCCGCGCGGCGAGCTCCTTCGAAACCACGGGCTCGCGTGCGCCGAGTAGGCCCCGCCCGTCCGCCTCGACCCACTGCCATCCGTCTTCATCGGCGTACAGGATCCGTCCCCCCTTGGGTCCAGCCGTCACCGCGAGGATGTCGCTCTTCGTCCGTTTCACGCCGCTGGCGAAAACGGGAGTCAGGCACTGGTGCCCCGCGAAGCCGAACTTCCCGTCCCCCTTGCGCCAAGCGGTACAGGTGAACAGCTCGAACATCAGGTCGGCCTCGCCATCCCCGTCCCAATCAAGCACCCGAGGCCGTTGGGGAAGCTCCGACTGCCAGACGTCGACCGGGTTCCCGAAGCGCCGATCCCCGAGCCCCGGGAGGATCCGGAGGCGCGCGTCGTCCTGGTTGGCAACCACGATCTCTTTGTGCCCATCCCCGTTGAGGTCCCCGAGGGCCACCGCGGTTCCGACACGGCCGGCGGCGATCTCCACCGGGTCCTCCAACAGGCCACGTCCGTTCCCCCAGTAGACCGTCAGCGACTCCTCCAGCTGATTGCTGAAGAAGGCGTCGATCTGGCCGTCGGCGTCGACATCCCCGACGGCCACGTCGGTCGTCTCGCGCGGGCCAAGGCGCCGTGTGGAGTCGAAGCTCCGGAGCCGGTCCGCGCATTCGGGGAGCGCCCGGATAGGGTCGGAAGCCTCGTCAGAAACCGGCGCGGCACACCGGGCCATCCACACCCCGGCTCCCAGCGCAGCCGCCACAAGCAGCGAAGTAGCCACCCACCGGGGAAGGGCGCGGTCGCTGGGGGGGTTGCAAGGTCCCGATCACGGGCAGCGCGCTCGGGGCGTCGTCGGCCGGAAGCTCGTCGAGCACCCGACGAAGCGCCTCGGCCATCGACTCGGCGTTCGCGTAGCGGGCGCTCGGGTCGTCGGCCCCGGCGCGGAGGATAACCGCCACCAGCGGAGCCGGGAGACGCGAAGCGAGCCTCACTTGCACCGAGGATGCATACAAATCTCCCGGCAGCTCACCGGTGAGGCAGTAGGCGAGCGTCACGGCCAAGGCGTATTGGTCGGCCGCCGGCCCCACCGGCGTGGGGGGGAGCCGCTGCTCCGGCGCCATGTACGGGATGGTGCCGAGCACGACGCCGGTAAGAGTGAGCGAGCCGCCCTCCTCCCGCAGACTCGCGATCCCGAAGTCGGCCACCCGCACCTCCCCGAAGGCGGTCAGGAGGATGTTCTGGGGCTTCACGTCCCGGTGGACAACGTGGCGCGCGTGCGCCGCGGCGAGCCCCGCGAGCGAGGAGACCCCAACCTCGACAGCGCGGCGGGGTGTGAGCGGGCCATGCTGCGCAACCTGATCGGCCAAGCTGCCGGCGCACAGCTCGGTGACGAGGACGAGATTCTCCCCCTCCTCCACCATGTCGAGCGGAAACAGGATGTTGGGGTGGCCAATCTCCGCGAGGAGCCGCGCCTCCCTCCTCAAGCGCTCGCGGGCCTCCTTGCTGGCGCCGGGGCCCAGAATCTTGGCGGCGCGCTCGACGCCCATCCGGGTATCGATGACCCGCCACACCTCGGCGGACCCGCCGACCGCAATGCAGCCGACCAACTCGTAGCGGCCGCCCAAGAGCCCACGGCGCGGCGGGGTGGGGCCTCGGTGCACCATGCTGCGACCAGTAACACGCGTGCCAACGCCGGTTGATGCTGCGGGGCCCTACGGCCTCGAGGCAAGGCGAGGCAAGGCAAGGTCGACCAATTCGGGGTGGTACAAATGTGAGCGTCCGGTGTGCTTCGTGCCCTTGCTTCGCCTTCCGCTCCCGCTCTTGCTCCTCGTCGCCAGTGCCGTTGCGGCCGTGGGCCCGCTCTCCCGCGAGCCCGCTCCTGAATCGCCAGACGAAGCGCTGGCGACGGTGACGCTCCTCGCGATCACGGCCGCCGCGGCCGACGAGTTCGACATGCGGAGCTGCCTGACCGGCGCGGCCGGCGGTCTCGGGAATGTGGCGAAGCCGGATGGCACCGCCGACGCGAACCAACACCCGATCGAGCCCGCCTTCCAGCACTGCATCGAGAAGGCGGCACTCTCGGCCACGCGGGAGGCAAGGCAAGGCAAGCCTAAGTGGGCAAAATCTCTGTGGTAGAAGGGACTTCCTCAGGAGCCTTTCATGTCTTTGTTTCGCTTCCCGCTTCCGCTTATTCTCCTCGCCGCCTGTGAGGTCGGGAGCGCCACGCTCGGCGACGACCCGCTCGCCTCGCACGCCGCCGACGCTCCCGTCGAGTCCCTGCGCTTCACGGTCGACTCGACCTCCCGTGCCGAGCTGGAGACCATCGAGGCGCGCGTCCTCGATGCGGACGAGGACGGCTATGACGACGTGCTGTTCACCAACCAGCTCAGCGCCACCGTCACCCTCCTGTGGGGGAGAGCAGGCGGTGTCGGACCGGAGGAGACCACAGTGTCCATGGGGCGGGCGGGCTCTGAGGCCGACGTGGGCGACATCGATGGGGACGGCACCCTCGATCTGATCGCGTCCAACCAGGACCACGGCCGCTACAGCATCGCGTGGGGCACCGGCGACCGCGCCTTCGGCAACACCACTGTCGTGAACCAGGGCGGCTTTCCGCGCGGGGTCACCCTCGCCGACGCCGACCGCGACGGCGACCTTGACTTGGTGTCCGTGCTCGAGCACGCCGGCTGCACGGTGCTTCGGCTGAACGACGGGAACGGCAGCTTCGCCCCTGGGGGTTGCTGGGTGAGCGCGACCAACGCCTGGCGCGCCGCCGACCTCGACGGAGACGGCCATGATGAGCTTGTCGAGTCGCGCACAGGGGACGTGTACTCGAGTGCGAAGGGGACCTTCGCTCGCACCGAGTCGCTGCGCCTTCGCGCCTCAGGCAGCACGGGCCGTATCCACCCCTACGACGTCGACGACGACGGCGACATGGACCTCGTCGTGGCGGGCGCCGAGGCGTCGACGCTCACCACGTTCCAGAACGACGGCACCGGCGACTTCCGCGAGTGGGAGCGCTCCGTGGTCCTGAGCTACGGGCCGAACGCCGTCGGCGATCTCGACCAGGACGGCGACCTCGACTACGTCTCGGTGGAGACATTCTCCTACTGCGACAGCACCTGGCACTTCGGCTGGGGCGCGCAGATCAGTCCTCGCGAAGAATCGAAAGAATGACCCTGGCCGGCCGAATGAGCTGGCGCCCGTTGCGATACCCCACCGAGAATACGCTCAGGATGAGACCGTCTTGGTCGGGGTCGTCGGTGGGCTGAGAGGTGATGGCCTCGTGGAGCGAGGGGTCGAACTTCTCGCCCACGACACCCACCTCCTCCAGCCCCAGCCCCCGTAGCGCCGCGTGGAACTGTTGGTGGATCATCGAGAGGCCCTGCGCCGCATCTGGCGCGACACTCACCAGCGGCTGAATGCTGCGGTGAAGGTTCTCCACCGGCTCGAAGAGGGCGGCCACGATCTCGCCTCGGCGCACTTCCTCGCGAATTGCGGCGTTGCGCTCCAACCGACCCTTGGTGGCCTCGATCTCGTCGGACTTCTGCTTGTAGGCCGCGCTCACGGTGCGCAACCGCGCTTCCAGCTCTGCGACCTGAGCCGCGAGCCGCTCCTCCACGCTCTCTTCGCCTTCTTCGCTGTCGGAATTCGTCACGCCGTCGGATTCGCCCGCCATCTGCCGTACCCCCTGCCCGCCGGGGAGGATACGCACCCGGCCGTTTCCGTCAAGGCAAAGCATCGTGGACCGACTGAACCGCCAGCTCACCCTCCTCTCCGTCGTTCTCCTCGCCATCGTGGCGTTCCTCGTCCTCGACTGGGAGCGCTCAGGCGAATCGGCCCAGCTCGACGACGATGCGCCTCCCAGCCGGGACCTGTTTGACTACGAAGCGGCCAGCATCGTTAAGGTCACGATCCAGCAGCCGGGCGTGAAGCTGCAGTTTGAGCGGCGCGAAGGGGCCTGGCAGATGGTGGCACCGGTCTCCACCATCGCCCAAACCTCGAGCGTGGCTACGATCATCGACCGATTTGAGGACCTCCGCATCGACGAGCGCGCGCTGGAGGGGAAGCCCGCCGACTACGGCCTCGGGGAGAGCGAACGAATCGAACTGCGCCTCGAACAGGTCGACGGCACCGCGTTCACCGTGTACCTCGGGGCCGACTCGCCCGTGGGCTACAAGACCTACGCTCTGGTGGCGGGCGACGACGGCGTGCACACGCTCAGCAGCCAGGTTCACGACCTCGTGGCCAAGGGCCCCGACGACTTCCGCGGGCGTGACCTGATGGCCTTCTCGCCTCCCGGCGCCGAGCGCGTGCGGATCGTGCAGGGCGACCGCGAGGTGGTGTACCGCCACGACGAGACCGGCTGGTGGGTGGGCGACACCGGACCGCGAGCGAGCGACAAGGCGCTCAGCGAATACCTTTCCAGCGTGAGCGGGATGAAGGTCCAAAGCTTCTTGGACGGAAAGACGCCGGCCGAGCTTGGCCTCGAGAACCCGGCGGCCACCGTGTCCGTGAAGGACGACTCCGGCACCCACACCCTCCGCATTGGCCCGCGCGACGAGAGCGGCGCCATCGCCGCGGTGGGCGACATCGCCGTGCGCGTGAGTGCCGCCGACCTCGACGTGCTGCTGCCACCCGAAACGTGGACCGGCACCCTGCTCGTGGAGGCCAAGAGCTGGAAGGTCGACGCGCTCACCATCGAACTGGCAGGGAAGAAGCTGTCGCTCACTCGGAAAGCGGGCGCGTGGAAGGATGCCGAGGACAAGGACGCGCCGAACGCAAGCGCGATCGTGGATGCGCTCCTTGAGCTGGCCGTGGACCGAGCGGGAGCGCCGACGATGGCGGGCGACGGGGGCCGAGTGGTGGTGGGCCTCGGCGCCGAAAACGTGACCGTGAAGATTGGGGATCCGGATGCCACCGGAGGCCGCGTGGCGCGCGACGAGGCCGGCGGCCCCGCGTTCACCATCCCCGCCGCCAGCCTCCAAGTGCTGGACAACGCGCTTGCCGGCAAGATCCTCGCCCAGGAGCCAGAGGCGGACCCCGATCACATGGGCGGCGGCGAGATGCCGGCTGGCCTCGAAGAATTGCTCAAGGGCATGGGCGGGGCGCCGCCGCAGTGACGGCAAAAACGCACTCGACGGTGACGGGACCGTGACACCGCTCGACGGCGCCTGAGGTACACACCCCGCCCAGCAGGATGCAGCAGATGTCGTTCACGCCCATCGCGATCGTCGGAGCCGGCGCGATCATGCCCGCCGCGCTCGACTATCCCGGCTTCTGGAAGAACATCCTCGCGAAGAAGGACTGCGTCACCGAAACGCCCCCCACCCACTGGCGGGTGGACGACTACTACGACGCCGACCCGAAGGCTCCGGACAAGACCTACGCCAAGCGGGGCGCCTTCCTCCCCGACGTTCCGTTCGACGCAATGGGCTTCGGTGTTCCACCGAGCATCCTGCCCGCCACCGACACCTCGCAGCTCCTCGCGCTCATCGTCGCGAAGATGGTCCTCGACGACGTGGGCCGGAGCGGCGAAGACCTCTCTCGCACCAGCGTGATCCTCGGCGTCACCGGGGCCCAGGAGCTGCTCGGCAGCCTCGTGAGCCGACTACAGCGGCCCGTGTGGGAGCGGAGCCTCCGCGAGCTCGGCTGGGACGAGGAGTCGGTGCAGGCCGCCTGCAAGCGCATGTCCGAGCACTACGTGGGCTGGCAGGAGTCGAGTTTTCCGGGGCTGCTCGGCAACGTAGTGGCCGGCCGCATCGCCAACCGCCTCGACGTGGGCATGACGAACTGCGTGACCGACTCGGCCTGCGCCAGCGCGCTGACCGCCATCCACATGGGCATCCTCGAGCTGCAGACCGGCCACAGCGACATGGTGATCACCGGCGGGGTGGACACCATGAACGACATCTTCATGTACATGTGTTTCAGCAAGACGCCCGCGCTCTCCCCGACGGGCGACTGCCGCCCGTTCGACGCGAGCGGCGACGGCACTCTCCTCGGCGAAGGCATCGGCATGGTGGCGCTCAAGCGCCTCGCCGACGCCGAGCGCGATGGCGACAAGGTGTACGCAGTCATTCGTGGCCTTGGCTCATCGAGTGATGGGCGGGCGAAGTCGGTGTACGCACCGGTGAGCGAAGGTCAGGCCCGCGCGGTCACGCAGGCCTACGAACACGCGGGCTACGGCCCCGAGACCGTACAGCTCATGGAGGCCCACGGCACCGCCACGAAGGCGGGCGATGCCGCGGAACTGAAAGGGTTGCAACTGGTTTTCCCGACCACCGGCGGTACGCAGTACTGCGCGCTCGGGTCGGTGAAGTCGCAGATCGGGCACGCCAAGGCGGCCGCCGGCGTGGCCGGCCTGCTCAAGGTCCTGGGCGCGCTGCTGCACAAGACACTTCCGCCTACGATCAAGGTCACGACGCCCTCCCCGTCGGTGGACTGGCCGAACTCTCCCTTCTACATCAGCACGGAAGCGCGCCCTTGGGTGCGCCCCGCCGGCTACCCCCGCCGGGCCGGAGTGTCCTCGTTCGGCTTCGGCGGCAGCAACTTCCACGTGGCGCTCGAAGAGTACACCGGTCCCGCCCGGCGCCCCGCGCGCATGGACTCTTGGGACACCGAACTCATCGTCTTCGGCGCCGACTCGACCGATGCGCTCGTGGCAAAACTGCAAGCGGCTCGGGGAGGCAGCGCTGAGGCGCTCGCCGTGGCCAGCCAGATGGATGAGTCGACGGCCGCTCCGGTGCGCGTGGCCCTCGTGGTGAGCGACGACCTCGACGCCAAGCTCCTTCGAGCCATCGAAGTCGTTCGCAGCGGCACGGAGAGCCTCCGCGGCGACGTGTACTTCAGCCCCACCAACACCGCAGGGCCCGTCGCCTTTCTCTTTCCGGGGCAGGGCAGCCAGGCCCTCCACATGGGTGCGGACCTGCACCGATTCGAGGTGGTGGCCGACACGCTCGACGAAGCGGAGGCCGCCGTTCCCGGCCTCGCACGCGTGCTGTTCCCGATCCCTACGTTCACCGCCGACGACCGCAAGGAGCAGGAGGCGACGCTCACCCGCACGGAATGGGCGCAGCCGGCACTCGGCGCCGTCTCCGTGGCCATGGCACGCCTGCTGGGCGCGATGGGTGTGGAGCCCGTGATGGCGGGCGGGCACAGCTTCGGCGAGCTCACCGCTCTGCACCGAGCGGGGGTGATGGAATTCAGCACGCTCCTCCTCGCCGCGCGGAAGCGCGGCGAGCTGATGGCCGCGGCCGCCGCGGGTACCCCGGGTGCGATGGCCGCCGTCATGGGTCCCAGCGAGGCGGTAACCGCGCACCTCGGCGAGGGTGTGGTGCTCGCGAACCTCAACGCTCCAGATCAAACCGTGATTGCCGGCGAAGCCGCGGCTGTCGAAGCGGCCATGTCTCGGCTCGACGCCGCCGGCCTTCGGTGTACACGCCTGCCCGTCGCCACCGCCTTCCACTCGCCGGTGGTGGCATCGGCGGGGGCCGAACTGAGCGTCTGGCTCGGTGAACGCAAGTTCGCGGCTACCCGCATCCCGGTCTACCGCAACACCACCGCAGCACCGCACAAGAAGGCGATCGCCGCGGCGCTTGGGGAGCACCTCCGCAGCCCCGTTCGGTGGGTGGAACAGATCGAGGCGATGTACGCCGGCGGGGCCCGCGTCTTTGTCGAAGTGGGACCCGGCAGTGTGCTCACCAGCTTGGTGGCGCGCATCCTCAAGGGGCGTCCGCATGTGGCGGTGGCGCTAGAGGCGAAGGGTCGCGCCGGGCTGGGAAGCCTGCAGGGCGCGCTCGGCCGGCTCGTGTCCGTGGGGGTGCCGGTGAACCTGAGTGCGCTCGCCGCCGGGCGTACGCCGGGCCCCAACCGCTTCGTGGCCAAGCCCGGCAGCGTGCTCATCAACGGCGCCAACTACGGCAAGCCCTACCCCCGCCCCGACAGCAAGCCCGTGCCGCCGAACCCGTCGGGGCGGCGCCCGGAGCACGTGGCTCCCGCTACCGTCGTCCCCACCGTGGCCGCGCCGCCGCCTGCGGCGGCTCCTGCTGCGGTCGTCGCGCCGAAGCCCGCGCCCGCCGCACTTCCTCTCACCGCCGCAGCGCCCCCGCGCCCGGCCTTCGCACCCCCAACGCCCGCCCGCATCCCGGAGACTCGCGTGAACGACCGCAATCCCCCCGCCCACCCCGGAGTGGGCCCAGCCTGGATCACCGCCTTCCAAGAAAACCAGCGTCAGCTCGCCGAGTCGCACGAACGGTTCGCGCGGTCGATGGCCGACACGCACATGGCGTTCTTGCGGTCGCAGGAGGTGGCCACGCAAGGGCTCGTGGCGATGGTGACCGGTCAGGCGATGCCGGCGGCGGTCTACGCAGCGCCGGCCCCGGCCTACGTCGCTGCGCCAGCGGCTCCCGCCTACGTCGCGCCGCCCGCGGCCCCGGCCTACGTCGCTGCACCAGCGGCTCCCGCCTACGTCGCTGCGCCCGCGGCCCCGGCCTACGTCGCTGCGCCGTTCACGCCGCTCGCGCCGATTGCGGCCCCTCGCGCGGCCGCCGCACCCGCGGCTTCCGGACGCGACCTCTCGGCCCTCCTGCTCGCCGTCGTGGGCGAGAAGACCGGCTACCCGGTGGAGATGCTCCGCCTCGACATGAACCTCGAGGCCGACCTCGGCATCGACTCCATCAAGCGCGTCGAGATCCTCTCGGCGCTCCGCGAGGTGGCTCCGGAGCTGCCCGAGCCCGACGCCGAAACCCTCGGAAAGCTCAACACGCTCGGGCAGATCGTGGAGGTGCTCGGTGGAAGCAGCGCCGCGCCCGTGCCGGCGGCAGCACCCCCCTCGCCCAGCCCATTCGCCCCCCCGAACGGGGCCGCCCCCCCGCGCGACCTGCCTGCGCTCCTGCTGGCCGTGGTGGGAGAGAAGACCGGCTACCCGGTGGAGATGCTCCGCCTCGACATGAACCTCGAAGCCGATCTCGGCATCGACTCCATCAAGCGGGTCGAGATCCTGTCGGCGCTCCGCGAGGTGGCGCCGGAGCTGCCCGAGCCCGACGCCGAAACTCTCGGAAAGCTCAACACGCTCGGGCAGATCGTGGAGGTGCTCGGAGGGAGCGCCGCGGGTGCTCCCGCGGCGCCGGCCGCTGCGGCGCCAGCGCCGACGAACGGCAACGGCCACACGAACGGCTACGGGAATGGACACGGCAACGGCAACACCGGTGCTCACCGCAACGCCAACGGCACGCTTGATCTCGCCGCCCTCCTGCTCTCCGTCGTGGGCGAGAAGACGGGCTACCCGGTGGAGATGCTCCGCCTCGACATGAACCTCGAAGCCGACCTCGGCATCGACTCCATCAAGCGGGTCGAGATTCTCTCGGCGCTCCGCGAGGTGGCCCCGGAGCTGCCCGAGCCCGACGCCGAAACTCTCGGAAAGCTGCACACCCTCGGGCAGATCGTGGAGGTTCTCCACCCTTAGCCGCCCCCCCGACGAGGGGGGGCGAAGCCGTGCGGACCCGCGCGCTGGAACCGGCGCTCGGCCCGGAGCTCGCTCGGATGGATGTGGCGCTCGTGCCCTGCGCGGAGAGCAGCGCCCGCTCCCTCCCGCCCGTGGCCGTACTCGGCCCGCTCGCCGAGCGCGACTCCCTCGCTGCGGCCTTGCGCGCCCGCGGTCTGGACGCAATCTCGGTGGAGAGCGCCGTCCCCGACCGCGGCGTCGTTTTCACGGCGCCGTGCGGCGACGACAACACCGTGCGGGAAGCGTTTCAGGCCGCCCGCATCGGCCGGCTCGACGCCTCCGGAGCGTTCGTCGTGGTCACCCGCTTCGGTGGTGACTTCGGCCTCGGTGGCCTCGGCGACCCGGTGCTGGCCGGACTGTTCGGCCTCACCAAGACCATCGCCCTCGAACACCCCGAGGCCATGGTGCGCGCCGTGGACACGGCGGTCGACACGCCCCTCGACGCCCTCGTCGTGGAGTTGGGCCGCACCGGCCCGGTTGAGGTGAGTCTCAGCATGGCCGGCCGCCGCACGTTGGTGCCCGTGATGCTGCCGACACCCCATTCGCCTCCGGCCATCGGCCCTGCCGATGTGATCGTGGTGTCGGGCGGCGCCCGCGGAGTGACCGCAGCCTGCGTGATTGAGCTTGCTTCCCGAACTCAGGCCCGCTTCGTGCTGTTGGGACGGTCGCGGATCGACACGCCCGAACCCGAAGCCGCCCGCGCCGCTGGCGATGAACCCGCACTCATGCGCGCTCTGGCGCCCGCGGCAGCCAACCCCGCAGCGTTGCGGAAGACCGTCGGCAGCATCCTCGCCGCACGGGAGGCTCAGGCCACCCTCAAGGCCGTAGAAGCGAGCGGGGGGCGGGCGCAGTACCTGCCGGTGGACGTGGCCGACCCCGCCGCGGTGGCCGCCGCGTTGGAGGGCGTTCGGGCCGAGTGGGGGCCCATCACTGGGCTGGTGCACGGCGCAGGCGTGATCGCCGATCGGCGCGTGAAGGAGAAGACCGACGCCCAGTGGGACCTCGTGTGGAACACGAAGATCGGCGGCGTGCGAGCGCTCCTCGGCGCGACCGCGGGCGATCCGCTCCGCACCCTCTGTTTCTTCGCCTCGGTAGCAGCACGCACCGGCAACGTCGGACAGGCGGACTACGCAGCCGCGAACGAAGTGCTCAACCGCCTCGCGGCCACCGAGGCGAGACGGCGACCAGAGGCCGTGGTGAAGTCGATCGGGTGGGGGCCGTGGGAAGGCGGCATGGTCACCCCGCAGCTTGCGCGGGCCTTCCATGCGCGCGGCATCGCGCTGATTCCCTTGCTCGCGGGGGCACGCGCATTCGTGGACGAGCTGGCCGCCCCCGGCGCCACGGAAGTGGTCATCGGCGGCCTGCTCGCGGGCGATCGCACCGCGCCCAGCCTGCGCCGAGTGTCCGCGCGTGACTACCCCTTCGTGCGCGACCACAGCGTCGGCGGCGCACCCGTGGTGCCGGTTGTGCTGGCTCTGGAATGGTTCGCGCAGCGGGCGCGTGAGCTGCGCCCCGACGCCTTCGTGCACACGGTGGAGCGGGTGAACGTGCTGAGCGGCATCGTGCTCAAAGACTACGACGGCAGCGGCGACGTGTTGGCGATCCACACCGTCGAGGAGCTATCGGACGGCTTCGCCTTCGAACTGCGCTCCGCAGCCGGCCGGACCCACTACCGAGCCATCGTGCGCCTCGGAGACGCCCCCCCCTCGGTGCCGCCGCATGCGGGCCTCGGCCCGCTGGGCGCCTACCCCCACGACGCCGAAGCCATCTACGCGAAGCTGCTGTTCCACGGTCCCGACTTCCAGGTGATCCGTCGGGTGGTGGGGGTGAGCGGCGAGGCAGCCGAAGCCGAGCTGCGTGGGGTCGTGGCGGGGTGGACCCAAGGCAGTTGGGTGACCGACATCGCCTCGGGGGATGGCGGGCTACAGCTCGCTGTACTCTGGTCGCGCCAGCAGTTCGGAGGCGCCTCGCTCCCCACGGGAGTGGGTGTGTACCGCCCGTACGGTCGCCCTGCGCCGGGGCCCGTTCGCGGCGTGTTGCGCGGCCGGCATGCCGACGCGAAGCGTACCGTCAGCGACGTTCTGCTGATCGATGGCACCGGCCGCGTTTACGCCGCCTTCGAAGGGGTGGAGTTGCATCGCCTGCCGCAGGGCGAGTACCCCGGGAAGCCCGGCGAGGCCTAAGGCGGCGCAGCGATCCGGTCGGGGCCGGCCCGAACAGTTGCCGGGCAGACCCGGATCGCCCCCTCCCGCTCCCGACCCCTTGCCATCTACGGGTTCGCGTTTACCTGAACGCATGTTCTCCCTTCCCGAACCCCTCGGCATCGACCCTCGTGTGGACCTCGTATTCGCTTGGCTCTTCGGCGATCCCGACCACGAAGCGTTCCTCCTCGACTTCCTGAACGCCGTTCTGGCGGGCGATGGGCCAACCATCACCCGCGCCACGGTGAAGAACCCGATTCACCCCGGATCCTTCGAGGGCGACCGTGAGATGCGCGTGGACATCGAAGTTGTCGATGAGGTGGGCTGCACCTACCAGATCGAGATGCAGCGCCAGGCCCGAAGGGGACTGGAGCAGAGGATGCTCTACGGGTGGGCGCGGCTCTACGCCGGACAGCCCCGGGAAGAGCCTTCTTACCGGCGGCTACGGCCCGTCGTCGCAATCTGGGTCTGCGATGAGGATGCTTTCCCCGACGCGGCCGGCGCCCATCTGCGCTTCAGGGTGCGAGAGGTCGCCGAGGAACTCCCCCTGCACAGCGACTTTCGCATCGAAGTGCTGCAGCTGGCCCGGGTGAGCGCCACCGGCACGGGGCTCCCAGACGTCAACCTAGGCCGCTGGGCCCGGTTCCTGAACGAGGTCGCGGGCTGGCGGGCGCTGCCGGAAGAAGTGTATACTCCAACCTTGGAGAACGCGATGCGCGCCATGAACACGTTTCGTACGGACAGCGAGCTCAACGCGATCTACCAGGCGCGCCACAATTTCCAGATGGAATTCAGCGCGGAGATCAAAGAGATAGCCGAACTGAAGAACGTGCGTGCGGCGCTCGAAGAGTCGAGGGGCGCGCTCGAAGAGTCGAGGGGCGCGCTCGAAGAGTCTCGATTGGCTACCGAGGCAGAGCGCGCCGCCAAGGAGGCCGCGCTCGCCGAGTTGGCGCAGTTGCGGGGCGAGTTGGCGCAAACTAGGGGCTAACGGTTGCTTGGCCCGGCCCCCCGCTCGTCAGGGCAGGTTGCCGGAGATGTCGCAATCGTCGGGGTCGGTGACGGCCAGCGCGCAGAGGGCGTCGGCGTCGGCGGTGGGCAGACTGGGGTTGTCGGTGACCACGAGCGCGTCGATTTCATCGAGCAGGGTGAGCGCAGTGAGGCTGGTGAGACCGCTGTTTTCGTCGAGCGTAAGGCGGCCCAGTTGGGTGAGCGCGCCGAGGCCGGCGAGGCTCGTGAGGCCGTCGCAGCGACGCACCGTGAGGTCGTCGCGGCTGCTACCGTTCCACCCGGAGAGGCCGCCGAGGCCGGTGAGCGCGGGCAGGTCGCTGAGCGATACATCTTGGATGTCAACGCCGGCGAGACCGTCGAGGCTTTGGAGGAAGTCGAGGCCGCGGAGATCGAGGGCGGTGACCTGATCCAGCGCGGGGAAGTCGAGCTCGGACATGGTGCCATCGGCGATGCTCACCTGTCCCGCCTCGCGCAGCCCGGTGAGGCCCGAAAGGGAAGAAACCCCCCTCTCCCCCAGGTAGAGCCCGCCGATCCTGCTGATGCCGCCGAGGTCCTCGTAAGAGGTGAGGGCGTTGTCGTAGACCGCCACCGAGGTGAGCACGCTCAGGCCAGACAGGCCGCTCAGGTCGGTGAGCGCGGCGTTATCGGCTATGGTCACATCATCGAGGTCCCGGGCGTCATCGAGTGGGACGAGCTCAACGAGCGCCGGATTGTCACGCACCGTGAGGTTTTGCAGGGTGTCGAGAGGGCCGAGCCCGGCAGTGGTGGTGAGCCGCGGCATGTCAGCGATGGTGAGCGTATAGACCGCGCTCAGCGCGGCGGCGCCGGAGAGATCGGCCACGCCGAGGTTCGACAGCGAGAGCACGCCGCACTCCGTGAGCTCGTCGAGGCCCAGCAGCTCGAGCTGAGGGGCATCGGCGTAGGTCATCGAAGCGCTCGTCGCGAGACCATCGAGTCCCGTGCCGTACCGGAGGGAGGCCAGACCTCGAATGTCGACGAGCGTGGCGGAGCGCAGGCCCTGGAGTCCGTCGAGCGCAACAAGCGAGTCGAGGTCGTTGAGCGTGAGCAGGGTCACCTCGCCCTCGGCCCCTCCCAGCGCCGAAATCGAGGTGAGAGAGGGCAAGTTGGCGAGCCGCAGGTCGTCGAACATCTGGAGGCGACCGAGGCCGTCCAGCGAAACCAGCTGGGCGGAGTCTTCAATCACGATCGCCTCCACCCGCGCGAGCCCGTCGAGGCCTCGCAGCGACGTAAGCGCAGAGTCGCGCACGATCAGGTCGCCCTGAATGTCGCAAAGGCACTCGAGGCCACTGAGGTCGACGGTTTCTCGACCCTCGACGATCACGTCGCCATCGACGGTGCCATAAGTTTCGCAGAACGAACTCAGGTCGCCGTTGCCGCTGACCTCGAGATCGCCGTTGTACTGGCGGCCGGCGGCGGCGCACGTCGCGTCGGCGCCGTCGCAGTCCTGGTCCACCCCGTCAAAAGGCACATCGTCTGCCCCGGCGTACACCGTGGGGTCGGTGTCGTCGCAGTCCGTGTCCAGCAGGCTCCAGCCCTCACCCGCGCCGCACGCGTAGGTGTACTCAGCGTAGTAGCCGTCGCCGTCGCCGTCCTTGTCGGCAAAGACGAGCACCGGACCCTCTTCGTCGACCTCGCCGTCGCAGTCGTCATCCACCTCGTTGCACAGCTCGTCCGCGCCGGGAAAGACAGTAGCGTCGGTGTCGGCACAGTCGCCATCGGCCTCCGTGAACCCGTCGTTGTCGGCGTCGACCGTGCGCTCGGGCGAGGTGTCGCTCCCGCTGTCGGGGGCGTCCGCACACGCGAGAAGGAGGAGGAGCATGCGTGCGCGCTTAGGGCTTGTTTTCCCAGATCTCTTCGCCCTTCCGCTTCATCAACTGCTCTTCCACGAACGTGGCGGTGAACACCGCGGCCAGCCACTGGCCCACCGTCGGCAGCAGGAACACGAAACAGAGCATCACGCTGAAGCCGCCGAAGCACACGAGCAGGAGGATGAGCTGGTAGAGGGCGGAACCAGAGTGCATGAACGTTCCCGTGTGGGCGGCCATGCTAACTCCGTCGACGGGGGGGCGCATGCCGGAGTTGCCGGAGCTGGAGTTCTGTAGTCGCTCGCTGACTCGGTGGAGCGCAGGTCGTCGCGTGACCGGGGTAGAGGTGCGTGACCCGAGGTCTGTGCGCGCGTCACGCACTGACCGCCCCACCGCGGGCCGCCCCGACGGGGAAGCCGTGCTGCGACGGGTGGTCCTGGAGGCGGAGCCCGGCCCCATCCTGAGGCATGGGAAGCGCCTCCTGTGGCGCTTCGGCACTCAGGCTCTGCTCCTGCACCTTGGGATGACCGGGCGCTGGACTCGGAAGGAGCACCCGCACACTCGGCTGAGCCTCCACCTCTCCGACGGCTCGGCCCTCCATTTTGCCGACGCTCGGCTGCTCGGGGGCGTGGTGCCCACCACGCACCTCGCCGGCCTCGGACTCCTCACGGAGGGCCTCGGTCCCGACGCCCTCCGCGAACCCCTGCCCCCCCTCCACGGCAGACGCCCCGTGAAGGTAGTTCTGATGGATCAGACCGTGATTGCCGGGCTCGGAAACCTGCACGCGGCCGAAGCGCTCTGGCGCGCGGGCATCGACCCGCGCTTGGCGGCCGAATCCGTCACCGGTACACGCCATGACGCCCTCGCCAGAGGGGTGTCCGAGCAGCTCCGCGCTGCCCTCGATCTGCTCGATCAGGACGAGGAGATCGTGTATGTTGAAGATCGCGGAGCCCCCAACCCCTTCCCCCTCTACCAACGGGGCGGGCAGCCGTGCCCGCGTTGTGGTGCACCGATCGGAAAGTTCACGCAGGCCGGACGGACCACATGGTGGTGCGCCGGCTGCCAAGGCTGAGCCCCAGCGCGCTACTTCTTCTTCTTCTTCGACTTCTTGTCGTCGTCGTTCTTCGAGGACTTGTTCTTGAAGTTGCCGAAGTACACCGTCACCTCGGCACCCACCGCGATGTACAACGCGGCATCACTCTTCTCGCCGCCGGCATCGAACGGGTCGGCCACTGCCGTGCCAGTCTGCTCGTCCTCGCCCTCGCCCGACTTGCTGAATTTCTGCTCGCCGGCCAGGTGCCACGTGCCGAACAGGTTGCCTTCGTAGGCACGCGTCTTGTCGCGCCAGAGCACCCCGGCTTGCGCCCGAACGGGGAAGTAGCTGACCTCGAGGTACGCGTCGGGGTGTTTGCTGTCGGACTCGGCGCCGAAAACGTCGTGACCGAAGCCGAGGCCCAAGCCTGCGAATGCCTGGAAACGCCCTTCCTTGTTGAGGATCCAGTCCCACTCCAAGCTGAGTTCCTGAGCCCCCCACGTTGCGAAGTTGCCCGCGAGGTGGAGTCGTGCTCCCAGCCGGCTACCGTTCCCGAGGTAGTACACCCCGTGCGCCCCCGCTCGCAGGTCGAAGACCACGGGCGCAACAAGGTTGTCGCCGTCGGCATCTTGGGCCAAGGCCGGCATCAGCGCGGGGTACTCCACGGGCAGGCCCATGGTGCCGAGCATCGGCCCCACGCCCCACCAGTGTTCAGCGGCCTCTGCAGCAGCGATCCACGTCAGGAGCAGGATCACGGGTACACCTGCTCGCCCGAGCCCCGGTCGAAGACCCGGATGGCCCCCACCGGACAGGCCTCAGCGCCCGCGAGGAGAGCGGCCGCGTCGGCCTCGGCACCAGCGTGCGGCACACAGTCCTCGTCCATCTCGTACGCCTCCGGGGCGGCCTCCGCGCAGTTCGAAGTGCCGACGCAGAGGGCGCGATCGATCTCGGCCCGGAGAAGGCGCTTCACGGCTTCGGAGCCTCGTCGGGAGGGGTGCCCGTGGTCGCGCCGCCCGCGCCCCACGTGGGCGTGGTTTGCACGTTCACGACGATGCCCTGCGTCTTCTTCATCTTCGGGCTCACCTCGATCCGCAGTCCGATGCCGGGCTGCACGGTGAATTCCTGACCCGCGAAGGTGTACGAACCGCGTGGAAGCATGCCCATGTAGCTGCCTGTGTCTGCCACGGTGGCGACCGCGAGCTCGACGGCGGCTCGCTGATCCGGGTCGAACGGCATCTCGGCGGCCGAGAGGACATCGCCCTTCTTGGGATTGCGGAGCAGTTCCACACTCCCGTAGTGCATGTCGATGGCGTAGAGCCAGTCCATGACCTCCTTGGTGCCATCAAGCCGAGCCGCGCGCTTGAGTCGGGAGTAGGCCGCGGACATATCGCCGAGGGCGCGCGCGGAGTGGGCACCGTGGAGAAGATCATCGTACGTGAGGTCGACTCCCAGCTTTTCCAGCTCCGCAAATTTCCGGTTCACTCCCGACCAGAATTGGCGCTGCGAAAGCTGATCCAGCTCGCCGCTGAGCCGTAGGTGTTCCGCCTGCGAACGATCGGCGGGCGGAGTCGGCGCGCCGAACGCAAGGAACACAAGGGCAAACAGCATCCAAGCTCCGTGGCCCAGTGGTCTATTCCGCGGTGCGCGCGCTGGACAGGCCTCGAAGCGCTGGCGGCTCGGGATATTGCAGCGGGGTGATCCAACCCTCCCCCCGCGTGCCATGGACGCTTGCCTTCCTTCACGCCATCCCGCACGGGATTGTAGCCGGCCTGCACCTTCCAGAGGGCGGCGACCCCGTGGAAGACGTGGTGCTCGCCCGACTCACCGGACCGGAAAGGGACGTGGCAATCAGCCTTCGGGGGTACCGGCAGGTGCAGTTCGTCGGCGGGCGGCTCGCATTAGGAGTGGGATTTTCCGAGATGGGCGTCCGGAAAGCGCCGGTGACCAGTGACGAGCACGGTGCTCCCCTGCTCCCCGACGGTTTTTCAGGGAGCATCACCCACAAACAGGACCTCGCGATTGGCCTCCTCGCGCGAGGCCGGGCGCGCGTGGGAGTAGACCTCGAGGACACCGACCGCCCCCGCCCCGGAGTGGCCGCGCGAGTGCTCACAGCGCCGGAATTGGCAGCAGTGGAGGCCCTTCCGGAGAGCCGACGGTGGGTAGACACCGTGCTACGGTTTTCCGTGAAGGAGTCGATCTACAAGGCCGTCCACCCCACGCTCCGACGCTACGTGGGCTTCGGTGAGGTGGCCGTGTGGCCGGGTACGAATGGCAACGACCGGGTGGAGCCGCTGGTGCCCGATCTTGAACGTTTCCATTTCGCCGCCCGTCACTGCTGGATTGGCGACCGGGTGCTCTCGACGGTTCGCGCGGAGCTGCTCTGATCCACTTCGTGACCGGAGGGGCGCGCTCCGGCAAGAGTCGGTTCGCGCAAGACCAGGCCGAGGCCCTCGATGGCCCGCTTCACTTTGTCGCCACGGCCCAAGCGTTAGACGCCGACATGGCCGACCGGGTCGCGCGACATCGGGCAGACCGCGGCCCGAGGTGGACGACCGTGGAGGCCCCCATGGACCTCGAAACCGCGCTCGCAGGCCTCTGCCCAGGCAGCGCCGTCGTCGTGGACTGCCTCACCCTCTGGTGCGCGAACCTGTTGCTCGCCGGGCACGACGAGCCGTCGATCTGCACACGTGGCGAACGGCTCGTCGAAGCGCTGCAGGCGCTCGCCCGGCCCGCGTGGGTCGTGACCAACGAGGTGGGACTGGGCGTCGTGCCCGACAACGTGCTGGCCCGTCGGTACCGCGACGCCCTCGGCCGTTTGAACCAGATCGTCGCGGGTGGCAGCACCACGGTCACCCTGTTGGTCGCCGGTCTTCCGCTGGCCGTCCGGTGAACGAGCTGCGCCTTGCTTTCGCCTTCCTCACCCGCCTACCCATCGGAACGCCCAGCGGCGGAGCGGCGGAGCACGCAGTCTCCACGCGGTATTACCCCGTCGTGGGAGCGGTGGTGGCGTTGGTGGTCGTGGGCACGCTGCTCGGGGGAGCCTGGTGTTTCGACCCCACCGTGGCCTGCGTGCTGGCGGTTGCCGCCTGGACGCTCATCACGGGCGGCTTACACATGGACGGGCTCGTGGACTGCTTTGACGGCCTCGCCGCCAACGGCGAAGCCGATCGCCGGCTGCAGGCGATGAAGGACCCTCACATCGGCGGTCTCGGCTCGATCGGCGGCTCGTTGTGGTTGATGCTCAAGGTGGCGCTCCTGTCACGCTGCCTCGACGAAGGGACCGTGGCACAGGCCGTCTGGTGCGCCGCTATCTTCGCGCGCGCTCCCCTCGCATTCGAACTCACCGCAGGCAAGCCTGTCACGCCCGGCCAAGGCCTCTTCGGCTGGCTGCATGGCGAGATGCGCCGTACCGATTGGCTCACTGCCGCGCTTGTGGCCACCTGCCTCCTCGTTCCCGCTGCCGCCTCGGACAGCAACGCCTTGCTCCGCATCACGATGGGCGCGCTACTCGGCGCCGGCTTGTCGCTGCTCTGGCACCATTCGTGGTACCGCCGCATCGGCGGCTTGAACGGAGATGTGCTGGGCGGCGCCGTAGAGATCCGGGAAATGGCCGTACTCGCAGCCATGGGAATTTCGCTGCCGTGGTAGAGGGGGCGCGATGAGCGAACTTTCTTCAAAACCCGTTGAGGCCCTGTTCAACCACTGGCGCACCCAGGGAGACGCCCCCGCGGGACAGGCCATGGCCCAGCGCGTCTCCGACTGGTTCTACGCCGTCACCACCTGCCGACTCGGCGATGCCCACGGGCGAGAGCCCCTGCAACGAGCGTGTGTGCGTTTCCAGCAGGGCATCCTCGGAGTCAATACCCCGGCCGAGCTCACCGAATGGTCGCACGGCCTCCTCATGGAGGAGGTGCAAAAGGCAGGCGGCCGCATCGGCGGTGGCGACTTTCCGAACCAGCTCACGACGGGCCGGAGTCCGACCGAGCTCCTCAACGAGGTGGTCGGCCGCCTCGAGCCGCGGCAGGTCGCCCTCCTCGCCATGGCCTACGACCCCAGCATTCCTCACGAGTCGGTGACGGCGGCGGCCGACAAGATGGGCGGCTACCCCCTCGCCGTGCTGCGAGCCCGCCTCGCGTGCAAACGGGCGCTCCATGACGGCGCGGGGATCGGATTCTCCGAACTTCCCGACGAGCCGAACTTGGACCTCGGCCCTCTCCCCCTCTATGAAGCCGGCCGCATGACCAAGGAGAGCGAGGAGACAGGCTTTGAGAAGTGGATGCTGACCGACATGCGGCTGTGCAAAGACATTGCCGAGTTCGGAGTTTTCGCACAAGCCATCCGCGCGGGCGCCCTCCGCGGCGCCGCGGCGGCAGCTCCCAAGCGCCCGGCGAAGGGCAGCAACGACTCTCGTGCCGTGCCCACCCTGACGCCTGCGCGCCTGGCGGGGCTGGGGCTCGCGCTCCTTGTGGCCGCCGCAGCGTGGCTGCTCTTCGGCCAGACATGAAGAACCCGACGGACCAGCCTTGGTTCGTCGGAGCCGCCACCGCAACCGCCGTGCTGCTCGACGCCGCCCATCGCCGGGTGCATGAAGGGGAGTACGCGCTGGCCGTAGCCCTTGCCGAAGAGCTGCTCGATCTGGACCCCGACAATACCGACGCCCTCCTGCTCGTAGCCGACGCGGCCCCGCGGTACGGGCACGGCGAAGTCGGGGTGCTCGCCGCAAGGTCGGCCGCAACCCTTGGGGCGGAGCCGGGTGCCTCGCTGGCCGCCGCGCTCTGTGCCTCCGGTCTCGCCGAAGAGGCACTCGCGGAGGCGGATTCGTGCCTCCTGGGCGGGAAGGACCTTCCCCGAGCGCACGCCGTTCGTGCCCTGGCCCTCGAAGTGCTCGGGCGAATCTCGGAGGCCGACGATGCACTCGCGCAAGCGCACACCCTCCTGCCCGCGGCGTACCCCCTGCCGCTCGCGGTTGCCGACGACGAGTGGGACTCGCTGCTGCTTCGCGCCATCTCCGGCCTCGCACGCAATGAGCAGGCCGCGATCCGGCATTGGCAGATTGAATTCCACGGCAGCCCGCGGCCCGACACGCTCGCCCGCTCCTCTCCCCCGCTCCCGCCGTCCTCGCTGAGCTCTCTGCTGGAGCCCGAGGAAGGCCCCCCCGTCTGCCTGCTCTACCGCCGAAACCTCACCCGCGGCTGCGACTCCGAGGAGGTCATGGTGGAGCGCATGACCGGCGCCCTGCGCGACGAATTGGCGTGGCTGACGAACTTCCCGGACTGACCTAGGAGTCAGCAATCCGCCGCAAATCGTAGAGCACTGCGAGCGCTTCGCGGGGGCTCAACGCGTCGGGGTTCACGTCGAGGAGGGCGGCGCGGACGGCGTCGACCAGCGGCGCGGCGGGAGGTGGGGAGTCGGCTGAGGGAGTGCCGCCGAAGAGGCTGAGTTGCGTTGCCTCCGACCGCGGGCGTGCCTTCTCGAGCTGCCGCAAGAGCCGGGTGGCGCGGGTGACCACCCCGGCCGGCAACCCCGCGAGGCGCGCAATCTGAATGCCGAAGCTCCCCGGTGCGGGGCCCGCGCGCAGCACCCGGAGGAAACGAAGCTCGTCACCGCTCTCGGCGATGGCCACGTGCATCGCCCGCGCCCGAGAGCTCGACTCGGCCAGCGCAGCAAGCTCGTGGTAGTGCGTGGCGAACATGGTGCGGGCGCGCACCCGATCGTGCAGGTCTTCGGCCACCGCCCAGGCGATGGCGAGCCCGTCGTAGGTGCTGGTGCCGCGGCCAATCTCGTCGAGCAGCACGAGGCTCCGCGACGTAGCGCCCGCGAGGATGTTCGCCGTCTCCCCCATCTCCACCATGAACGTACTCTGGCCCCGGGCGAGGTCGTCGCTGGCACCCACGCGCACGAACAACCGGTCGACCAGTTCGAGGCGCGCCGAGCGGGCCGCCACGGGGCAGCCGATTTGGGCCATCACGACGGCAAGGGCCACCTGCCTCATCACGGTGCTCTTTCCCGCCATGTTCGGACCGAACAGCAGGACGACCCGCGCAAGATCGCCGAGGCGGATGTCGTTGGGGACGAAACGTTCTTCGCGGCGAAGGACCTCCACGACCGGGTGGCGACTGCCGATGAGCTCGATCTCGCCGCTCTCATCGAAGACCGGCCGCACCCAACGGTTCACCGCGGCCAGCTCCGCGAAGGTGCTCAGCACGTCGAGTTCCGCCACACCTCTGGCCACAGCCTGGAGTCGCGGCACCTGCAACGCCGCCCGCTCCCGAAGCGCCCGGAAGTGTTCGCCTTCGAGCCGAATGCGCGCCTCGTCGGCGCCCGACACCTCCTCCTCGTACTCCTTGAGCTCCGGCGTGATGAACCGTTCGCCGTTCGCGATCGTTTGCTTCCGATGCCACGTGGCCGGAACCTTCGCGAGGTTGGCCTTCGTGACCTCGATGAAGTAGCCGAAAACGTCGTTGTGGCGCACCTTCAACGAGCCGATGGCCGTTTCGACGCGGAGGCGCTCTTCCATCGCCGCGATCGCGCCCTTCGCTTCGGTGGCGAGGCCACGGAGGCGGTCGAGGGCAGGGTCGCAGCCCGGGCGGATGACCCCGCCCTCGTCGAGGCCGGCAGGCGGGTCATCGACGAGCCAAGCGGTGATGTCGGCGCCCACCTCAGCCACGAGGTCGTCCGGGAGGCGGGCTCGGAGGGCGGGAACATCGAGGCGCGCGTGGAGCTCTGCCACTCGCTGCAGGGCCAGCCCGAGCGCGAGGAGGTCGCGAGGACCACAAACGCCCTGAGCGAGCCGCGAGGCGATTCGTTCAATGTCTGAAACCTCGCCGAGGAGCGGGATCGCCACGCCACGCGGGCCGGCGGCGAAGGCCTCCACGGCGTCGAAGCGGGTGTGCAGCTCCACGACGTCGACGAGCGGGTGGGCCAACCAGTCGCGCAGGAGGCGCCCGCCCATGGCGGTCTGCGTGCGGTCGAGAAGCCCGAGAAGGGTTCCCTTCCGCCCCGTCCCCCGGAGTGGCCGGAACAGTTCCAGGTTGCGCAGCGTGGCTTCGTCGAGGCCGAGGGTTGCACCGACTTGAAAGGTGCGCAGGGCGGTCACGTTCCGGAGGTCGGCGCGCAGGCTCTCCGAGGCGTACCGCAGCGCCATGGAGGCAGCGCCAAGCCCCGGCCCCAAGCTGTCGGTGGCCACTCCAAACCGACGACCCAACATGGCTCGGTCCGGACGCGCATCGGCCACAACGGTCGTGCAGAGGTCGCCGAGAAGGGCTCGCAACTCCGGCCCGTCGGCCTCGGCGGCAACCAGCGCCTCCCTCGGGGTGTGACGAGCCAGTTCGCCCGCCAACGACGGAAGGTCGGGCACGTCCGCGGCGCGCAGATCGCCGGTGGACGCATCGAGAAATGCGAGGCCCCACGCACCCGGGGCGCCGCAGATCGCGACGAGCCAAGACGAGTCCCGCGCTTCCACTCCCTCCGGAGTCAGCCCGGGGCTGAGCACCCTGACCACCTCACGCTTGACGATGCCCTTGGCGAAGCGAGGGTCCTCCACTTGCTCCGCGATCGCCACCTTCTTGCCCAGCTCCAGCAGCCGGCGCAGGTAGCCGTCGGCCGCGTGCCAAGGAACGCCGCACATGGGCTGCGCGTTGGCGCTGTCGCGGTCGCGGGTGGTGAGGGTGAGCTCAAGCGCGGCCGCAGTCCACACGGCGTCGTCACCAAACAGTTCGTAGAAGTCGCCCATGCGGTAGAACAGAAGTGCATCAGGCACTTGGGCGTGCAGATCTCGATACTGCCTCATCATCGGCGTATCGACTTCGGCCATCCTACACGTACCCGCCCGACTTCGCAGGGTCCGCGTAGTTGCGGAACAGGGTGTACTTGCCGTCGAACACCAGCTTGACGGTGCCAGTAGAGCCGGCGCGCTGCTTGGACACGATCACCTCGGCCAGGCCCCGATCGGGCGACGTCTTGTCGTAGTGGTCGTCCCGATAGATGAACAGGATCACGTCGGCATCTTGCTCGATGGCGCCGGACTCGCGGAGGTCGCTGGGCAGGGGCCGCTTGTCGGCGCGTGCTTCCACCGAACGGTTCAGCTGAGAGAGCGCCAACACCGGCACCTGCAGCTCCTTGCTCAGGATTTTCAGTCCACGCGAAATGTTGGAAATCACGTTTTCGCGCGACTCCTTGGCCCCCCCGGTGCCTTGCATCAGCTGGAGGTAGTCCACGATGATCAACGAGATATCCCGACGCTTGGTGATCAGGCGCCGTGCTTTGCTGCGCAGTTGCGAGATGGTGAGGCCCGGCGTGTCGTCGATCTCGATGGGCAGCGCGTGCATGCGCTCAACACCTTCCGTGAGGCGCCGCCAGTCGGCAGCATCGAGGTTGCCGCGACGAACGCGCTCGGCGTCGACCTCGGACACCGAGCACAGGATGCGGCTCGCCAACTCCTGGCGAGACATCTCCAAGGAGAAGATGCCCACGGGCCCGTGAGCGGCAGCAGCGACGGCCATGTTCAGCGCGAGCGCCGTCTTCCCCATCGCGGGGCGGGCTGCGAGGATCACGAGTGTGCCTTTGTGCAGCCCAGCGAGCATCCTGTCGAGGTCGTAGAAGCCGGTCGTGACGCCGACCAGCTCGCCCGAAGCACTCGCGCGGGCCTGAATGGCCATGAACTGTTCGTCGATCACGGTGGAGAGTTCGTGCCAGTCCGTGCGCCCCGAGAGCTGGCTGATGTCGAAGATCGACCGCTCGGCTTCATCCAAGAGCGTGGGGAGGTCCTTCGGCTCGTTCTTCACGACCTCCACGATGTGGTTGGCGGCTTCCACGAGGCGCCGGCGCACACTCGCCTCCCGAACGCGCTCCGCGTAGGTGCCCAAGTTCTCTACGCTGGGGCACGCCCCGGGCAGCGCCGCTACATAGGCCACTCCATCGTAGTCCTTGGCCTGTCGACGCCCGATCTCGTCGAGCACCGTGACGATGTCGGCCGACACGTCGCGCTCTTGCAGCTCAAGGAGGAGCGCGAACAGGTTTTCGTGGGGGGGGCGCGAGAAGGCCGCGGGAGACAGCCGCTCCGCGACTTCTCCCAACTGGCCCGGGTCGAGGAGCAGGCCGCCCAAAAGCGCCCGTTCGGTTTCCCACCCCTGCTTGGACATAGGGGTTTCTAACCCGCCCTACGCCCGGATGACGTAGACCTTGACCTGCGCATCAATGCCGCGCATCACCTTCACGGCCACCTGGAACACGCCGATGTTCCGGATGGGCTCCGCGAGGACGACGGCCTTGCGGTCGACTTCGACGCCGGCCGCGGCCAAGGCCTCCGCGATATCGATGTTCGACACCGAACCGTGCAGCTTGTCGCCCTCGCCGGCTTGGCGCTTGATCGACACCGCCGTCTGGCTGATCTTCTCGGCCAGCGCCTGCGCGACCGCCAGATTCTTGGCGTGACGGGCAGCGGCCATGCGCTGCAGGTGAGCCTGCTGACGCACGTTGCGAGAGTCGGCGAGCACGGCGAAGCCGCGCGGGAGGAGGAAGTTCCGACCGTAACCATCGGCTACGTCGAGAATCTGGCCGGTAGAACCCAACGAGTCTACGTCGGCCTGCAGAATTACCTTCATGGGATGCTCCGAATCGAATGGGTTTTGGGGCTACTCGTCGCTCTCGGGGCCGAGCTCGCCGTCTTCTTCTTCGGCTTCCGCGCGGTAGCGGGCTTCCGCCTCTTCTTCGGCCTTCAGCGCGGCCATCCGCTCGAGACGCATCCGCTTCCGCTCTTCGGCGACCAGCTTCCGCTCTTCCGGAACTACATCCGCCTCGATCTTCACCGTGAGGAAGCGCATGAGATCGTCGTCCAACCGGAGCCGGCGCTCGAGTTCGAGGATGATCGGCGCCGGACCACAGTAGTTGACATAGATGTAGTGGCCACGCGTTTGCTTGCCGATGAGGTAGGCGAGCTTGCGCTTCCCCCAATCCTCGGCCACGAGGATCGTGCCGCCGCCCTTGGCGAGGACGTCCTCGAACTTGGCGGTGAGGGTGGTCATCTGCTCGTCCGTAAGGTCCGGGCGGGCAACGTAGGTGGTCTCGTATTCGTTGACGATGGTCATGCGTGCTCCACGCAAAGATCAGGTTGAAGCCGCCGGCTCAGGCCGGACGGTATTGAAACGGTTCATGGTCGCGACGACACCGTCGCGAACCACACTCTCCACTGCATCTGCGGCGTGCTCCACCATCTCGTCCACCACCGACGCTTCCGCCTCGGTGAACGTGGAGAGCACGAAATCAGCGGTTTCCCACTGCGGAGGCGGCCGGCCGACCCCCATCCGAACACGGACGAACTCAGGGCCACAGGCCTGTTGAATGTCCCGGACACCATTGTGCCCGCCGTGCCCGCCACCCACACGCACGCGCAGGCGCCCGAGGGGGAGGTCGAGATCATCGTGAACCACGACCATTTCGTTCGCGGGCACCTTGAAGAAGCCCAAAAGCGAGGCGGCCGGCTGGCCGGAGACGTTCATGTACTGTTGGGGCATCGCCAAGGCGGCCTTCTGGCCGCCGAGGACGATGTCGCCAACCAGCGCCCCGAAGAGCTTCCGCTCCACGCGAGCCCCGGCGCGATCGGCCAGGCGCTCCACCACCCGGAACCCGACGTTGTGTCGGGTTGCCGCGTAGCGAGCTCCAGGGTTGCCGAGGCCGACGACAAGGTGCATGGCGACTTACTTCTTGGCCTTGGCTGCCGGCGCCGCTGCCGCCGCTCCCGCCACCGCCGCCTCGGCAGGCGCGATGGCCGCGAGCTTGCCGGCCACGGTGAGAACGTTGAAGTCCTGCGCAAAGATGATCCGCGCGCCGGCCGGCAACGGAAGCTGCGAGGCCTTCACGAACTTGCCCACATCCAAGCTGGTGACATCGACCTCGATGGCGCTGGGCACCGCCAGTGCATCACATTCGAGGTTGACCGAGCGCGCGAGGAGCCGAAGTTGGCCGCCCGCCCGAACACCCGCCGCCCGACCCGTGGAGACCACCGGTACGGTGACCGCGACGGTCTCGCCCTTCTTCACTTCGAGGAAGTCGACGTGTTCGACGATGCGCGACACCGGATGGCGCTGGATCTCGCGAACCAGGCAGAGGTGAACTGTGCCGCCGATGGTCACGTTCACGAGCGTGTTGGGGTTGTTGGTCTTGCGGAAGATCGCGGACAGCGAGGGAGCGCTGAACGCAATGGCGGTTCCCGTTTCGCCGGACCGGTAGACCACGCCCGGCGTGCTCCCCGCCTTCCGAAGTTTGTGGTTGCCACCCTTTCCGGTGGAGACGCGCGTTTCGGCGGTGATGTTGAAGGATTCCATGCAATTCCTGGCCCTGATCGGGGCGGCAACGTCGCGGCCCCGGGGAATCCCGGAACTGGCACGCGGGTGCGTACCGGATGCCGCGTCGTGGACATGGGGGCCTCTCGGCCCGACGCGGCGGCGCCACCCATCGGGGAGGCGGGCGACGGTTAGCCGGATGGGGCCGGAGCGTCAAGGGCAATCAGATTCGGCTCTCGATCGACAGCGCCCCGCCCACGGACGCTCCGACCAGGTCGTGGTCTACACAGCCCTCGAATCGCAGGCCCACCGCCGCGCCGACACGGACGGCCGCGGCCCCGCACACTCCCAAGAGCGGTCGCGGATCCGGAGCCACCGCAGCGACGAGGCCAACATCCCCCCCGACCTCGGCCGACCAGCCCGCCCGATGCGGCCCCCACCGCACGCCGAGGCGCACCGGCACTCGCGCTTCGACCCCGGTGCCGGAGGGGTCGAGGCTCCCGACGTCGCTCTCCGGCAACACCCCCCACGCGATCGCCCAGTCGGCCGCGACGGCCACCCGCCCGGCGAAGCCCACACTGAGCGCCCCCGCTTCACCCTCCTCCCGCCACCCGCCCCCGACCCGAAGTGCCGCGGTGGACCGCCAGGCCTCCACAGGCTCCGACGCGACCCCGACGGGCCTCTCCGGGCGCGAAGGCTTGGCCGGGGATGGGGCAACGGCCACGCGATCCGCGGGAGGCCCGAAGCTGAACAACTGCACCTCCTCGTCCAGTTGCCGTTCCGCTTCTCGTTGGGCTTCCCTTTCCGCGCGCGGCACCTCCAGCCGCACGAGGCGCTCCCCCGTTACCCACCACAACGTCGGTCCTCCGTTGGTCCAGCCCGCATACACCACCACGTTCGGCCACCCGCGCGCGGCGGCGAGTACGGCCAGCACGGACTCCTCGTCGCGCGTGGGGGCGCGCCGAACGAGGCTGTCCAGCAGGTCGCCGAAGGCGGACTGCACGCTGCCGCCGCTGAACACGGCATCCTCGCCATCGCGGAGCGAGAGGCGGCTGGAACCCACGACGGTGCCTGTGCTGTCGATACGTTGCACGAGGTTGTCGCCGACTGCCGCTTCCGAGCCGTCTGCCCCGACCAGGCGGCCGTTCACGCGCAGCGCCTCGCCGCTGGGAAGGGCAGTGGTGGCCACCCGCGGGCCCCCGAGATCGCGGCGACGGGTCTCTGCCGCTTGCAGCCCGGCCACTAGCTCCGGGCTGGCTTCCGTGGGCACCAACTCGGACCCGGTGGCCACCACCCGGTCGAGGGCGCGACCGGCCTCCGCGACATGGAACGCAGCCTGGCCCAGGTCGTGCGCGCTGCCGGCTTCGAGGAGGAGGTGGGCCTCGGCCCGAGAGACGTCGAGGAGGACGATGGTGGAGGCGGGAACGGGATCCACGAGACACTCGAGTTCGAGGTCGAGCACCACTAGGTCGGAGAGACTTCCCTCCGCGTCGAACAGGTCGTAGCGGCGCCTAGCGGCATCCAGACGCTCTCGCCAAGGCACCAGATGCACGGCTTCCAAGCAGTCGTCGCCTCGCGTGGAGGGCAGGCGGACATGGAGCACTCCCGCGGCAAACTCGGAAGCATCGACGCTGGCCTTTTGGTAGAAGCCGGCGCGCTTGAGGGTGCGGGTCACCGCGGCGGGGTTCGGACCGCCTGTCGCCGGCATCACCACCATCGCGCCCTCGCTTGCGAGCGCCAGGGCGAAAAGCACGATCACGGGGGGCCTTCACCGGGAGCCCAACTGTCCGCATCGAACAGCCAGACCCGGCGCACCTCGGCAGCCGCCGGAACGTCGACCCGAAAGGTCTTGCGGCGATTGTCGGCGGTCACGAGGAGCACCGTGTGAACCCCAGCGGGGAGCGAGTGCTGGAACAGCGGTGTGAACCGGATGTACTTCCCGTCGATGAGAATCTGGGCGCGAGGGGTGGCGCTCACGCTCAAGAGACCCTCGGCGGTGGCGCCAGCCGTAGCGGGCTCAAGCTGCCGCACCAGCTCCGCCGGCTGGGGAGCGGGGGTAGCAGGCTTGGGCGACGCGGCGGTCGCGACCGCGACAACCCGGGGGACCGGCTCGAGCGACTTCTGCGGTGGCTCTGGCGCGTCGGGCGAGGATGGCTCGATCGCAGGCGCAACTTCTGGCGTAGCGACCACGGGAAGGGGGGCGGCCACAGGGGAAACGGGGGCGACCGCCACCACGGGGGCCACCGGCGACGATCGGGACAGCAGCTTCGACGGGCGGGGCCGCAGGATGCTGTACGCGGTGAAACACAGGATCACCACGCTGAAGATGGCGAACAGGATGGAGAAGATGGATGACGACGACATGCCCCGTTGCGGACGCGCTGGCGCTGCCTTGGCCGCCTTTGCCGGGGCATGCAACGACCCCGACACCACGGGCAACCCCGGACGCGCAGGGGGACCGGGCTGCGACCGCATAGTCGACACCGAGTGGGCGGACGCGTTCGGATCGACTCCAGGCCCCGCCGCCGCCTGATCGAGCGCGCGCAGCTCTGCCACCTTCCGCACAAGGTCGTCGCGGGCCTTCATCGGATCGGGAACGAGCAGCGAGAGCGCGCGGGCCATCGCCTCAGCGGACCGGTATCGAGCGTGGGGATCCCGTTGGAGGGCACGCACCAGCACCCCGGCGAGGTCGGCATAGGGCCCTCCGAGGCCGGCCGCTCGGCGGGCGCCGCCGTCTCCCACCAATTCTCTGCGGATCGCCGCGTTGTCCGTCTCGGGGAAGAGCGGCTCCAACGTGGCCACTTCGTACAAGACACTCGCCAAGCCGTAGAGGTCGGCCGCGGGGCCCACCGCTTCGCCCTCCGCCTGCTCGGGCGCCATGTAGCCCCAGGTGCCCTTCACCGACCCACGCGACTCTTGCTGGCCTTGTGCGTAGGAGATGCCGAAGTCGAGCACCTTCACCACACCCTGCACGGTGAGCATCAGGTTGCTCGGCTTCATGTCCCGGTGCACCAGGCGCAGCGGATTTCCCGCCTCGTCGCCGAGTACGTGGGCATAGTGCAACCCTTCGCACGCTTGGCGTCCGAGTTCGGCGAGCAGCGCCACCGGGAGGCGCTGGTTCTGGCGGCGACACGCGGACACGATCTTCCGGAACGTGACGCCGTCGATGTACTCCATCACCAGGTAGTAGAGTTCGCCCTCGCGGTTGAACTGCTGCACTCGCACGACGTTGACGTGCTCCAGCCGTGCAGAAACCCGCGCTTCTTGGATGAACAGCTCCTGGAAGCCGTTCTCGTTGGCCAGGTCGGGGTGGATGACCTTGATCGCCACCCGCGTGCTCACCCCCGCGAGCGAGTCGAAGCGCCCTTCGTAGACGCGCGCCATGCCGCCTGCGCTGATGGGTCGGAGCAGACGATAGGGGCCCATGCGCTCGGGCGCCAGCGAGGGCTCGTGCGGGGGCGGCGACGGCATTCCGCTGACAGCCCTAACCTATCTAGAGCAGCAACGGGCGAAGCCTTCGGCACACGCTTGCTTCGCCAGAGTGCGGGCCTTCGTGAGGTCGGTGTGGGCAAGCGACTGCACGCAGAGGAGCCGAGCTCGGGCCGGACCGTCCGGAGCCTCGGCCAACAGCGCCGCCGCGAGTTTTCCTGCTTCCTCCTTCCGGCCGGTACGTGCCAACGCCTCGGCGCGATGGCCCTCTGTGAGCGGGCCCGGAAAGCGTGCGAGCGCCCCCTCCCATGCCACCAACGCCTCGTCGAACCGGCCCAGTTCCTCGGTCATCCCGCCCCGCACGATCCACGTGCGTTCGTGGTCGGGGGCGACGACGGTGGCGTTCTTCAGGAGGGCCAGCGCCTCCTCCACCTTCCCCGCCTTCGCGGCCACCTGCGCCCGCTCCATGCTCTGCACGACGGCGCCGGGGAGCAGCTTGTAGGGCGACGGAACACACACCTCGCCACACCGGTAGGCGTTGGTGTAGATCACGGCGCGACCGGAGGGGCAGCCGACCTCGAATGCGTCGACCAGCTCGGCCCGATCGAAGGTGGGGAGGCCGCTGGGGGGGCTGGTGGAGGCGACGTCGAGCCGATTCACGCCGCCGTGCCGACGGACGATCGGGATGCGCCCGTCCCCGCACGACAGCCTTCCCCACCACGGCTGCGCGCCGTCGGCGGCGCGGCCCCATTCGAGCGGCTGGTCGTCCACGGTGCCCCGCACGAATCCGGCCGGGCATGTCGGTGCGTCGGTGGTGCGTTCGGGACAGGCGGCGAGGGCGGCGTGGAGGAGGAGCAGGAGGGTCACCTCCCCTCCAGCGGCATCGTATACACCCGCCGGAAGTCCCGGACCGCGTCGCCGACACGGCCTAAGGACGCGACGGCGAGCCAGGTTTTTCCGTCGGTGCGCCGGACCACGTCGACATCGGTGTTGCCTACGGTCCCGGTGGGGACCATGCGCGGCTTGCCGCCTTCGGCCACGGGCACGGCCCACACGGGGTTCAGCGTGGCGTCGTCGGCCCGAACGTAGACGATCGAGGCGCCGTCGGGTGTGAAGCTGGGGCCGCGCGGGTTGAGGACAACGCCCATCGCGAGCAAACGGGGCGTGCCGCCCGAGACCGGCATCACGAACAAGTCGAACCGCCCCTCGACATCGCGGTTGGCGTAAAACGCAATCAGCGTTCCGTCGGGACTGAAGCTCGGGCGGGTTTGGCTACCGGGCCACGATGTGAGTACCCGCGGCGCGGGGAACTCGATGTTGTCGATGAGATAGAGGCTGTCGCCCTTGCGGCTGTGGCCCACGAAAGCCACCATCTTGCCGTTGGGACTCCAGGCCGGAAACACCTCGCTGGCCGTGGGGTCGCCGGAGAGCTTCAGGGGAGGAGCGCTGCCGCCCAGCGTGAGCAGGTACAGATCGCCCTGCCCCGAACGGGCCGATGTAAACACGATTTGCGGCCCGGCGGGGCTCCAAGCCACCCCGCCGTCGGCTCCCGGAGCGGGGGCGAGCGTGCCCGCACCGTCGAGGTAGACGTCGTAGTCCTCGGTGGTGCCGCTGCTGCTGTACACGAAACGGTTGAGCGAAGGGGGGGAGAAGCTGATCTCGTGGGTGACGGAGCGGCCGGCCGTGGTGCTAAAGCCCGCCGTGAGCGACCCCGTCGCGACCGCAGGACTCACGCGGCGGGGGGGAGACACGCTGCCCGCGGGCGTGACGTACAGCTCCACCGCCTGCCGCTCGAGGTAGTTCACCTCCCAGCTCAGCCACCGGCCATCCGCGCTCCACCGCGGGGACTGGCAATGCCCCGGGTAGTCGGGCGACGCGGGCTCGATCGCGAGCGCGGCAGCGAGGAACAGCATCGCGCACGCCGTATCCAGAAACGGAGAGTTAGGCCCCGACGTGGCCCCACGCCCCTCCCCTCACCGGCTCGCGGGTGTCGTGATGATCGCCGCCTGCACCGACGCGCCGGGCGGCGTAGCGCCGAGCATCGCCGTGAATCCCACGATCGGCACGGTGGCAACGGCATCGTGGAGCCGAACGGGCCCCGAGCGCACGCGCATCGTAGTCGAGCGGAGCGGCGAGGCGTGGCTGGCTACGGATTGGCAGGATGCGGAGCTCGCCCATGTGGCCACCCTCTTTGCACTGCCCGCCTCGACCAACCTGAAAGCGCGCGTAGAGGTGGAGGACGTCGGGGAGAGCGATGCTGTGAACTTCAGCACTGGCCCGCTCGCGGCCGGGCTGCCCCTTGTCGCCGTGGAGGGCGAACCGGCTTGGGGGGGCTGGACCGCCACGTCGTTCGTGGGGGCCGTGTCGTACGCCGTTCTACTTGATGAGACCGGAGAGATCGTGTGGTGGCACGAAGTGGACGTGCCCCGACTTTCGCGCGTACGCGTGCGCGCCGATGGACTCGGCGTGTGGTACGGCTTTGCGGAGAGTGAAGCCAAGGACAGCGGAGGTCTGCGCTCCGTGTCGTGGTCGGGCGACGCGCTCGCCGACCTCGACGTTCCCGCCTTCTCCCACGACTTCACGCTCCTTCCTGACGACCGCCTCGCGTTCATCGAGTTCGACCGGCGCGAGCTCGACGACGGCGAGCCCGTGTGGGGCAATCGGGTCGTGGAAGGCGACGCCACCGGGACCACCGAGGTGGTGTGGTCGGCGTTCGACTCCTGGAAGCCCGGCGTTGACGGCGATGTGGACGCACAGGGCTATTGGACCGGCATCAACGCGCTGGACTACGACCCCGACCGAGATGCCTACTTGGTCAGCGCGCGAGGCCTCGGAGCGATCGTGGAGGTGGGTCGCGACGGTACGCTCGGCGAGCAGATCGGCGGGCCCCAGTCGGACTACGTGTTCCCCGAACCCGACGACGTTCCCCAGCGACAGCACCAGTTCGAGCGGCTCTCGGACGGCCTCCTCGTGTTCGACAACCGCGATGCCGACGCCGGCTCACGCGTGTTGGAGCTCGGCCTCGACACGGACACCCACACCGCCGCCGCGCGGTGGACCTACCAACCCCCGGAGCCGCTGTTCGTGTACGCGCTCGGCGACGTGGCCCGCCGGCCCGACGGGAGCACGATGGTGGCGTGGTGCACCTCCGGCGTGATCGACCACGTCTCGGCCAACGGTGAGGTGCTCGGCACCTTGCGCCTAGACTTAGGCGCCGGCTTCGGTTTTGTGGACCGGATGGACAGCCTGCCGGGAATGAACCCCGTAGCTTACTGAACGGGGGGCGCGGCGCAGCTCAGGGCGCTGTCTACGAGGTCGCAGTGGTAGAGCCCGCGCCCCGCGACACTTACGGTGGTGGTGTACTCCTTCCCATCCACCGAAGCCCACACCGTGCAGGGCCCGGCGAGCACATCGAAGAGGTAGCAGCTCGGGTCGCACGCCCTCACCTCGGTTTCTCGGCATTGAACCTTCTGCGCGGTGCCGGCCGGAAGCACGAACTTCGCCTTGTCGACGCGATGCGTGGGCAGCACGGGGCCGGGCGCAGTGGCCTCTTCGACGGGCTTGCGCTGGTCGACGATCTGGATGCCCGGGTCGTACTTGCTCTGAACCGTGGGCAGCTGCTGCCCCCCGGTAGCGTTGGGGACCGCGAGGATCAGGAACGTGTTCAGCTCGGAGCCGGTGATCACGCCGTCGCCGTTGGCATCGGCCTGGCCCGAGATGCCCTCGATGAAGGACTTGCTGAACACCCCCGCCTGCGTGGACTGCCGCGGACCGGTGCTGGAAATGATGAAACTCTGCTGGCCGAGCACGGGCCAGTCGTTGCCCGTGGGGCCGAGGAGGACCAGCCCGTTGAGCGACTGTTCGTGCGCTGCGTCGGTGACGACGACGTACCGCGAGGCGGGCACCCACTTCTGGAGCTGCGCCGCGAGATCCCGAACGCCGACGGTCGTGGTTTCGAGTGCGTCGGGATCGGTGTCGTAGAGCAGGAGGCGAGGCTCGCCGTAGTCGCCGCCCATGCCGTGACCCACGAAGTAGAACAGGAACAGGTCCTTCCACTGCACCGTCTTGCTCAGCTCCTCCTCCATCAAGGCTTGGAGCTGCACACTGGTGGCGCTCGCATCGGTGAGCAACCGAACCTCGTCGAACCCGGCGCTCTGCTCCAACGCTGCGGCCACACGGGCGGCCTCGCTGCGGGCGCTGTCGAGCTGCAGTTCGGGAGGCAGGCGGTCGTAGCTCGACACCCCCACCACGACGGCCACTCGGCGGCCCTGCGGAGCCGCGGAGTCGGGGGCCGCGTTCGCCGCGAAAGGGGCGAGCATCAAGCACGAAAAGAACGTGCGGGTGGCACAGCGCATGGGGCGTCATAACACCACGGCCGGGCACGAGGATAGGATCGGAGGATGGATGGAGCCGCCGTTCACGCCGCCCTTGCCGCCCTCGTCGGCGATGCGCACGTGCTCCCCTCCCCGGCCCTCACCGACAGCACCGGCCGCGACGTGGGCCGCCCCCGTTGGGTGGTGCAACCCGGCAGCACCGCCGAGGTCGTAGCGCTCGTGCAGCTCTGCCGCGAGCGGCGGATCGTGATCGTCCCGGTCGGCAGCCGCACCGCGTATTGGAGCCCGCTTCGACTCGACAACAGCGTGGCGGTGGACGTTTCGCGGCTGCACAGGCTGGAGGTCGCGAACGGGGTGGTGCGCGCGGGAGCTGGCTGGCCGGTGCGACTGCTCGACCAAGCCCTGCGCCGCGGCGGGGCCCACTTGCCCCTCCACCCGGATGCCTTTGGCGACACCCAGCTCGGCAGCCTCGTGGCCACGGCCTGCACCTCGGGGATCGGCATGGGGAGCGGCTCGTGGGGCCAGATCCTCACGGGGGTGGAGTGGGTATCGGGAGCCGGGACCGCGATGTGGACCGGGGCGGCGGACCGCTCGGGTGTTGCGCCGTTCATGCGCGAGGGGCGGCCTGAGCTGACCAGCTTGCTCCTCGGGAGTGAGGGGGGGCTCGGCATCGTGACCGAGCTCGCCTTCCGCCGCCGGCCACCGCCCTGGCGCATGCGGCTCTCCGGGCAGGCGCCGAGCGTGCTGCCCCTCTTCCCGCTCGGAGCCGAGTTGGCGGGGGTGTACGACACCTTTCGTGTGCAACGCACGAGTCGCGGCAGCGGCGAGTGGACGGTGGACGTCTGGGTGGTTTCCACCTTCTCGGCGAGAGAGGCTGCGGAACGCGCTGTAGAAGTGGCGAGGCGGCTGCGGATCGCGGGGGTGTCGGTGCGGGCGCCCGAGGCCGAGACTGCGGCAGCCCGGACCGGCCGATCCCCCGACTACGATGAACGTTGGAACGGCCCGCTCAACGGGTTGGGCGACTTCCTCGCGCGGGCCAGCCTGCGCGGCGTGGACGTGAATGCACCGTGGAGCGCGGCGGAAGCCGTTCTGCATGTCCTCGAAAATCTCGTCGCGGCACAGGTCGCAGCCGGCGTCTCCGAGTCCCGGCTGGCGATGTACGCCGCGCCCGATTTTGTAAACTTCGGGGTGCACGCAACGGTCCTTCCCGGAGAGTCGTGGTCGGACGAGGACGACACCCCCACCTACGACGCCCTCCTCGCCCTGCCCGTCATCCCGTACCGTGTGGGGCGACGTTGGCCACGCGGGTCCGCCGACGCCCTCGGTTCGCGTGACGTTCTGCGCGCGCTGAAATCGGCGTGTGACCCCGACGGGATCCTCGCGCCCGGAGTTGGGCCGTGGAGCTGATGTTCCGCTGGTTGGAGGGGCTCGCCGGCGAGGAGGGGCGGCGCTTAGGACAGAGCGTGTCCGCGCTTCCGGGACGCAGCACCTTCGGGAGCGGAAGCGGCGACCCCTTCGACGCCGCCGAGTTCAGCGAGCGGGAGGGTGCCGGCACGCTGCGCATGGCGTGGAACGTCGACCCCGAGCGCGTGAGGGAGGGGGCGATCGCGGATTTTTTGGGTACCCGCGGCGTCGAGTTTCCGGGGATAGCGGAGCTGCTCGTGCAAGAGAAGGGCGCGCACGTGCAGGTCGGAGTGGACGGGGACAAGACGAAGCTCTACGCCTACCGTTCCCCGACGACGAGCCTCCTCGCTCGCCTCGCGGAAGCCGTCGGGGGACGCCTCCGCTCCGACGCCCGGTTCTTGTGCGTCGACTTTGACCCCACGCCGGTGCTGAAACAGTACGCGGAATATGCGGACGCAAAGGCCGTGGACGCGGGCGGCACCCTATTTTCGGAGCCCCACTTGCGAGCCGTAGTTTCGGCGCTGCCGCCGGGGCTGCCGCAGCATCCCGCCGCGCTGGTCGTAACCGAGCGTCAGGTGCACGGCGTGGTCGTGGGGCACAGCCTCCACGTACGCGTGCACGAGGCGCCCGAACGCCTCGGCGACCTCGCGGGCACCTCGCTCGCCGAGCGCCTCGCCGAGCGGTACCGGGCCGCCGCGCGCTTGGGACTGCGACTCTGCCCCACCTATGTGTCGTGGTCTACCCTCGGAGCGCCGAGCCTCCTGCGAACCGCATATTACCGACTCGAGCGGCGATGATGGCGAACGACGAACTGGACGTTCTGGTGGTTGGAGGCGGTCCGGCCGGCAGCACGCTCGCCGCCATTCTCCTCAAACATCGTCCAGAAACACGGGTGCGAATCCTCGAGAGAGAGCGTTTTCCCCGCTTTCATGTTGGCGAAACGCTGGTGTCCGAGATCAACCTCGTCCTCGAGGAGATGGGCGCGTACGATGTCGTGAACGAGGCCGGCTTCGTTCGGAAGTACGGGGCGACCTTTCGTTGGGGCACCGGCCCCGAGCCCTGGCACCTCCTCTTTGCCACCATGGACGAGGTGCGGACGAACGAGGGTGCGGTGCAGACGGCCTACACGTGGCACGTAGACCGTGCCCGCTACGATCAGCTCCTGCTCGATGTTGCCGTGCGGGCCGGGGCCGAGATGGAGATCGACGGGTGTGTGGGCTTGGTGGAAGAGGGTGGCCGAGTGGTGGGCGTGCGCTGCGCCTCCGGGAAGGAGCACCGCGCCCGGTTCGTGGTGGACGCGACCGGGCAGGCGGGTCTGGCCGGCAGCGTTTGCCAACGGGTGATGGACCCGCACCTGCGAAACATCGCGTACTGGGGGTATTTTCGGGGCGCCCGCTTCGTGGACGAGCTGAACGGGCCGGCGGATGCCTCCCGAGCGTTCATCGTGGCCCACCCGGCCGGTTGGTCGTGGTATTTTCCGATTGGCCCGGACCTCGTATCGGTGGGGGTGGTCACTCGGCTGGGGACTCCGGGCGCGGCGGGCGCCGCTCCCCCCGAGCAGAGGTACCGCGAGGCGATCGGGGGGTGTCCAGAGCTGAGTGAACTGCTCGCCAGCGCCGAGCTTGTGCCGTACTCGGCGGGCGCGCCGCTGGTGCATGCGATCCGCGACTTCAGCTATGTGTCGGAGAACCTGTGGGTGCCGGGGCTCGTGCGCGTGGGGGACGCTGCGGGATTTGTGGATCCCATTCTTTCCGTCGGTTGCTTCCTCGCGCAGTCGGGCGGGCGGCACCTCGCGTACTCGCTGCGGACGCTATTGGAGGGGGGGGGTGGAGGTGGAGGCCTCGAGGAGGCAACGGTACTCGACGCCTACTCCGACCATACGCGCGACACGCTGCTCGCTTTCCGGGAGTTGACGTGGTTTTTTTACAAGTTCAATGCGCGTAAAGACGAGTGGTGGGCGCAGGCGCGGGCGCTGGTGGACGGCAAGGGCCTGCCCGCCCGCGCTACCGACCACCAGGCTTTTGTGAGCTTCGCCTCCGGCTTCGCGGCTCGACGTGCCGTTCACCGGGAGCCGAACGGCGTTTTCGGCGAGCCGTTCTTCGCAGACGCGTTTCGGCAGTTGGTGGAGGGGGGCGGGGCGACGGAGATGGGGGCGTTGCCGCCCGTGCGCCGCCTCCGGCGGACGGACCGGCCCGCGCTCCTCGGACCGCTGGTCCTCGCCGCCAGCGCGGTTCCGCTCGACGGGCAGGGGCGCGTGATCCCCGCGCTGCGCGTGGAGGTTCGCACTCCCGGCCACCACGGCGGGGATGCCCTGATCCGGAGGCTGTACGTGCCGCCCACGATGGCGCCGCTGTTTGACTGGCTCGATGGGCGGCACGACGTGGTGATGCTGGCCGAGCGGCTGGAGCGAACGCTGCACTTGCCGGAGTCGGAGCGGCCGGGGCTCGTTCGGTATGTGCGGAGCGTGGTGGCGGGGCTGCTGGAGCGGGGGTTGGTGCGGGTTTGATGCGGCGCGGGGGGGCGCGGGTGGAGTGGAGCGGAGGAGGTGGCGTGGCGAGGAGCTGGGGAATCGCGGGAGGGGGTGGCTCAGGGCGATCGCAAAGTCGCCGATAGGCCTCTGGGGGATCGACCAACGCCATGAATTCTGATCTACTGGCCGCGGCGGCGTCGCCTCCGCCGCGAGGTAGAGC